>CAIVSK010000057.1 GCA_903908495.1 Akkermansiaceae bacterium
GCTGGCGCTGCAGGGGTCCAAGGGCCGCAACAGGGCCACCGGCTACGGGGTCGCCTTTTGCGCCTGCAAATCGTTGGAAAAACTCGGCAGCACGGTCAGCGGGGCCACCGCGGTCATCCAGGGGTTTGGCAACGTCGGCTCGCACGCCGCCGCCAGCTTTGCCGCCTCCGGGGTGAAGGTCACCGGCGTGTCTGATGTGGTCGGTGCCATTTGGAATGCCCAGGGCCTTGATCTGCACGGGCTTCGCGACCATCTGGCCAAGGCCGGCACGGTGGTGGGTTTTGCGGGTGCCGAGCCGATTGATCCGGCGCAACTTCTGTGCCAGCCCTGCGACATCCTCGCGCCCTGCGCCCTGGACCGCGTCATCACCGGCAAAAATGCCGCTGCTCTGCGCTGCCAAGTGCTGGCCGAAGGTGCCAACGGCCCGACCACGCCCGAGGCCGACCGGATCCTCGAAGCCCGGGGCGACGTGTTCGTCATTCCGGATATTCTCTGCAATGCCGGCGGGGTCACCGTGTCGTATTTCGAGTGGGTGCAAAACCTCCAGCGCTTCCAATGGGAGGAGCAGGAAGTCATCAGCAAGTTGGAAGTGCTCCTGGCAAAGGCCATGGCAAAAGTCGCCGAGTTCGCCCAACGCCACCGCGTTTCCAGTAGAATGGCCGCGCAGGCCCTCGCCATCAAGACCGTCGCCGATTCGAAGGCCGCGCGCGGGATGTTTCCCTGAGGGCGCCACGAGCTGGATAGCAGCCAATGGTCCGCCCTCTTCCACCAATAACCCATAACATCTAACCCATAACCATCCCTAACATTCCACCACGTTCACCGCGAGGCCGCCGCGCGAGGTTTCCTTGTACTTCGCGTTCATGTCGCGGCCGGTGTCGCGCATGGTGCGGATGACCTTGTCGAGGGACACCACGTGGGTGCCGTCGCCGGCAATGGCGAGCCGCGCGGCGTTGATGGCTTTGACCGCGCCCATGGCATTGCGCTCGATGCAGGGGATTTGCACCAGGCCGCCGATGGGGTCGCAAGTGAGGCCAAGGTTGTGTTCCATGCCGATCTCCGCGGCGTTGGCCACTTGCTTGGGCGTGCCGCCGAGGAATTCGACGAGGCCGGCGGCGGCCATCGAGCAGGCGACGCCCACTTCGCCCTGGCAGCCGGCCACCGCGCCGGAGAGTGAGGCGTTGCGCTTGTAGAGTTGGCCGATGGCCCCGGCGGTGAGCAGGAAGCGGTGCACCCCGTCGGCATGCACCGGGTGGCGGAAGCGCACGGCATAGTGCAGCACGGCGGGGATGATGCCGGCGGCACCATTGGTGGGGGCGGTGACCACGCGGCCGCCTGCGGCATTTTCCTCGTTGACGGCGAGGGCGTAGAGGTTGACCCAGTCGAGGATGGTGAGCGGGTCGGCGAGGGCACCCTCGGCGTTGTTGCGCAGGTGCTGATAGATGGTGCTGGCGCGGCGACGCACCTTGAGCCCGCCGGGCAGTGTGCCGCCTTGGGCGCAGCCGCGTTTGACGCAGTCCTGCATCGCCTGCCAGACGGCGTCGAGGCGGGCGCGGGTGAGGGCCTTGGCGCGGAATGCCGCCTCGTTGAGAAACATCAGCGCACTGATGGACAGGCTGTGGGTGGCGCAGCGATCTAGCAACTCCGCCCCGGTGGTGAAGGGATGTGGCAGGACTTGGTTGCGCGGCTGCGGATGTTGCATTTCCGCCTCGCTGGCGATGAAGCCGCCACCGGTGGAGTAGATGATATCATCGGCCAGTGGCACCCCGGCGGCGTCCAGCGCAGTGAAGTGCATGCCGTTGGGATGCAGCGGCAACGGCTTGAGGCGCTTGAAACTGAGATCCTTGGCCTCGTTGAAGGCGATGCTCGCCCCCCACGGCAGTGGCAGTTGTTTGGATTGGCGGATCGTCTTGAGCCGCGCCGCGATGCTGTTGACGGCAATGGACTCGGGCTCCTCGCCGAGCCATCCCAGCACAATCGCCGCGTCCGTGCCGTGGCCTTTACCGGTGGCCGCCAGCGAGCCATACAGGTCGCAACACAGCCGCTCCACCCGCGGTGCCAGCCCTTCGGCCTGCAGGCGTGTGACAAACCGGCAGGCAGCTCGCATCGGCCCCACCGTGTGCGAGGACGACGGGCCAATTCCAATGGTGAAAAGATCGAGCGCGGTTAGGGGCATGGCGGGCGGAGGGGGAAGAGAAAAACTGGAAGCTGAAAACTGAAAAGTTGAAATCAAACATCAGAAATCTGCAAACCGCCGGCCGGTGAGCGCTCGTGCGAGTGGGTGGCGGCGTTGTCGCGACCTCTTGATGAGATCTATCGGCCGCTTCTTCAAGGCCGATTTGGCGGGATTTGGCGAATTTTGATCAAGACGGATGAAAAACCGGCAGCGGCGGGGCTGTATACAACGGCTCATGACAACCCTGCGGATCGCTCTCACAACCCCACCTGCGCTGATGGCACGGGGGGAGAGGTCCGCGTTTTTTCCCGCGCGGCGCGCCGCATCCGCAGTTGACAAGTCCTGCCAATCCGCTTAGCCACCCGCCCGCCTTCGTCATGTCTGCCTCTTCCCGCCGCGATTTCCTCAAATGCGCCACCGCCATGGCCGGTGCCGCGTTCGCGCCCAATGTATTGTTGGGTCAGGGCAATGCACTTAAACAGCTCAATGTTGCCGCGGTGGGCTGTGGCGGCAAGGGCATGAGTGACATTTTCGAGATCGCCCCCGGCAACCGCATTGCCGCTCTCTGCGACATCGATCAAGACAGCGCCAAGGCGGCCTTTGAAAAATTCCCGGATGCCAAACGGTTTTCCGATTACCGCGAAATGTTCGCCGCCATGAGCGATCAAATCGACGTGGTGACCGTGTCCACCCCGGATCACATGCACTTTCCCATCGCCATGGAGGCGATCAGCCGCGGCAAGCACGTGATGGTGCAGAAGCCGCTGGCCAACACGATTTGGGAGGCCCGCACGCTGGCCGCCTTCGCCAAGCAAAAAGGCGTGTTCACCGTGATGGGCAATCAGGGCGCCACCATGGAGGGCACCCGTGTGCTGCGCGAATGGATCGAAGCCGGCTTGATCGGTGAGGTCAAGGAGGTCCACTATTGGACCAACCGCCCGATCTGGCCGCAGGGCAAGGGCCTGCAATTCCCCGCCGAAGCGCTGCCTCCCTCCATCAATTGGAACGTGTGGCAGGGATCCGTCGCCACCGAGCGGCCGTACAGTTCGAAAATCCACCCCTTCGCCTGGCGCGGTTTCTGGGATTACGGCAGCGGCGCGTTGGGCGATATCGGCTGCCACAGCTTCAACTCCGCCTTCTGGGCGCTGGATCTGCGCGGCGATTTCATCGTCGAAGCCAGCAAGGTGTCAGAGTTCGACGACACCACCTGCCCCAAGCGCGCCACCCTGATCTATCAATTCCCCGGCAAGGGCAAACGCGGCCCGCTCAAGGTGGTGTGGCAGGACGGCGTCAATAACCCTAACACCGACAAGGATTTCGTCAGGCCGCCGGGCATCCCCGCCGACTTGCAACTCAATGGCGAGTTCGGCCAGGTGTTCGTCGGCAGCGCCGGGGCGATCTTCGTCAATGATTCCTATTGCAACACCCCGCCGGTGGTGTTTCCGGAGGCCCTGCGCGAGAAAGCCCGCGGCATCAAGAAGGTCTATCCCCGAGTGCTCGGCGGCCCCACCCAGGAACTCTGCCGCGCCATCCGCGGCGAAGGCGATAAGCCCGTGTCCAACTTCGTCGACCACGCCGCGCCCCTGACCGAAATGGTCCTCGCCGGCAACCTCGCCGTGCGCCTCGCCAAACCCATCAATTGGGACGCCGCCAACATGGACGCCCGCGGCCTGCCCGAGGCCAAGGCCATGCTCAAACGTGTCTACCGCGCCGGGTGGGAACCCAAGGCCGGCTGAAACCCTCTATCTAACCAATAAAAACCGCCAAACCTAGCAACTCGAGAGACCCCATCCAATCAACTAACCACAACCATGACCACCGAATCCACTGAATGTTGTAAGTCCACCCCAGCCACGGAATGCTGCAAGTCCTGCCCGCAAGAAAACCTGGGTTTCATCTACGGCGCGTTCCTGCTGCGCGTCTGGCTCGCCATCCGCGCGATCCAAACCGGGGTGGAAAAATACTCCGGCACGGTGGGCTCCGACCAACCCATCCGGATTGACGGCAAGGTCAATGACTATGGCCTTACCGCCGCCGAGCCCGTCAAGGAATACGCCCTCAGCCATTACCACGGTGTGCCAGAGGCACTGATGACGAAGTTCACCCACGAGCCCATCATGATGCAGATGAAGTGGGCCCTGCCGCTCTATGACAAGGTGCTCGGGCCGGCATTGCTGGCACTGGGTTTTGCGATTTTGTTGGGGATTTTCACCCGCACCTCGCTGTTCCTGCTGGGACTGCTCTACGTCAGCCTTACCTGGGGCCTCATCCTCATCAAGGAAGACTCCGGCATCGCCTGGCTGGGCATCCACATGATACTCATCGTCATGGCGCTGATGCTCGCCAAGCACAACCGCCTGTGCCTCCTGAAGAAATGGTAATCCCGCAGCCCTGATCCTTATGGAAACTCCTACTTCCTCTATCAACCGTCGCGATTTCCTCGCGAAAACCGCGGCCGGCGCGGGCGCGGGCCTCGTGCTCGGCGCCCCGGGCATCCTGCGCGCCGCCGGCGCCAGTCCGTCTAACAACATCAACGTCGCCCTCATCGGCCACGGCAAGCAGGGCCAGGTCCTGTTTGAGTCGATGAAGAATATTCCCGGCCTGCATTTCCAGGCGGTGTGCGATATCTGGGACTATAACCGCAAGGCCGCCGAGGGCCACGTCCACGGGTTGCAAAAGCACATGCCCAAGGCCTATTCCGACGTTGACGAAATGTTGGCCACGGAGAAGGGCCTGGATGCGGCGGTGATTGCCACGCCGGATTTCTGGCATTCGCCGCATACCGTCAAGTGTCTTGAAGCCGGTCTCAATGTTTATTGCGAGAAGATGATGTCCAACACCATCGATGGCGCCCGCGCCATGGTCAAGGCCATGCAAAAAAGCGGCAAGCTCTGTCAGATCGGCCATCAGCGCCGCAGCAACCCGCGCTACCGCTTCACCCTCGACCAGTTGATCAACAACAACAAGATCTGCGGCCAGATCATCAACGTCAACGGCCAGTGGAACCGCGCGGTCAAGTCGTCGCAAAACATCGCTTACAAGCCGAGCCTGACGATCAAGCCGGAAATCCTCGCCAAGTACGGGTTCAAGGACATGCATCAGTTCATGAACTGGCGCTTCTTCCGCGATCTGTCCGGCGGCGCCATCTCCGACCTCGGCGCGCATCAAATCGATATCTTCAACTGGTTCCTCGGCGCGGTGCCCAAGTCGGTGTACGCCACCGGCGGCAACAGCTACTTCAAGGAACGCGAGCATTTCGATAATGTGATGGCGCTCTTCGACTACGACACGCCGCAGGGCCAGGTGCGTGCGTTCTATCAAGTGCTGACCACCACCAGTTCCGGCGGCGGTTACTGGGAGTCGTTCATGGGCACTGAGGGCACCATCAAGATTTCCGAGAACTCGTCGGTCACTGAAATCTTCAAGGAAGCCAGCCCGGCGCCCAAGGATCCCAGTGCGCCGCCTCCCGACAAGCCGATCCCACTCTCTTGGGATCACCTGGTGCAACGCGGCCTCCTCGGTCGCAAGGCGGCCGCTCCGCCGCCAGCACCCGCCGCGGGCGTCGTTGATTCGCGCGTCTCCAAACCCCCGGAAGGCTTCGCACTGCCCGGCGAACTCAATAAACCGCCCCATCAGCCGCATCTGGAAAACTTCTTTGCCTCCATGCGGGGTGAGGCCAAGCTCAATTGCGATGCTCACCACGCCTTCCTCAGCGAAGCGCCGATTTATTGGGTCAATCCATCCGCCCTCAGCCATCAACCTATCGTATTCACCAACGAACACCTCGACGTATGAAACATAAACTAATCGTATCCATCCTCGCCGTCTCCTCTGCTATCCTTATCACCGGTTGTGGTAAGAGTGGTACATCCGGCGCCTCCTCCGGCGGCACCGCTGGTGGCGTAGCCCTCGCCCTCGACTACCCGCCCGAACTCATCGAAGGCACCCCCAAGGCCATGACCGTGCCCAATCTGGTGCAAGTGCCCGACAAGGCGCCGACGTTCCTGGTCCCCAAGGAGGCCGTGCTGCTGTCCAAGGATAAGAAGGTCACCGGCAGTGATGACAATCCGATCATCGGCGACCTCAAACTCATCACCGACGGCGACAAACAGGCCGGCGAAGGCTACTTCGTCGAAATCCTCGAAGGCCCGCAATGGGTCCAGATCGACCTGGAAAAAAGCGCCGCCATCAATGCCGTTTGCGTCTGGCACTATCACTCGCAGAAGCGCGCCTACAAGGGCGTGGTCATCCAAATCTCGGATGACGCGAAATTCGCCCCAGCCGCCACCACCACGATCTATAACAACGACTACGAAAATGTCTGCAAGCTCGGCAAGGGCACTGACAATCCCTACGTCGAAAGCCGCTTCGGCCTCATCGCCGATGGCAAGGGCACCAAGGGCCGCTACGTCCGTCTTTATAGCAATGGCAACACGTCTAACGACATGAACCATTACATTGAAGTCGAAGTCTACGGCGTCCCGCAGTAAGCGATTGGCCCGGGTTATGATTGGGAGTCTCCAGGCACGGATGACCTTGTGAGACTCCAGCTACCACTATCGGAGCGCCGGCTTGGGTCGGCGGGACTCCATGTGTATTGTGAGAAGGCCATGTCTAGCACCCTCAGCGGTGCCCGCGCCATGGTCCATGCGGTGGACAAATCCGGCAAACTCTGCCAGATCGGCCACCAACGCCGCAGCAACCCGCGCTATCGCTCTACCCTATTTCTCGCAGACACTTGGCAAGTGGCGGTCCGTGACCGCTCGTCCACCCCTGAGCCTCACGGCGCGCGAGCTGCGGAGCGGCCGTGCTCGATGGCCTCCCGCAATTGCCGTAAAAAATCGGCCACGTGCGGGTCGTTGGCGTAGCGAATCAAGATGACCACTGCGGCGATGACCGCCAGCAGAACCAGCACGATGGTCAGCCAATAGAAGATGGCCAGTGCGATGCCGGCACCGTCCATGCGCTTGTGGTAGGCGTAGCCGGCCGGGCAGGCGAAACAACGGTAGCCGACCCACAGGTTGAGGAACGGCACCAAGTGGCCCAGATACCACCAGCGGCTCATCCCGAGGTTCACGAAACGTTGCAGACTGTAATAAATGCTGATGATGAAAAGCAGCAAGGCACCGCCGAAGTTGATTTGTTGAAATAAGGCGGGCTCCAGCGGGGTGCCGAGGGCAGCCGGTCCATTGACGAGCGCCACATTCCACAGAACGGGCAGCAGCAGGCAGGCACCGAGGTAGGCACGGCGGCGGGCACCCGGCCACTCGCCTTGCTGTTGCATCAAGCTGCCGACCGACTCGGCCTGTGGTGGAGTGTAAGGATTGCTGCCCGCCGGGACCTCATTGACCCGGCGCTCAAACAGAGCCTCAATTTCGCCGGCTGGCTTCCAATCTGCCATGCCCTGGGTCCAGACCAGGTCGAGCCTGGGATTGAGCGCGCCTTCCACGGCCAGCACGCGCAGTTCAGCGAGGGAAACCGGACCGAGGCGTGCCCCATCGTGCGAGTAAAACCAGACGTCTTGTGGCGGCTCAGTCATGCGCTGTGGCATATCAGAACCCGCAGCATTGTCAATCCGTGGATAGAATCACCTCGAAAACACCAGGCAGATCGGGCGTGGGCAGGGGACAGTGCTCGTGGGAGTCCCGAGTTTGCCGCTTTGCGGATCGAGCGGGAGCACGCTCAGCGAGTTAGAGTCTTGATGTGCGCAGAGCAACCACTTGCCGCCGGGCGCAATCTTGAAATGCCGCGGGGCCTTGCCGCCGCAAGGCGCGTGCTGCACCAACGTAAGGGCACCGCTTGGCAGGTCCCGGCGAAACACCGCGATCGAGTCATGGCCGCGGTTGGAGGCATACACGAAGCGTCCGTCGGGGCTGACTTCAATCTCGGCCGTGGTGTTCGGCCCGGAGAAGTCGGCTGGCAAGGTCGCGACTGTGCCGAGTGGCTTCAAAATCCCCTCGTCCAACGAGGCGCTCAGCACGGTGCTGTTCAACTCGTTGATCACATAGGCAAAGCTCTCGTCCGCGGAAAATGCCAGATGCCGCGGACCCGCGCCGGCGGCGGTCATGAGCGGGGGCAGGGCTCCGCCGAGCCTGGATGTGGCCGGATCGAATCGATAGACCAGCACCCGGTCGAGCCCGAGATCGGGCACGTACAAGCGGGTCCCCGCCTTGTTGAAATACACCCCGTGGGCGTGGGGACCCTCCTGCCGCCCGTGATCCGGGCCGCTGCCATGGTTGGAAACGACGGAGATGGGGGGGGCTGGCACTCCGCTCTCATCGAGTCGGAGCGTGGCGATGTGGCCGTCGTTGTAGTTCGCCACCGCCACCGTGTGCCCGGACGGGTCAACCGCGAGATGGCAGGCACCTGTGCCACCGCTGGACGCCTCACCGAGAAATTGCAGGCTATGATCTGCGGCAATGCGAAACGCCGCGACGGCATTGCTGCCGTCCGCGATGGGTTGCCGCGGGCCGCCGACCGCGAGCAGCACCGGTTGCGACGGGTGCAACGCCAAAAATCCGGGGCTGGGATAGGCCGCCGCGAGTTGCGGGGCCTCGAGTTTGCCCGTGACCGGATCGAATTCGCTGCGGTAAATCCCCTTGCTGGCGGACTGCGCGCCTGCGTCGGTGCCGATGAAAACCGGCGCTGCGCGAAGTGTGGCAGCGAGCAGGGCTGGGGTTAACAGAACGACGGCTGGCAGCGAGCATTTCATGCGGGCCGCATACGCCAGGCGCACAGGGCGTTCTTTCGGCACGCGAGCAGGTTTTCCGCAGCACTTGGAGCGTCAACAACATGATGACAGCCATCTTATGCCGGTGAGCCGGCGTACTTGGAGCGTCAACAACATGATGACAGCCAACTTATGCCGGTGAGCAGGAGCACTTCGATCGTCAACAACATGATGACAGCCTTTTTATGCACTTGCCCGAACTCGGTGCATTCTTCCTCCGGCAAGGGCTGCCTCCATTCTTGAAACCCGGGCTCTGACCGCCTGATGGAAATTTTGCGAAGCATGCCTTGACCAGGCGGCAGGCACGGGCATAGCGTCGCCGCGCATCACGGTGCCCCATTGCAGACGAGTATCCCGTTTCCGCAGTCATTATGAATATTCACGAATACCAAGCCAAGGAGCTTTTTGATAGATTCGGCGTGCCCAGCCCCAAAGGCAAGGCCGCAGCCACCCCCAAAGAAGCGTACGACGCCGCCAAATGGCTCGATGTGAAAAACCTGGTGGTCAAAGCCCAGGTGCATGCCGGCGGCCGCGGCAAAGGCGTGTTCAAGAGCGGTTTCAAGGGCGGCGTGCAACTCGTCGAGTCGCCGGAAGCGGCCCGCGATGTGGCCGCCAAAATGCTCGGTGAAGTGCTGGTGACCAAGCAAACCGGAGCCGCCGGGCGGTTGGTGCGCAAGGTGATGGTGACCGAAACGGTCAGCATCGAGCGTGAGATCTATCTGGCAATTCTGATGGACCGCGAGTCGCGCCGGCCGGTGATCATCGCCTCGACGGAGGGCGGCATGGACATTGAGGAAGTGGCCGACAAGACCCCGGAGAAAATCATCCGCGAGTCGGTTAATCCGCTGGCGGGGCTGCAAGCCTATCAAGTCCGCAAGCTCTGCGAGGCACTTGGATTCAACACCACGGCGCGGCAGTTCGGCCGCTTGCTGCACTCGCTCTACAAGCTTTTCATTGAATGCGATTGCTCGATGGTGGAGATCAATCCGGTGGTGGTGACCACCGATGACCATATTTATGCGCTGGACGCGAAATTCAACTTTGATGACAACTCGCTGTTCCGCCACCCGGAGATTCTCGCCATGCGCGATCCGGAAGAGGAAGATCCGCGCGAGGTGATGGCCTCTGAATTCGGCCTCAACTACATCGGCCTGGACGGCAACATCGCCTGCCTGGTCAATGGTGCCGGGCTGGCCATGGCCACCATGGACATCATCAAATACTACGGCGGCGATCCGGCGAATTTCCTTGATGTGGGCGGTGGTGCCACCAAGGAGCAGGTGGTGGCCGCGTTCAAGATCATCCTCGGCGACCCCAAGGTGAAGGGCATTTTGGTCAACATCTTCGGCGGCATCATGGATTGTGATGTGATTGCCTCGGGCATCGTCGAGGCCACCCGCGAAGTCGGCTTGAGCCTCCCGCTGGTCGTGCGCCTCGAGGGCAACAACGTCGAGGCCGGGCGCCAGACCCTCGCCAACTCGAAGGTCGCCCTCATCACCGCCACCACCATGGCCGACGCCGCCCAGAAAATCGTTGCCGCCGTTCAATAGTCAGGCAGCGCCCCGTTCCAACTTCTTCAAACCAAACAATTTTTCCCATGTCCATTCTCGTTGACGAATCCACCAAGGTTCTAGTGCAAGGCATCACCGGCAGTTTTGGCGCCCGCCATGCCCAGCTCAGTATTGATTACGGCACTCAGATTGTCGCCGGTGTGACCCCGGCCAAAGGCGGCCAGACGTTTGACCACGCCGGCAAGAAAGTTCCGATCTACGACACCGTGTCCGCCGCCGTGCGCGAAAGCGGTGCCACCGTGTCGGTGATCTTCGTGCCGCCGGCCTATGCGGGCGACGCGATTTTAGAAGCGGTGGATGCCGGGCTCGACCTGGTGGTGTGCATCACCGAGGGCATTCCGGTCATGGACATGATGCGGGTAAGGGCGATGATGGAGGGGAGCAAGACCCGCCTGGTCGGACCCAACTGCCCGGGCATTGTCACCCCGGGGCGTGGCGAGAAAAGTTTTGGTGGCTGCCGCATCGGCATTTCACCCGGCTACATTCACAAGCGCGGCAACGTCGGGGTGGTATCGCGTTCCGGCACGCTCACCTACGAGGCGGTGTGGCAGTTGACGCAGGCCGGTTATGGCCAGAGCACCTGTGTGGGCATTGGCGGGGACCCGATCAATGGCACCTCGCACATTGACGTGTTGAAGATGTTCAACGACGATCCGGAGACGGAAGCCATCATCATGATCGGTGAGATCGGCGGCAATGCCGAAGCCGAAGCTGCCCGCTGGGCCAAGGAGTTTTGCAAAAAGCCCATTGCCGGATTCATCGCCGGGGCCACCGCGCCCGCCGGTCGCCGCATGGGTCACGCCGGTGCCATCGTCGGCGGCGAGGAAGACACCGCCGAGGCCAAAAAGCGCATTCTCGCCGAGTGCGGCATTGCTGTGGCAGAGACCCCCAGCGTCATGGCCAGCACCTTGCTGCAACGCTGGGGCAAGTGAAGCGCTGCCAGCCAATACCATAAAAAAACCCGCACCGTCGCAACGACGGAGCGGGTTTTGTGATAGGTGAGACGGAATTATTTGCCGTGATGGATCACCGGAGGAGCAGGTGCCGGTGTTGGTGCCTTAGGCGAGCAGGCGGAGGCAAACAGCGAGGCGGCAGCGGCAAGGATGGCGAGCTTGATGAATTTCATTGCTTTGGATTGATTTGGTTGTTGTACATTCGGCCCCCCAACAGGAAGGCGCTGAGCGGCAATGTCGCCAATTCCAGCGGAATCGACAAGCAAAATAGTTAATTTCCCTTTAATTCCCGCTTGAGGGTTGCCGCCGCTGGCGCATTTTCCGGTGCATTTTGCAGTGGACGTAGGCATGCGGATGTGGCACCACTCCTGCGAGCCGATGGGGGAAGCCTTTGTATCGATGGATGGCGGCGCAGCAGGCCGGGTGTTGGAGGTGGTCCGTGAGATCGGTCCGCTGGCGGCCTATCGGCGCTTGATTGAGGAAAATGACGCGCTGATCAAGAGCGCGGAACTGGACAACGGCCGTGCCATCGTGCGGGCCCGAACGGCCATTTACACCACCTTGATCGGGCAGTGGGCGCAACAGCAACAGCGCCTCAGCGGCTACGACAAACCCTTCGCGGTGGTCGCGCTCGGCGGCACCGGCCGCGGCGAGGTGACGCCGTGCTCGGATCTGGATATCGCGTTTTTGTTCGACGACACCCTCGAAGGCAACCCGTTTTTGCTGGATATACAGCGGCAGACCTTGCACACGGACCGCTTTTTGGAGCAACACGGGTTCACTTTCACGCCGATGCCCTTTGGCCTGGATGACGTGCCGGAGTTGGCGGAAAAGCAGCTCAATTCGTTCATCGACATGGCCGCGGTGTACGATCCGCACGGCCTGGAGCAGTTGTTCCGCGAGCGCATCCGGGCGACGTATGATCCGTTCGAGCATTTTTTGCACGTCCGCGGGTTTTGGAAGAAGCATTGGGAAGCCGCCGCCGCTGTGAGCGAGAATCTCAATTGTTTCGATATCAAAAACGACAGCCTGCGCTTGTTTTTGGGCGGGGTGTGGACCCTGGGTGGCACGGACTTCAGCCACAGCCATGAGATCTATGGTGGACTGCCGGATCCGCGGGACGTGGCTGCCTATGAGTTCTTGCTGCGGATCCGCTCGTGGGTGCATCTGCGGCGCGGGCCGGAGCCGGCGAACTTGCTAGGCAATCACCCACAGGACGTGTTTGACTTCGATGACTTTTGCTCGTTCGGCGAAATGCTGGATCCGGCGGCGGATGACGTCGCGCGATTTGAATTTGCCACGATGGTGCGGGCACGCTTGCTGTCGGCGCGACGGCGGGTGGCGGTGTTTGCGCGGGGCGTGATTGAGCGCGAACTGCGCAACGGCCGCTTGGTGCCTTCCGACGATGTGATACTGCTGACCACCGGTGGCCTGCAGCATGGCAAGGCCCAGGACGGCCGCACGCCACAAGCCAAGAGCCGTGCCGCGCTGGCGATGTTGCTGGTGGCACAGCGCTATGGCGTGCCGGTGGATTCTTCCGAATTGCAAACCACCTTCTGCAACGCCGGGGACTGGTTGATGCGGGTGCCGGAGTTATCAGCCTTGTTTTATGAAACCCGCGGCAGTCTGGCCGCCACCATCGAATATATCGCCCAGTTGGATGGAGCGGCCGAGCGACTGTTTCCCGGCCACGGCCGCTTCGAGGCGTCGCTGGACGAGCGCGTGATGATTGAGCGCACCTCGCTGCGCGGCGCCTGGGTACGGGAAAAATTGCGGGCGTTGGATGTTTGCGTGGCCCAAGGCAATGCCCAACTCGCCAGCACCGCCACCGGCTGGAATCCGCTCAACGCGGATCTGTGCGAGATGGTGGCCAAAGCGTCCGCGCTGTTGGACGCGGACCAACTCGCCGCAGTGAAACTTGCCCTGGTGACCAAGCGGTTGCCGCTGACGCCGGACGACGAGATTGCCCGCAATTCGCTTTCCCTGCCGCTGCACGAACGCAATGCGTCGGGGTTTTCCGGCATTGCGCTGGCGGACTATTATGCGCCGTTTGTCAGCGAGGCGGGTTTCAGCCCGGAGACCGTGCGCATCGCCGAGTTTCTGGTGACCCACCGCCGGACCTTCAAGCTGCGTGCCGAGACTGGCATCAACGACCGCCAGCAGGTCTCCGATTTGGTGAGTTTGTGTGGTGACGAGTCGACGCTGCGCACCCTCTTTGTGTTCACCTGCGTCGACCACCTGATGGGAATGCCGCCGGAGGTGATGACCTCCGGCGTGCCGGAACGCCAGGACTGGTGGCTGCAGGCGTCGGATCCCGCGCGCTGGTTCAACACCCGCGAATTGTATATCAAGGCGCTCACCACCTATCATCCCGAAATCGTCCCCGATCCAGCGCTGACCCTGCGCTCCGCCGGCTACGTCGCCGAGGAACAGGAGATCTTGCGCGACTTCGGCTCGGATTTCTTCAGCGGCTTGTATGGACGGCACGCGCGGCGCTTCGGCACCCACTTGCTGCGCCTGGCGGACGATCCGGAGGCCGGGCCCAAGGCTGCGATGCTGCGCGACGGCGGCACTGTGTTGTTAGGCCTGGCCGCGCTCGACTTCCGCGGGCTGGCCGCCTGCATCAGCGGCGCGCTGTGGGAGCATCACATCAATTTGCGTCAGGCACATCTGTTCTGTGCGACGCACCATCAACTCGCGCTCGATTTTTTCCATCTGGCCCAAGGCACCCAAGCGCTGCCGGCCAACTTGCCCCAAATCATCGAGCATGCCATCGCCAACCAACTGCACATCAGCGACACCGATGAAGCGCTGCTGCCACCTCTCGATGCACGGCCGACCTTGGACGCCACGCCATCGGGCAATTGCCGCCTGCGTTACGAGACGACGAGCGACGCGGGCGGCCTGATCTACGCGCTTTCCTTCAAGGTGTTCCGCCATCTGGGCGGCAGTATCCATTGTCTAACAGCAAACACCGCCCGCGGCCGCGCCTATATCACCGTCATTCACAGCCTGCCGCCGGGCCGCTCGCTGGCCGCCGCCCGCAAAATCGTCGAGCGCAGCTTCTGAACCGACCCACTTGCAGGTTTACCGCCTGCCATCAAAGGACGCGGAGCGGGCAAAGGGGAACGGGTGATGGGCAAATTCCTGACTGGCTCCGCGGTCCTTTGCGGCCTGCGGCCTTGCGGTGAGGTTCCGGCAGTGATCCGCCCTGCCACCCCTGCCTTGCCGGGTTCTGGCACCTGAAAGCAAGAGAGGCCGCGCTGTTGCGCGGCCCCTGATGTTTTCACAATCCCTTATGAAAAGGGGGAATCACGCCCCCTGACGCACGCAGCATGCAAGAAAACCGGCATGTTGTCATGTCCCTAAGATTTGGGACAGAGAGCCGTTTAGCAATCCCCGCATCATCCCGCCCGGAGCATGCGCCGCAGGACGCCAGGCCGCCGGCACGGGCCGGGTTGATTCGGAGCTCGCCCTGGCTGGGACAGCTCAGCTGTTGAGCTTCTTGGCGATGGTGGCCACATGGCGGCCTTGGAAGCGTGCCTGGGTGAGTTCCTTGGCGCTGGGCTGGCGCGAGCCGTCAGGGCCGGCGATGGTGGCCGCGCCCCACGGCGAGCCGCCCTTGATTTCGCTGATGTCGGCGAGTTCGGCGCAGGTGTACGGCAAGCCGACGTAAACCAAGCCGTGGTGCATCAGGGTGTTGACGAAACTCATGATGGTACTCTCGTTGCCGCCGCCGGTGCCGGTGGAGGTGAAGCAACTGCCGACTTTGCCGACCAGCGCGCCTTTGGCCCACAGGCCGCCGGTTTGGTCGAGGAAATTGCGCATCTGTGCGGCCATGTTGCCGAAGCGGGTGGGGGTGCCGAAGAAGATTGCGTCGTAGTCGGCGAGTTCATGCGGAGAGGCGACGGGAGCGGACTGGTCGAGCTTGGCACCGTACTGTTGGGCCACCTCGGGCGGCATGGTTTCCGGCACGCGTTTGAGGGTGATTTCGCAGTCATCGACGCTGCGGGCACCTTCAGCGATGGCGCTGGCCAGGGTTTCGACGTGGCCGTACATGGAGTAGTAGAGAACAAGGATGCGGGTCATGGCGGTGGTGGTTGGATCCAGTCCAGTCGCGCAGAATCGGGCACGCGCCAACTGGCATGGGCTAATATGACAGCTGCCGCGCATTGTGCGAGTGCAAATTTGTTTGTCTGAGCCTGTATTTTGAGGCTTGAGAAACAAAAGGGGCCGCGCTGTTGCACGGCCCCTTTTGTTTTTTCACAATCCCTTATGAAACCGGGGGATCTCTCCCCGCGACGAGGTGACAATGGCGCAAATCTGCAATCTTGTCATGTCCCTAAGATTTGGGACAGAGCGGCAGGGCAGGGGGGTCAACCGGACAGATCGAGGAAGCCGCGGCGGATGGCCTCGCTGACGGCTGCGGGCAGGTTGCGCACGTGGAGTTTATCGAAGCTGCGCTGGATGTATTCGGTCACCGAATACGGGCTGAGGCTCAGGGCGTCGGCGATTTCCTGGCGGGTGAGGCCTTTGGCGGCGAGTTGCAGCACCTCGCACTCGCGGCCGGAGAGCGACTCGGCGTCGGGGATGGGGCTGAGTTTGCGGAACGTTTGCAAGATCATGCCGGCGATTTTGGGATCGAGCGGGGTGCCGCCGGCGAGCACTTCCTCGAGGGTTTCCATCAGCCGCGACGCGCTGCCGGCCTTGACCAGATAGCCATGCGCGCCGGCCTCCAGCGCGGCGAAAACCTTCGCCTTGTCGGTGAAGGCGGTGAGCACCAGCACCCGCGCTTTGGGCAACAGCTCGCGCACCTTGCGGATGCCAGCCACGCCGCTCATGCCCGGCAGGCCCAGATCCGACAGCACCAGGTCCGCCTCCAAGCCGCCGCGGATCGCCTCCAGCGCATCTTCCATGGTGGAAAAGCCGCCCACACAATGGTAACCGCCTCGCTCCTCGAGCACCATCGAGACCGACTCGCGGAAATCGGCGTGATCTTCGATTAAAATCAAGCGGGTGGGCTGTTCTTTGATGGCGGGTGACTGCTTCATGGAGCGTGTTTATAGCGCATGCCCGGCGCTTGGCAAGTCCCGCTCCTCAGGCCGTGGTGGCGGCGGCGTGGCTCTCGAGCTTCGCCGCGAGCTCGGCGCGCAAGGCATCGAACACGGCTTGCACCGCGGCACCTTCCGCCAGCGCGCCAATTGGCAGCCCGCGCGCACTGGCACGCAGAAACAACGGGTCGCGCGGGATCTGCGTTTGGCACAGCCATGCGGGCGGCAGCAATTGGCCCAGGGCCACCGCCACGTCGCGGCTTTCCGCCAGATCCGCTTGCACCATCGACAGGCACACGCCCAGCATGTTGAGGCGCGGATTGGTGATGCGCAAGCGGGCGAGTTCCTCCAGCAACTTGGGCACCGAGCGAATGCCCAGCGGCTCGGCTTGTTGCGGCACCAGAATGGCATCACAGGCGGCGACCACGTCGCCGGTGATGCCGAAGAGGCCAGCGGCCGTATCGATCAGGCAAAGCTCGAAGCCGAGCGCGGCGACGCCCCGCAGAAACCCACGCACGCGTGCCAGATGGCTGCCAGTGCCGCCGTCACCGACGTCGTACTCGCTGGCCCGGCCGCAGGCCACCAACGAGAAGTTGGCCAGGCGGGTGGAGACGACCAGTCGCTCGAGCGCCAGGTCGGGGTTGGCCAGCCAATCGTAGAATCCGCTGAGCAGGCGCGATTGGCGGACCAGTGAATGGCCGACAGAGCCCTGAGGATCAGCATCCACCAGCAGGGTTTTGACGCCGGCCCGCGCGAAGGCATGGGCCAAATTGATCGATAGGGTGGTTTTACCCACACCGCCCTTTTGACTGGATACTGCAATACTGGTCACGCTTGAGAGGAAATTGTCGCGGCAGCCTAGCTTGTGCTTGCCACAGAGGAAGTTTTTTCTTTAGCGTCGTCTTGCGACGCAGCGGGCGCGAAAATGCTCGCCATGCTCAAACACATCATGAAATCCACGTTTATTTTCCGGCGGGTTGCTGCGGCTGCCATAGGTGGCATGGTCCTGCTGGGAGGGGCGTCTTGTCGCAAACCCAGCCCGACCACCACTGCGGAAGTGCCGGCCGTGGTGGCACCCGAGTTGCATGCCAACGGCGTGGCGGGTTTGCCGGGCTTGATCTATCAAAGCCAGAGCCGCTCGCCGATTCGTTGGCAGCCGTGGAGCACGGAGACCTTTGAGCGCGCCAAGGCGGCCAAGCGCTTTGTTTTCCTGGTGATGGCCATGCCCCAGCAAACCTCGTTCCACAAGATCCTCAGCGAGATGGCCGGCGATCCCGGCTTGGTGGCACTCATCAACGATAATTATGTGCCGGTCCTGCTCGACGTCGATGCGGCACGCGAAATCAGTTTGTTGGCTGCGGACCTGGCGATAGAAGTCAAGGTGCCGGCGCAATTCCCGATGTTCGTTTGGCTGACCCCGGAGGCCAATCCGGTGGCATGGATTCCGGTGACCGCAGCCTCGCCGGGCGCGGTGCGCGATTTGTTTGATAAATCGCATTCCTTGCTCAGCCACTCGTGGGCTGGCGATGCCGACTACGTGGCCACCAACAGCATCGCAGACAATCAGGCACGGCGGGAGCGCATCTCCCGGCGCAAGAATGAAACCCAAGCCAGCAAGGAACCGGCGGCCGACGTGCTCAAGGCGATCCGGCAACTCACCTCGCTGTATGATCCGGTGTCGCGTTCGTTTGATGAGGCGGGCGGGTTATTTCCCTCCGGCGCGATCGACCTGCTGGCGAGTGCGGTTCTCAACGCATCGGTGCCGAAGGACATCCGTGCCCGCAGTTTGGCCACCCTCAATGAATTGCTGAAGGATTTGCTGCCCAGCCCGATGTTTGACCCGCTCGACGGCGGATTATTCTCGTCGCGGCGATCCGGTTCTTGGGCGTTTCCGGTGTTCGACCGGGAGGGCAGTGGCCAGGCCCGCGCGATCACGGCCCTGTTCCGGGCCTATGAGGCAACGCGCAATCCGCTGGTCCTGGAGCGTGCGCTCGGGGTGCTCGCCTATGCCGAAAAATCGTTTGCCGCCCGCAGCGGGGTGTTTGCCCTCGGCGATTCCGCCGGCGAGCACACCAAGTCCTGGTTGTGGACCATCGAGGACATTAAGAAAACGCTGCCGGCTGAGGACGCCACCTGGTGGATCGCCGCCACCGGCATGCGCGGGTTGGGAAATCTGCCGTCCGAAGCAGACCCCACCCGCGAATTTTTCCGCTCCAACACCATCGGCTTGGTCAAGCCGATGGCCGAGATTGCCGCTGGCCTCGGGCTCACGCCGGAGGCCTTCAAGTTGCGGTTTGAGGCGGCCCGCAAAATCCTGCTCAAGGCCCGCGATGAGCGGCTCGGGCCCAGCCCCAAGGATGAGACCGAGCATGCTTCCACCACCTTTCGGATGGTTTCCGCCTATGCGGTGGCCTTCGGCGCGACCGGCAACCCGGCGTATCGCGACAAGGCGGTCGCCTTGCTCGAGCGGGCCCGCAAAGTCTTTGTCGATGGCCCGGACCTCTGGATGTTCGCCGCCAGGACCCTGCCGTCGGTTTCCGCCGGACGCGCGTTTCTCTACGGCCTGGCCATGCAAGCCACCCTCGACCTGGCCGATGTGACCGGCGAGGAAAAATATCTGGCGTGGGCGGACGATCTGGCCAGCACCTCCGCCGAGCGCTTTACCGCGATGGATTTCCTCAAGGAATGCCCGGACAATGCCAAAATCGTCGACCTGCCCATCACCGATCTGGCGATGTTGTTCGACGAATCCACCGCCGGCCTGATTTCCATGGCGGAGTGCCGGTTGGCGGCTCGTGGCAGACCCTTGGTCCAATCGTTCAGCCGGCTGGCCGTGCCGCTGCCGACGGTGGTGCTGGAGCAACCGGTGATGCACACCGATTTGATCCAAGCCACCCTGGTGCGCCATTACGCGCCGCTGGTTCTCAACGGCAAGGGGTTGCCGGAAGCCATGCAGACCGCCGTGGCGCGTCTGCCGCTGCGTCTGGTCAAGCGCCGGGTGGCCGCCGCCGCGGATGGCGTGCCGAACGGTTCGGTGAAAGTCATCCTGCCGGACGGCACCAGCCAGTTGGCGGCCACACCCGAAGCATTGCGAGATGCTCTCTTGCCATCGGCGGCAAACCAGTGAATACTGCGCCGGCGTATCGCCCACCCTTTATGAAAGTCCCATCAATTACCTCCTATCTGATTCCTCTGCTCGGCTGTTCCTCACTGGTGGCTGTTGCGGACACTTTCACCCTCAAGAACGGGACCGTTCTGGAAGGCAAGATCGTCCCCCCCCTGCAGGCGGATGCCTACGTCATCGAGTACCAGGTGACCCCCCGCATCAAGGACAAAAAAACCGTCCCCAAGGCCGACGTGGTCAAAATCGTCACCGAGAAACTCGACGAAAAGGCGTTTGAGCTGATCGCCAAACTGGTCCCCACGCCCGATTTTCTGACGATTGACGAGTACAAGCAGCGCCTGGCTGCCGTGAATGCCTACATCGCCAAATATCCCAAGAGCTCGAAGCTCAAGGAAGCCAATGAGATCCTCAAGACCCTCAGCGATGAAAGCGCGGAGGTGGAGGCCGGTGGCCGCAAATACCAGGGCATCATGATCAAGGCCGCAGAATACCGCGCCAATGCCTTCGATCTGGATGCCCGCGCGCTGGAGACGAAAATCCGCGCCGCCGCCAAAAATTCGCAATGGATCCTGGCGTTGCGGGCGTTTGCGGATCTCGACAAGGATTTCCAAACCGCCACCTGCTATCGCGAGGTGCTACCGGTGGTGGTCAAAGCCCTGCAAACCTTGCGCCCCCAACTCAAGAGCAGCGTGGAAACCTTCGATGCCCGCATGGAAAAACAGACGGCGGAGGTGGAGGCCATGGCCCCGGCCGTCCGCGACGAAACCAAGCGTGCCATCGAACAGGAAGCCAAGGCACTGGAGCGGACCTATCAGCAAGAGAAAAGCGCCCAACTGACGTGGGTCACGCCGAATCCGAAGCACAAGGCGTCGCTGGATGACGACCTCAGCCTGGCCGATTCGGAGCTGCAGCGCCTGACCACGCTGCCGCCTGCCACCACTGATGGCGGCAAGGTGTACCGCAGCACCTGGAAAACCATCCACAGCGATGCGGATGCCGAAGCCATGGAAAAGGCGCTGGCCGCCGCCGAAGCCGCCGCCCTCCCCGAGCGCTACCTCAAAATGCTGCAGGAAGCGGCCAAGGCCAGCGGCGTGAAGCCGGCGAGCGAGGAGAATTAACCCGATCCGGATTCATGGTTCCCCCGCGCAACGCCAGTCGCTCCCGCAAGACCGCGGAGACGACCATTGACCTCTGGCTCGACCTCGATGGGTCGGGCGTGGCCTCGATCGATACCGGCATTCCGTTTTTCGATCACATGCTCACCTTGTTCGCCAGGCACGGGTTGTTTGATCTAACGGTAAAAGCGGTCGGAGATCTGGCCGTTGATTTCCACCACACCGTGGAGGATACCGGCATTGTGCTCGGCGATTGCCTGCGTGAGGCGCTTGGCAGCAAGGCGGGGATTTCCCGCTACGGCAGCGCCTACCTGCCGATGGACGAGACGCTGGCCCGCGTGGTGGTGGATCTGAGCAACCGCCCGCACCTGGAATTCCGCGCCCCGCCCGGCACGCCGTCCGCGCCGAATTTCCCGTTCACTCTGGTCGAGGAATTTTGCCGCGCCCTGGCCTCGAACTTGCGGGCCAACATCCACGTCGAGTTGCTCTACGGACGCGATGGCCATCACATCGCGGAAGCCATTTTCAAAGGTCTGGCCCGCGCCCTGCGGGAGGCCTGCCAACGCGACCCGCGGGTTAAAGGGATTCCCAGCACCAAGGAAGCGCTGTGAGGGTCGCGCTGATAGATTATGGCGCGGGCAACCTCCGCAGCGTCGCCAACGCGCTGGCCGCCCTCGGCATCCAGCCGCACATCGTCGGCGCCGCAGCGGATCTGGCGGACGCGACGCATCTGGTGCTGCCCGGTGTCGGCTCGTTTGGTGATTGCATGGCCCAACTGGCGAGTCGCGAGTTGCTGGATCCGATCCGGCAGTGGGTGCTGGCCGGCAAACCCTACCTAGGCATCTGCCTGGGCTATCAGATTCTACTGGATTCCAGCGAGGAGAGCCCCGGCGTGGCCGGACTCGGTCTGGTGCGCGGCAACGTGCGCCGCTTCACCGAATCACCCGGGCTGAAAATCCCGCACATCGGCTGGAATTCGGCCGTGCCGCGCCAGCCGGACACCGGCAACTGGCGGGGATTGGGTGCAGAACCGTACTTCTATTTTGTGCATTCGTATTTTCCAGTCCCGGCTGATGCTGCCATCGTCGCTGCGCAGACGAGCTATGGTGACGATGTGTTTGCGGCGGCCATCGAGTTGCCCAATCTGCTCGCCTGCCAGTTCCATCCGGAAAAAAGCCAGGACGCCGGTTTGCGCATCATCCGCAATTTCCTCACCCGCTGACTCACGGCGCATCGCGGGGGCATTTCTGCTCTGGCTGCGGCATTTTGCCTGATGAAAACTTTACGAAAACTTTACAACTTTTTCCTTCATTGTAAGGAGTGGGCTAGCCAAAATATCAGCGTGTGACTCACAGCACCAGCCGTTTTCGGTCGGGTCGTCGCAATCAAGCCACCAACCGAAATTTCCAAACCCACCATGTCCCGCGTGCTTTTCATTGTCCTGTTTTCGCTGTTGGGATCCCTTGCCCTGCAGGCCCAAGTGCCCCAGATCATCAGCTATCAGGGGCGGGTGCTCGTCGGCAGCACCAGCTTCGACGGCACCGGCACCTTCAAATTTGCCTTGGTCAACAACACCGGTGCCACCACGTTTTGGAGCAATGACGGCACCAGCGCCGGCGGCAGTCAACCCGCCGCAGGAGTCACCTTGCCCGTGACCAAGGGGCTTTATGCGGTGAAACTGGGTGACGCGGCGTTGGGCAACATGCAGGCGATCCCGGCGAGCGTGTTCAGCAATGCCGACGTGCGGTTGCGCGTGTGGTTCAACGATGGCGTCCATGGCTCCCAACTCCTCACTCCCGATCAACGCATCGCCGCCGTGGGTTATGCCATGATGGCCGGCAATGTCACCGACGGCAGCATCACCACGGCCAAAATCGCCACTGGCGCAGTGGGTGCCTCGCAGTTGGCCGGCGGCGCGGTGGGTTCCTCCCAACTTGCCTCCGGCGCGGCCGCCGCAAATCTGAGCGCAGGCGGACAAAGCGCGGTTGGCAGCGGCGGTGTAGTGCTGTCGGCGGCCGAGAGTGCTGCACTGGTCGCGGCGGGCTTTGTCAAAATCGGCAGCACCTCGCTGGCCGATGGCTGGCAATTGCGCAGCAATGGCTCGCCCTCGGCCCGCAGCGGCCACACGGCCGTCTGGACCCCTGCCGGCGTGATTATCTGGGGTGGTTATCATTCCAGCAGCGGATACCTCGGCGATGGTGCCCGCTACAATCCCACGACCAATACCTGGACCGCCCTCAACGCTTCGGGTGCACCCACCCAGCGCACCAATCATACCGCCATCTGGACCGGCACGGAAATGATCATCTGGGGCGGCTACAACGGCAGCACCTACCTCAACGACGGTGCCCGTTACAATCCGACCACCAATACATGGACCAGCATCGCCACCACCAACGCCCCCGCTGTGCGTTGCAACCACACCGCGGTCTGGGACAACGCCGGCATGATCGTCTGGGGCGGCTTCAACGGCACCTATCTCAACACCGGCGCCCGTTACAATCCCACCACCAATACCTGGACGGCACTGAGCGGCACCAACGCGCCTTCCGCCCGCATCTATCACACCGCCGTCTGGTCAAACAGCGAAATGCTCGTTTGGGGTGGCCTGAGCGGCACCACCGCCGCGGCCGATGGCGCCCGCTACAATCCCACCACCGACACCTGGGTTGCCATCAACCCCACCGCCGCACCCAGCGGCCGCTATTTCCACACTGCGGTTTGGTCCGGCACCTACATGGTCGTTTGGGGCGGCTACAGCGGCAGCGCAGACCTGGCCGATGGCGCCCGCTACAACCCCACGACCAACCTCTGGAGCACGCTCTCCACCGTGAATGCGCCAGCCGCCCGCGACTCCCATACCGCAGTCTGGACCAACACCGAAATGATCGTCTGGGGCGGTCACAGCGGCACCGTCGCCACTAACAGCGGAGGCCGGTACAATCCCGCCACCGATGCCTGGAACGCCACCG
This sequence comes from Akkermansiaceae bacterium, assembly GCA_903908495.1. Lineage (GTDB taxonomy): Bacteria > Verrucomicrobiota > Verrucomicrobiia > Verrucomicrobiales > Akkermansiaceae > Luteolibacter. Next base: position 23,693 of record CAIVSK010000057.1, read on the forward strand.
CAATGGCTCCGGCAGGCACTCCGACCGCGCGCTATGGTCACACGGCCGTCTGGAGCGGCAGCGAGATGATCGTTTGGGGCGGCGGCAACGGCACCAGCTATTTTCCGGATGGTGCCCGCTTCAATAACAGCACCAACTTGTGGAGCACCGCCGCGCCCGCCTGCCCGCTTGGCGGGCGTGCCAATCACACCGCCATCTGGAGCGGCACCGAGATGATCGTTTGGGGCGGCTACAACGGCAGCGCCCTGGGCGATGGTGCCCGCTTCGACCCGACCACCAACGTCTGGACCACCATCAGCACCAACAGCGCGCCAAGCGCCCGCTACCTCCACACCGCGGTCTGGAGCGGCACCGAAATGATCATTTGGGGCGGCTACAACGGCAGCGCCTACCTCGGCGATGGCACCCGCTACAACCCGGCCAGCAACGCGTGGACCGCGCTGCCGGCCTTGAACAGCCCGACCATCCGCTACTATCACACCGCGGTCTGGACGGGCACCGAGATGATCGTCTGGGGCGGCTTCAACGGCACCGCCTACCTGAACAACGGCGGCCGCTTCAACCCCACAACCGGCGTGTGGAATCCCACGGCCATCAGTTCCACCAACGCGCCGGGCATCCGCAGCGACCACAGCGCCGTGTGGACCGGCACCGAAATGATCCTCTTCGGCGGCTACAACGGCACCACCACCCACCTCGGAGATGGCGCCCGCTATACCCCGGCAACCAATTCCTGGGTCACCCTGCCAACCACCAACGAGCCCGCCTTGCGCTCCGATCACACCGCCCTCTGGACCGGCTCGACCATGCTCGTCTGGGGCGGCTTCAACGGCACCGTCAACCTCTCCGACGGCGGCATCTTCGACCCCACCGCCAATACCTGGACCGCCACCATCACCGTCGGCGCTCCGGTGGCCCGCAGTTATCACTCCGCCGTTTGGAGCGGCACTGAAATGGTCATCTGGGGCGGCTACAGCGCGGCATATCTCGGCCTCGGCGGATCGTATGCCCCACTCACCGGTATCTGGACGGTCACCTCCAATACCGGCGCTCCGCCAAACCGCAGCGGCCACACCGCCGTCTGGAGCGGCCGCGAAATGCTCGTCTTCGGCGGTGCCAACGGCGGCTATCTCAACGATACCTACAGCTACTCCGCCGGCAAAACGATGGTTCTCTATCAAAAACCATGACGCGCGCCTCCGCCATCGCCTTGCTGACATGCGCCGGGTTGGCCGCCCTGCACGCGGAATCGCGGAGCAGCGCCGACTATGCCATCCCGGCTGAGACATTCGATGCGGCCGGGGAATCCGCCGCTTGCGCCGCCTACGCGAGCTCGTCGAGCATGGGCGGCATTGTCGGCAGCGCCACCGCGGCCTCCGCCGGGGAAACCGCCAATCAAGGATACATCGCCCAGCTTCCCGCCACCACCGGCCTTTCTCTAACGGCACCCTCCGTCGCGGTGCACGAGGGTGCCACCCTGCAGGGCAGCGCCTGGGAGACGTTAGAAGACGGGACACGCGCGCCCGCCGCTGGCGGGGCCGTCACTTGGAGCATCGCCAGCGGTCCCGCCAGCGTGAATTCCACCGGTCTTCTCACCGCGAACATCGTCTTTCAAGACAGCGCCGCCAGCGTCAGCGGTAGTTATGGCGGGTTCACCGCCACGCTTGCCTTCACCGTGGTCAACTCCGGTGACGACAACTTCGGCAGCTATGCCGGCGACGGCCTGTCCGATGCCTGGCAGGTTCTCTACTTCGGCGTGGGCAACGCCAACGCTGCGCCCGCACTCGACCCCGACCACGATGGCATGAGCAACGCCGCCGAATACGCGGCGGCCTTGGTGCCTACCGATGCAACCTCGCGTCTCCTGATGGAAATCCAAACGGTGCCCGGCCAACCCACCCAGCGGCGGATCGTCTTCAGCCCCCGCTATGAGGGACGCAATTATGTCGTTCAGACCAGTCCGGATTTCACGCACTGGAGTCCGCTGGCCAGCTTCACGACCAGTGACTCGGGCCTTCAACGCACGGTCACCGACCTGGCGGCCACGCCAACGCATATGTTTTACCGCGTGGTCATCACAACAAGCTATGACTATGCAGCTGACGACCTGCCGGACGCCTGGCAGGAACTCTACTTCGGCTTTGGCAACGCCAATGCCGCTCCCGATCAAGACCCCGACCACGACGGCTCCAGCAATGCCTTCGAGTATGCCGCCGGCTTGTTGCCAACCGATGCCACTTCACGCTTCTCGCTGCAACAACAAGCCGTGCCCGGCCAACCCACACAACGGCAGATCAGCTTCAGCCCCCGCTACGAGGGCCATACCTACAGCGTTGAAACCAGCACCGATCTCTCCCACTGGAGCCCCTTGACCAGTTTCACAATCACCGATGCAGGTGCCCGGCGTACCGTCACCGATCTGGCCGCCAGCGGTCCCCGCAGGTATTACCGCGTGGCCATCACCAGGCCTTGACATGTTTTCGTTGCGCTGTTGATTACCCCTCGCTCCCCCGCCTCCCTCCTCACCCGCCATGCGTCGCTTGCCCGTGCTTCTCGTCCCGCTCGTCGCGTTTGCCGCCGGCGCTCCTCTATCCGCCCCCCCGGCACCCCCCGATCCGCTCGCCCTCGGCAAGATTTTCGCCACCTCCGCCAAGGCCGAAAAGAACAAGGACTATGCCGCCGCCATTAGCGCCATGAAGTCCTATCAACAACGCGGCGGCGACCCGTTCATCGCCACCCTCCGGCTCGGCTGGCTTCTCTATCAGGCTGGCCAGTTTGCCGATGCCGCCCAGGCCTACCATCAGGCCGCCGTCTTGAACCCCTCCTCGCTCAACGCACTGCTCGGGTCGCTCAACGCGGCACAGGCGATGCTCGACATCCGCAATACCGCACGCGCCGCCGATGCCGTGCTGCGCGTCGAACCTAATAATTATCGCGCCCTCATGGCCCTCGGCGGCCTTCATTCCGCGCAAAAGGGATATGATAAAGCCAGCGTCGACTACTCCCGCGTGCTGGTCAATTACCCCGACGATCCGGACGCCCTTAGTGGGGCTGCCTGGTCATCTTTACGTGCGGGGGATCCTGCCACCGCTCATTCCAAATTCACCATTTTGTTAGAAATCAATCCCGATTATCCCCAGGCCCGCGAAGGCTATGACCTGAGCGCCCGGCATGATCGTTAGATCGTGGAATCCACCCACTGCAGGCACCCCCAATCGGTCATCCACCTCATGATGCGTCTCCTGATTGTTTTGGGCTTGGCCCTACATGCCCTGCTGCGGGCAGAGGACCGCCCAGCCATGGCGGGTGAGCCGTTCACCCAGGAAGCCTACTGGGCACCGGTGGTGGGTTACCCGCACCCCGGTTCCCTGCACGCGGTGTTCAATCTGGACTTCACCAATCAGGACGTCACCCAGCACGGTTTGCTGCTGGAAAACCGGGGGCTCATCATCCAGCCGCTGATGGTGTTTTACACCCCGCTCCATGCGGATCCAGCCGACTGGCTCGGCAACGTCACCTTCTCCGCAGGGTGCTGGGGCGATTGGCATTCGCGCCCGGGCGGCAAGGAGCCTGCCAACTGGCGCGAGGTGGATCTGTTCGCGGGCCTCACCAGCGTCATCGAGGGCAATTGGCAGTTGACCTCCTTTTGTTCCGAATATCTCAGCCAGACCCATGCCTACCCCGCCGCGTGGGATTGCGCCCTCGCGCTGACTTACGACGACACTGGCTTGTCAGGTGCCGCGGCGCTGCATCCCTTTGTGGAATACCGGCCGCAGATCCACGGCTCCACCACCGTGGCCATTGCAGCGGGAAACGCCCCGGAAAGTTATTCGTTGCGCCTGGGTATCACCCCGCAGCATCAGTTCGGGCCGCTCAAACTGGAACTGCCGGCCTTCCTCACCCTGGTGCCGGAGGGGTTCTATCAGGACAGCGGCGGGCAGCCCGCGGCGGGCGGCATAGGCTTCATGAGCGCCGCCCTGAAGCTCACCCTGCCGTTGCAATGCCTGTCAACCAAGAGCGTCAGCACCACGTTCTATGCCGCGGCGCAATACTATCGCATCGTCAATGGCGGACTGCTGGATACCAATGAGCTGCTTGGCACCGCTCCCCGTCGCGAGCAGGATATCCTCCAGTTCCACCTGGGCCTGCACGCCACGTTCTAACGCGGACAGGTCTGTGGCTCTCGGGAGAGTTAGAACGCGGTGCGCGCGCCGGCCAGCCAGGTCCAACCGTCGTAGTTGCCGCCGCCACTGCCGCCGGCCAAATGGCTGAACTTGGCACCGGTCATCACCTTGAGCTTGTGGCCGTAAAGATAGTAGTTCAAGCCGGCGTAGCCGGCAAAATAGGCGTCGCCCCTTTTGTCGCCGGTATCCGGTGCCAGGGCCTCGTAGCGTGCGGGCAGGCAGATGCCGTTGGGTTGCGGGCTGCCCGCCAGTTGGAAGGTGGTCACCAGTTGGAGTTTTTCCAGCAGGAAGTAACTGGGCATCGCGGTGCAGCCGAACACGTCGGCCTGGCCCTTGGTGCCGTCGCCCCAGAACAACTCGGTGGCCAGACTGAATTTGCCTTTGGTTAGATCGTTGGAGATTGCGATGCAATCGGAGAACATGGGCGAGGCCAGATCGCCTGAGTTATCGCGGTAGCCAGGTGCGCTGTTGTGGAGGTAGTGGACCTGCGCATGCGCCAGATCGAAGCCCGAGCCGCGGGTGTAATTGTAGCCGACCTTTGCGAGGGTGATGGCGCCGCCGTGAAAATGAGTCCATTCATCGTCGCGCTGGTTGCTGAAAACCCCCAGCCCGTAAAGCCAGCCACCTGCGATGCCTTTGCCGGCAATCCACGCCCCGGTCAGTTCGCCACCGTAAAACTGATTGACCAGCTGTGAACGCTCGAAGGGCAGGTACTCGGCCGTGGCAACCTCCTGCTCGCGGGTGAATTTCAATTCGGCCTTGCCCACCGAGGCGGTGAAGGCGTCGCCGGGCGCATAGCTGATATACGTCTCGGCAATGCCTTTGTAGATGCGCGGCTCGCAATCCGGATAGATGTCGAACAAACTCTGGAGCTTCCAGTTTCCCAGCGCCCGCGCCCGCAGCCCCACCCGAAACCGCCGCACATCAAGGTCGTCCCAGGTGCTGCTCTCGGGCAGGTGCGCCGTGCTGAAACTCCCCGCCGCATTGGACCCGGCGGCGTACTGCGTCTGCAGGTGGCCCTGCAGCGCCAACTCCTCCAGCCACGGGTTGGCTTCATTTTTGTACAGCAGTGGTACCGACCACAGTTGATCGCAGAGCGTGCCGTCGGCGAGCCTGCCGGTGAAAATCCCGCTGGCATCGGCGGCGAGGCCGGCGGTGGCGGCGGGGCCGGCGGTGGCGCCGGCGAGCACACCAAGGCCCAGCAATAGGCAGACTGGGGTGGAGGGAATGGACGGAGTGGAGCGGAGTGAGGGCAATTGCATGGTTGATAGCGTGGCAGACGCAGGCCCGGATTCTTGGCGGAAGTGCCGCGGCTCTGCGTGGGAACACAGCCTCTTGGGTCGCGCCGCCGCTGCAAAGGATTGAGCAACTCATGCAAAGCATCTGAAACGATAGGCGCAGCCAGCCATGGAATGGACGCAGGCAGGGCAATTGCATGAAGCCGTTGGCATCCGGGCAGGACGCCCGCCGCCAAGTTCAGACCTCACTAAACGCTCTCGTTCTTGACCGGAGATGTCAGCAAGTCCAATTCCTTGAAGTTGCGCCAACTCACGGACCACGGGCAACCGGCCACGGGCAACCGGCCACGGGCAACCTGCCCACATTCCACCGTCCTGACCCACAACTTGCGGGCGCAGAACAGGCCGCCTTGGGCGTCTTCCCGGAGTGCCCGCGCGCCGCTCGTTCGTTTCGGCCCGAACTGCCCGCGAAACTGCGCAAACACCCCGACCACCGCCGGGTCCAGGGCTGTCGGGTCAGGGCTTGCAAAATCCGCAGACTTTGCTAGCCTACAGGCATGAACTTTCAATTCCTAGTTCTCGCGCAGCA
>CAIVSK010000058.1 GCA_903908495.1 Akkermansiaceae bacterium
AGGCGCCTGCGGTATCGGAGGTTTCGCCGCCAGCCGACACCCGGTCCGCCCCGGCACCGGACGGCGGAAATGCCGCTCCTGAACCCGACCTGTTCGCTGCGCTCGATGCCCCGTCTGGACCGGCGGATGAGCCCGCGCCAGCGCCACTGTCCCCGCCTAAAACCCACGAGGTCGACGAGGTCGTCGAGGTCGTCCCTAACACCGGTTTCGGGGAGTTGACTTGCGTTTCGCGGGATGGCTCCGGGGCGGGCGAACCGCCGCCAGATGAGCCGCAAATCCCCGATTCCACGGGCTTTGGCGAGCCTTTTGGAAACAGCGATGAACCACCCGTTCCCGATTGGTTTGCGAGCAAGTTCGATCCCTGTCCTTGGCAGCCCAAGCCGGGGGAGGCTACTCTTTGCGACCACGCCGGCGTCATGATTTTCGCCGCCGAGCTGGCCAGCCTGCCAGCCGTGGTTGACCCGCCCCAACCCATCCTGGCGCAATGGCTTGCCAGCACCCTGCTGGGTGCCCACAACATTGAACAAACCAAGCTGCTCAACTGGTCGGATCTGGGCCAACTGCTCGGCACCACCGTGCGCTTCCCCGCGCCACAACGCGAACTGCTCGGCACGCTCGCCACTCCCCAAACCGTCGCCGCAGTGCTGCGCTGGAATTTCCAACAACTCGGCGAGTCGGTCATGCGCGGCAATGACTTCTATCTCGATCCCCACACCAAGCACTACACCGGCATGCAGCGCGTGCTCAAGGGCTGGTGCGCCTCCATCCGCTGGGCCGACAAGGTGATGCACGGCGATTTCATCCACACCGCACAGGGCCATCCCATCTACTTCGAGTGGGTGGACAACTACGATGATCTGCGGGTGCGCTTCCTGCCATTGATAGAGCGCATGCGGGCCACCCTCGGCCTGGATGAAAGCGACCCGCAAGCCCCGCCGCGCACCCTGACCATGGTCGTGGACCGGGGCATCTACAGCAACGAACTTTTCAGCCTGGTGGCCGCCGATCCCAGCCTGCACCTCATCACCTGGGAAAAGGGCTTCACCCCCGGCCTCTGGGATGAAACGCGTGCCACCACCCGCTTCGGGGTCGAGCGCCCGCGCAATAACTCGCGCGACGTGCGGCTCTATCAGTTCAGCGTCATCGACCAGCCATGGGCCCACAACCCCGCGATGCGCCAACTCATCGTGCGGGCCACCAACGCCGAGGGCAAAGTCGCGCAAATCGCCGTCCTCACCGACGATCTGGAGCGCCCCGCCAAGGAAATCGTCTGGCTCATCTTCAACCGCTGGATCCAGGAGAACGACTTCAAATACATCGACAAACACATGGGCATGAAGCAAATCGCCAGCTATAAAAGCATCAACTACAGCGAGCTGAGCGACAATCTCGTGGATCGCCAAGTCCCTAACGAACTCTACGTGCAAAAAGCCAAGGAAGCTCGCCAGATCACCCGGCGCAAGGCCCGCTTGCTTCTCGCCGAAGACACCGCCCAACGCCAGGAAACCGCCCGCCAGCAGGAAATGATCCAACTCGAAGCCAGTCCCGATCCAACCGGATCGACCGCTCCAACCGGACCGACCACCCCACCGCCACCGGCACCTGACTCCTCCAAGCGGCTCAAAGCCCTGCGCCAGGCCAGTCGGCGCAGCCAGCGCTACACCCGTACCCGCCGGGAACAGCTCGACGAATTTCAACTCCAACTCGATCAGATCGAAACGGAAAAAGCGGCGCTCGACCAGGAGGTGTCGCGCAAGGACCAACTCATCGACCAGCAGATGGTGCGGATGGACACTGCTAACAAAACCCTCCTGGACGCCATCAAGATCTGTGCCAGGAATCTGTTCTACCAGGCGCTCGCCCCGTTCAAAAAACTCTATGACAACAACCGCGACGACCATGTGCGCTTCCGCGAGTTGACCCGCTTTGATGGGGTTCTGCGGCCCGGCGCGGCGGGCATGGAAGTCCATCTCGTGTCACACATGCACCTGGCTCCCAAAATGCGCAGCATCATCACCTCAGTGCTCGGCACCATCAATGCCAGCGCCCCCCCGCTGCCCGACGGCAGCGGCCGAAAGGTGGAGTTGCGCCTGACCGATAAGAGCCGGATCACGGTCCAGATCTCCGACGAATCCGACGACCAACCGTTCTCAACCTGACCCGCAGTCGGCGTTCAACCCGGCTCGCGTTTCAGGGAATCCAACTTGCTCCACACATTGCCTCTTTTGAGGTCGAACACTGAGTTCTGGGATGATTGGGTCCCGCATCCCTCTCGTTGCGAAAACCACCGGGCCCGCCAAAATCCTTGACCGGAATCACCGGCAAACGAAGCAGTTCGGCTTCCAGCGAAGTTTTCTTCTCTTGGGCCTTGCGCCAATTCCCGGAAAACCTGGAGGCGGTTGCCTCCCTCCAGTCGGACGGTTCAGCCGCAGGCGCACAGAGACATGAAACCAGCCATAGCAGGGCAAGGTATCGCAGCCTGAGCGTCTTGCCGGGGAACGCTGTCATCGTCTTGAAGTCATGCCA
>CAIVSK010000059.1 GCA_903908495.1 Akkermansiaceae bacterium
AGAGCCGTGTGCTTGAAGCCTGCGGCATGGAGACCCAAAGCAAGACCACCGGCACCTGAGAACAGTTCAATTGATTGCAGCGCATTCATGGTGTTACAATGAACACTCTGAGACGGGCATGTCAAGGGCGCTATGGCCAATTTTTTGCCACGGCGAGAGGTTCCGACTGACGACGAGTCGGTTTTTTTTGCAGGCGGCTTTGAAGGGCTTCGAGGAGACACGGCCATAGGAAGAAACGCGGAAGTACTACGAGGTGCGTGGTTCATATCAGCGGGGTGCCGAGTGTCAAGTGGGAAGGTGGCCTTATGACCGCCGACCGCCTGGGGTCCTTCCATGGGTCCCCGCATGAAGCCCCCAGTTGGGGTGCGACCCAGCGCTTTGCGCTGCGGATTGGGGGAAATAAATGTTTGCCGCGTGGCCCGGCTGGAAGCATTCTCAACGGGTTCGCCCGTCCCCTCCCGATCATGGAAATTGAAGTCAGCATCGTTTGTGAAGATTCCGCGCGCCGCAGCTCAGGTTCTCGCGCCATTGGCTCACCGTCGGCATTCGTCGAAGGACCTGGCATGGCAAATTCCGGGCGCGGACCGGGCCGGGCGCGGCCTGTCCGGCCGATGCAAGGCCTGGTCCTCGCGCTGCTGCTGGCGGCGGGTGGTGTCGGCACCCAGGCGGCCGCCGCGCCGGCGATCATCAAGAACCTGGCCTATGTGCCGCACGGCCACGAGCGCCAGAAGCTGGATCTTTTCAGCCCCCCGAACGTCACCGGGGAGGCGCCGTTGCTGGTTTGGATTCACGGCGGCGCGTGGACGGAAGGCAGCAAGGAGAACTGCCCGGCCGTTGGCTTGGTGGAGAAGGGCTGGGTGGTGGCCAGCCTGAACTATCGGTTCAGCCAACACGCCGTCTTTCCGGCCCAACTCGAAGACTGCAAGGCCGCGCTGCGGTTTTTGCGGGCCCATGCGGCCGACTATCATATCGACAAAACCCGGGTGGTCGTCTGGGGCGCAAGCGCCGGCGGCCATCTTGTCGCACTGCTGGGCGTGACCGGTAAAACCCGGGATTTTGATGTGGGTGAAAATCTCGAGCAATCCAGCGCGGTCTCCTGTGTCATCGATTGGTTTGGCCCCACCGACTTTCTGCATTGGGGTGCCGGTTCGGTCATCAAGCCGCAAAACAAGGATGATGTGGTCGCCAGGTTGTTTGGCGGCCCGGTGGCGGATCACCTCGAATTGGCGAAAAAGGGCAGCCCTATCACGTGGGTCAGCAAGGACAGCGCGCCCATTCTCATCATGCATGGCGACAAGGATCCGCTGGTCCCCTTGCAGCAAAGCCAGACCTTCGCCGCTGCCTTGGGCAAGGCGGGCGTGCCTTGCACGCTCCAGGTCTATCCGGGACAAGGCCATGGCGGCCCAAGCTTCAACGATGACGCCGCCCGCAAACTCATGACCGAATTCGTGGAAAAAAACCTGCCGCCACCCGTAGCCAAATAGTCCGGGTGGCTGGCTCCAGCACCGATGGTCACGCCCGGCGCCAGCTGAGAAAGCGCCGCCGCAGTATGCTGGCAGTGAATTGGCCGAGGCTGAGTCCGGCGAGGTCGGCGAGCCAGTCGAAGAAATCGCAGGTGCGGGCGGGGATGAACGCCTGGGAGAGTTCCTCCAGCGACAGCACGACGAGCAGCACCAGTGTGACGAGCGTGAAAATGCGCGTTAGCCGGGTGCCGGGGCGCGGCGGGATCGCCAGATTGCACAGCAAGGCCAGCGTGCTGGTCAGGCCGAGGTGACCGAATTTATCGCCATAGGGGATGCTGCCGATAAACGCCCACCATTGGTCGCCTTCGCCGCGATCCGCGATGCACACCAGCATGATGAAGAAAGTGATGAAGGCCAGGGCAGCCAGCCGGATGAGGTTGCGTTGCATGGAGGATGGGTTGAAACTCGCAGGCGCTGGCACCACCGCCCGCAGTGCCAACCATCGGCCCGTTGCCGCAAGTCGGCGAATTGCCCACACCCGTGACTGCGCCGAATCGGACGCCTTGTCAACTCGCGACACTCGCGCCGCTTCCAATTTCCATGCCGCTGCCCAGAGTGCGGATTATGGATTGAAATTTCCCTCATGTCCGCCATGTTGAGCGCCGCCGCTATCCTCAATCCCCACCTCCCCACCTCATGTCACTCGTCACTCAAGTGCGCAACGCCGGCGTCGTCGGAGCTGGCGGCGGCGGCTTTCCCGCTCACATCAAGCTGGTCGCCAAGGCCGACACCGTGATTGCCAACGGCGCGGAATGCGAACCTCTTCTCCACAAGGATGCCGCCGTGCTCCAACACCGCGCCGCCGAAGTGGTGCGCGGCATCCTCCTGTGTGCCGACGCAGTGGGCGCCGCCGACGTGGTCATCGCCATCAAGGCCAAGAAAAAACACGCGGTGGCCGCCGTTGAGGCCGCCTGTGCCGGCACCCGGGTGCGGGTCCATTTGTTGGATGACTACTACCCGGCCGGTGATGAATACGACTTGGTCCACTCGGTCACCGGTCGGTTGATTCCGCCCGCCGGGCTGCCGATCCACGTGGGAGTGGTGGTGCAAAACGTGGAGACGCTGGCCAATATCGCCGCCGCCGCCGCCGGCCGGCCGGTGATTCGCAAGACTCTAACCATCGCCGGAGCGGTGCGCGAGCCGGCCACTTTCGAGGTGCCGCTGGGCATTTCGCTGCGCGAGTGCATTGCCGCAGCCGGCGGTGCCACCGTCGCGGATCCGGTGCTCAACCTCGGCGGCATGATGATGGGCGAAACCACCACCGATCTCGACCGGCCGGTGACCAAGACCACCGCCGGAGTCATCGTGTTGCCGCGCGATCATCACGTGATGGAGCGCAAGCTCAAGCCTGCGCAGTTGCAGGCCGCCATCGGCAAGTCCGCCTGCGACCAGTGCCGCTATTGCACCGAGTTTTGCCCGCGCTTCCTGTTGGGTTACGCGGTGGAACCCCACCAGGTGATGCGCTCGCTGGGCTTCACCGCCACCGGCTCTGAACGCTTCAGTGAATGGGCCGGCCTGTGCTGCTCGTGCGGTTTGTGCACCCTTTATGCCTGCCCCGAGCAACTCTATCCAAAGGAAGCCTGCGACGACTCGAAAGCCGTGCTGCGCGCCAAGGGCTGGAAATGGACCGGTGCCACCAGCGTCGAGGTCCACCCGATGCACGACGGCCGCCGCGTGCCCGTCAAGAGTCTGATGAAACGTCTCGGCATCGCGGACTACGACCATCCAGCCCCGCTGCGGGAGGGCGTCCTAACAACCAGTCGCGCCGTGCTGCCACTCAAACAACACGCCGGCCCGCCGGCGCTGGCCAAAGTCACCGTCGGCCAAACCGTCGCCGCCGGCCAAGTGCTGGCCGAGCCCGCGCCCGATGCCCTGGGAGCCATCCTGCACGCGCCTTTCGCCGCCACCGTCGCGGCAGTCACCGACAGCACCATTATCCTGACCCTTTTATCATGAACGACCGCGCCATTGGACTCATCGAACTCACCAGCATCGCCGCCGGCTTTCTGGTTGCCGACACCATGCTCAAGGCGTCGAACGTGAAGCTGCTGCTATCGCGCTCGATTTGCTCCGGCAAGTACATGGTCCTCATCGGTGGCGACGTCGCGGCGGTCGGGGCCGCCGTGCACGCCGGTTGCACCGCCGCCAAGGGCTGCCTCATCGATCAATTCGTCATTCCCAGTGTCCACCCCGACGTGTTCGCGGCGCTCGCCCGCTCACGCCCGGTCGAGCCCACCGGGGCGCTCGGCATTCTCGAATCGTTCAACGTCGCCAACCTGATTGAAGCGGCCGACACCGCGGTCAAGGCCGCCAATGTCACGTTGTTGGAAATCCGTCTGGCCATGGCCCTCGGCGGCAAGGCCTTCGCCACTTTCACCGGCGATGTGTCATCGGTGCAAGCCGCCGTCGATGCCGGCCGCGCGGTCATCGCCGGTGCCGGCTTGCTGGTCAACGCGGTGGTCATTGCCCGCCCCCACCCGGACGTCTATCGCGAGCTGATCTAGGCCGCTGCTCATTTCACGGTGTGCCAGACCATGGTTGAACCAAGCAGAACAGCTGGTTTGAGGTGCCGGTGACCACCCATTGCTGGACTGTGTTGCGGGATGGGCGCTGATAGCCGGCAATGCTCAGGTTGCGCTTGCCGGCGGCGGGATTCAGCGACAGCTTGCGGGCATGCCCATTGTGCTTGCATCTGGATCCCCCCGGCGTCGCGACCTGCTGACGCAGGCCGGGCTTGAGTTTGAGGTGGTGGTTTCTCCCGCTGAGGAAATCCACGACCCGTCATTGCGGCCGGACCGCCTGTGCGAGGGCAACGCGATTCTTAAAGCCGCGGCGGTGGCGCTCAGCCACCCGCACGCGACGGTCATCGGAGCGGACACCCTGGTGTTCATCGATGCCGACGCGCTGGGCAAACCGGCCGATCTGGAGGAGGCGCGGGCGATGTTGCGGCGCTTGTCTGGGCGCGCCCACACCGTCTGCACCGGCGTCTGCGTGATCCGGCCGGGTGGGGCGGTGGAGGCGTTTCACGAGCTGAGTGAGGTGGTGTTCCGGGTGCTGGATGACGCGGCTATCGACGCCTATTTTGCCCTCGTGGACCCGCTCGACAAGGCCGGTGCGTACGGCATCCAGGTCCACGGCGAACGGATCGTGGCGGAAATCCGCGGCAGTTTTGAAAACGTCATGGGTCTGCCGGTGGCCCGCCTGCTGGAAGTGCTCGGCGACACCACAAACGCCTGACCATGAACAAATTTCTTCCAGCCCCTGTCTTTCCCTTCCCGTCCGCACGATGTCGGGTTTTGTCCTTGGGTCCTCTGGTTGCGCTCGCACTCGCGGGGGAATGGGTGGTGGCGGCCCCTTCAGGGGCTGGCAGTCCGCTCCTCCGTGAGGCCACCCATGAATTCACCACCATGTCGGACACCCTCTACCAGCACCAAACGCGGGTCGATCGGGCTGCCGGCAGCTACCGCTATGATTGCGTCGGTTTGGTGTCGTACGCGCTCAAGCAGGCGGCACCGCAGGCGTGGGCATCCGCTGCCGCCGGCACTGGCATCGCCAAAGGCCGTATCCCAAGCCCGCCGCGCTACCGGGCTTTCCTTGCCAATCTGGCCGACGAGCCGCAAGCGGGGTGGGCAGCGGTCGCCACCGCCGCGGAATTGCGCCCCGGCGATGTGGTCGCATGGGAGCACAAAACCGACACCGCCGTGGGCCATGCCGTGATCATCCGCTCAACCCCGGTGGCCGGGCCCGACGGGTCGTGGCTGGTGGAGGTGTACGATTCAACCTCGTCGCCGCACAGCGACGATTCGCGGAGCGGTGACCCGCGCGCCCAAGTGCTGGACTCCACCGGTCGCCGCAGCGGCCTCGGGCATGGCCTGATGGTGTTGCTGGCCGACCCCGTCAGCGGTGTGCTCACCGGCTTGCGCTGGAGTCGGAAGGCCAAGGCCATCACCGTTCCCATCGCCGCCGGCCGCCCCATTGCCACGCCCTGATTGCGGCAGGATTGGGGGCCGCGGGCGGCAAAGCCTGGCTCAGGGTCGATGCAAGCGCATAAATCGCATTGCTGTGGGACCTCGATCCGGTCAACACTCCGCCATGCCGCCGTCGCCTCGCTACCCGCTCATCTTCAACCCCAAGGCACGCAGCCAACGGGGCCGGCGGGCGCAGCGGTTTTTGGCAGGCAAGGCCGCCTGCGTCGAGTTGTTCGCCACCGGCCACGAGGACGAGGCGCGCCAACTTGCGGCCAGCTTCGCGGCGGCCGGCGCGCCGGTGGTCATCGCCGCCGGCGGTGATGGCACCCTCAATGCGGTGGTGCGGGGGCTGGCTGGATCTAACACGGCATTGGCGGTCCTGCCCACCGGCACCATGAATGTTTTCGCCCGTGAGATCGGTATCCCGGCGGGCAATCTGGCCCGCGCCTTCGAGGTGATCGAACGCGGGTTTGTTCGGGAAATCGATCTGTTTGAGGCCAACCAAGTGCCGTTTGTGCAGATGGCCGGGGTGGGGATTGACGCCAAGGTGATAGAAGCGACCAGCTGGGCGTCGAAGAAGGCGCTGGGACCGCTGGCCTATCTGCTGACGGCGGTGAAGGTGCTCGGCGAGCATCCGCCGCAGATCGAGGTGATCTGTGCCGATGGGCGGCGCGAAACCGGGGTGGCGGTGCTGGCGGGCAATGGCAGGCTGTACGGCGGGCCGTTCGAATTTTTCCGCAAGGCGGACAACCAGGACTCGCTGCTGGACGTGTTGGTATACAAAGAGGAAGGCTACCGGCTGCTGTTGGATTTGCTGCGCGGGCTGGCGGCGGGAGGGCTGGATTTGGTGTCGTCGGCGAGCTACCTGCAGACGAGCGGATTCACGGTGCGGGCGGATTGCGAGGTGCCGGTGGAGGTGGACGGCGAGCTGCTCGGGCGCTTCAGCGAGATTCATTTTGAGCAGGCCAGCAAGCGGTTGCGGGTCATCGCCCCGGAGTTGCCGCTGCGTGGTGGATTTGTTGGAGCCGTCAAAAACCTGTTCCCGTGGCCGCGCCGGGCCGCCGATCCGCTGGCAACCCGCACGCCATGACGGCCCAACCCACATCCCAACTCCCCAACTGGCTCAAACGCCTGGGGCGCATCGCATTGGTGCTCGCCGTGGTGGGTTGCGGCGTGGTGGGCTATGCCAACATCACGGCGGTGTGGGCGTCGCGCGGGCGCTTGTTTGATGAGGTGGAAGCCATGCCGAAAACCCGCGTGGGGCTGGTGTTTGGCACCACCGACCGGGTCAACGGCTTGGAAAACCTCTACTTCCGCTACCGCATCGATGCGGCGGCTAAGCTGTGGCAGGCCGGCAAGCTCGACACCCTCATCGTCTCCGGTGACAATTCCAGCAAGTACTACAACGAACCCGGCAAAATGAAGCAGGCGCTCATCGAGCGCGGCATCCCGGCCGAGCGCATCGTTTGCGATTACGCCGGCTTGCGCACCTTCGATTCGGTGGTGCGCGCCAAGGAAATCTTCGGGCTCGACTCGATTGTTTTCATCAGCCAGCGGTTCCAGAACGAGCGCGCGATCTACCTGGCCCAAGCCAACGGCATCCATGCCATCGGCTTCAACGCCCGCAGCGTGGAAACCCATGCCGGCCTCAAAACCCGGCTGCGCGAGGTCGCTGCCCGCGTCCTGATGTTGCTCGACGTCCATATCCTCGGCACCCGCCCGCATTTCCTCGGGGACAAGATCAGGCTGCCTGGTTAGGCATTGGCGTGGCCGCTTTCGTGCAGGATGCGCAGGCCTTCCTTCACGTAGTCGACGCCGGACCAGACGGTGCACCCGGCCGCAACGATGCACGGATAGATCGGCGAGAACGGCACCATTTTGAGCATGATCCAGCCGATGGCCACCATCTGCGCGACGGTGCACACCTTGCCACTCCATTGGGGGGCGATGTGCACTTTATGGCCGGTGAAATGCAGCACATTGATGCCGCCCAGAATGATGCAATCGCGCACGATGACCAGCGCGGTGAACCACAGGGGCAGGTGCCAATGGTCCGGGCCCCAATCCACCGCGGTGAGTGTGATGATGGCGGTGAGCAACAGGGATTTGTCGGCGATGGGGTCGATGATCGCTCCGAATTTCGAGCGCTGGTTGAAGCGGCGCGCGATCCAGCCATCCAGCCCGTCGCTGGCCGCGGCGATCACAAACACCACCAGCGCCGACCAGCGCAGCCATTCGAGCGGCATCTTGTCAGCCACACTGTGCCCGTAGTAGATCGCCAGCACGGCGAACACCGGCACCAACAGCAACCGCGACAGGGTGATCTTGCTTGCGAAGGTCATGACCGTATGCAATCACAATACACCCCGAAAGGATATGAGAAATTCAGGGTTCCGAAAGTTGGTTAGGGTTGCCGTGCATGGCCTTCCTGCGATGCCCCACGGTCTCACAAGTTTCTCCACACTCAGAGATTGACAGCGTCCGGTGCCGCGTGAACACTCTGTCGCTTCACCTAACGGAGCGTTCTCCGCTTGCGGAACATTTCCCCGCGCCCGGCACCCCGTCGTCCAGTCCCACCCCCGTTCATCAGCCAATCCCCCTCATGACAACCGCATCGTCCACCGCATCCATCAAGACCGATATTTTTGAGTTCTGCCAGTCCTACGCGGGCATTCTCAAGCCGTTTGCCACCTCGCTGGCAGGTATCCGCACGAGCCTCCAGGGCAAGGGCGACGCCGAGGCCCTGCAACGGCCGATGGCGGGTTTCGCCGATGTCCATCACCGCTTGGAGAGCCTGCTCAACAAAGTGGAGCAACAACAGGCCTATCTCATTATCTTTGGCCCGCTCAAGAGCGGCAAGTCCACCCTGATGAACGCCATCAGCGCCGCCTACGTCAGCG
Organism: Akkermansiaceae bacterium; assembly: GCA_903908495.1. Classification (GTDB taxonomy): domain Bacteria; phylum Verrucomicrobiota; class Verrucomicrobiia; order Verrucomicrobiales; family Akkermansiaceae; genus Luteolibacter. The sequence continues at coordinate 8,392 of CAIVSK010000059.1, forward strand.
AGGTCACTTCGCTGCCCGCCTATCCCTGCCTGGTGCACGTGAAACACGGCGATGATTGCAGTTTCGTCGTGTCCCGCTACAACGGCGAAAAACTCCAACTCTCGGACAACGCCTCGTTGCAGGCCTTGATCAAGCAAAGCCACGAGACGCTCGCCGAGCGCTTGCGCGAGGTCGAGGACCAGGGCGAAACGTTTGATCCGGGCGTCCACTATCCCGAGGCGATCCGCCGCGTCGACGTGGCCGTTCCCACCCGCAATTTGAAAGACTCGCTGACGGTGCTGGTGGATACCCCGGGACTCTACACCCGGATGAAATTCGGCTACGACCTGATGACCCGCGAGTTCCGCAACAGCGCCGCCTGCGCCGTGTTTGTGGTCAAAACCGACAACCTGTTCCTCGAGCAGGTGTTCGAGGAGTTCAACGATTTGCTGGACTTGTTCAGCCGGATTTTCATCGTCGTCAACATCGATTCTAACAAACGTGACCTCGACCCCGACGGCACCCTCAAGCCGAGTTTGGAAAGCAAGTCGCCCGGCGAGGTGATCCGCGCCTTCGAGTCGCTGGTGATGAGCGCACCACTGCGCCGCGCCCAGGAGGCGGGCCGCCTCAAGATCTATCCGATCGACCTGCTCAACGCCGCCTCCGCCGCGATGCTGCGGGCCAACGAGCCGCCTCAGATCGAAGAGCTGGCCGTGGAAGATGCCCCGGCCGACGTGGCTGCGGCCGACGTGGCTGCGGCCGACGTGGCTGCGGCCGAGAGTGTGGCGGTTGCTGAAGTTGCCGCCGCCGTGGAAATTCCCGCCGCCGATGCCGCCGTCGCTGTGCCGCCCGTGGAAATCCCCGCCGCCGCCGCTGCCGAAATTCCGGTGGACGAGGTGGTGCTGCCGGTCGCCGAGGCCACGTCTCATGAGCAAGCCGAGCCGCCGGCCGCGGCGGTGCTGCCGGTCAGCGCCGAGCCGGAGGGTGCCGGCGAGACGGCGCTTGCCCTGGCCGAGTCTGCCGCAATCGAAGGCAAAACCAGTGTGATGCCGGCGGGGTGGACCGAGCATCCGGAGGATTCGTTTTCCGTGTTTCTCAAGGACCTGACGGATTACCTCAACAGCAGCGACTACCTGCAGGAGTTCATGGGCGATGCTCTGCTGATGGGAACCAACCTTGGGACCGAGATCCAGGACCATTGCTCGCACCAGTCCACCGCCGCGCTCGAGATCCGCCAGCAGGGGCTCAGCATCGACCTCAGCGACACCGAAGCACGGCTTGCGGCCATGGAAAAACTCACCACGCTGGACATCAAGGTGTCCTTCGCCCATGTCCGCAGCGACTTGCAAAAACACGTGGTCGACGTCTCCGTGGCTGCCGCCGCCGAGGCCCGCCAGAAAGCCCTCAAACAGCTCGAAAATTGGTTCGATTCAGACCAAAGCGTGGCCGCGCTGCAGCGCGATTGGGCGGCCCTGCTCGACGCCTGTGGCAAGCGGGTCGGCAGCGAGTGCCACCTCAAGCAGCGCGCCTTGGTCGCCAACCCGCTCGGCGGCATCCGCATCGACGACAGCCTGCGCTCGCCGGCGCTGGGCCTCGTCGAATTGCTCGACCCGGTGGTGGCCGCGGCCCGCGCGACTTTGGGCAACAGCCCCGCCGCGCTTCACCCCGCTCCTTTCCTGATTGAGCCGGAGGTTTTGAAGGTCCAAAAGTCGCTGTGGGATTGGCTCGCCTTCCGCAGTCTCGGCGCGGTGCGCCGCAGGATCTTTGGCGCACCCGACGCGCTGGATAACGCCGTGCCGCTTCTGACCAAGGAAAAACGCCTCGGTCAGGAGGGCCGGCAGGCGCTCGAGGAACGGATTCTCGGCGAGTTGTCGCGCCGGTTTCCGAGTGAGGCGTTGCGCGTTGCCGACCTCGAGATTTCCCGATATATCGAAACCTACGGCAAGCAACTGCAAGACACCTTGCGCGCCGGCAGGGACAAGGATGCTGCGCGTAAGGCCGCGCTGAAACAACGCATCGAGGACAACGTCGAGATCCTCAGGATGCTCACCGAAATGACCGGCCAATCCACCGGGGTCTTGGCCGAAATCGACGCCCTGGGCCGCAAGTACCACAGCTACAGCCGGGTCACCGCCGCTGCCGCCCAGCTCGCTGCCGAGGCCGAGGCAACTCCGGAGGACGCACCCGCCGCCGACTCCACCAGCAGCGCCGACCCGGCAGAGGACTGCGGGGATTGCGAGGCCAAGGATGAGTCCGACGGCGAAAAAGAAGCCTGATACGGCATGTCGATTCTCATCTGCTCCGGAGCGGCGGACCTCGATCCGCCGCGGCCCATGAAGAGCCGATGCGTGGTGGCTAACCGCTTTGCATTGGCCCTTCATGGTCTTGGGCGATTCGGAGATCGCCCCCCCCTTGGCGCATGCGCGTCAAGTTAAGGCGAATCGAGCCGAGAAACCACCGAGTTCCGGTGAATTGTGGTAAAGAAACCACTGAAACACTGATTTACACTGCTGCTAGAATGGACAATGGAAATGGATGCAGCGCCGTTGCCTTGCTGCCGCCTAAAACCCTCGCTTGATTGTTCCCGCCGCTCCACTAGTCTCACCCCGCGACGATGCGTTCAAACCAACTCCGCTATTCCCCAGGACATGTCTTTGTGACGGCCGCCTTCATCGGCAGCCTGGCACTGGTGCTGGCTGCCGGGCTCGGGGCCTTGGGTCTAACGAATCTGGCCGATGCGGCCATCGCCCGTTGCCTGAGCCCGGCCCTCCAGCCGGAGACCGCTGCGGGCTTTCCCAAAGCCCTGCCGCCATGGGGAGTGTGGCTGGCCACCGCAGTGGTTGCCTATGGCCTTGCGCTTGCCATGCTCGGGGTGCCGGGCACTTGGCGGCGGCTTGTGCTGTGGCTCACCACCCTGTGCCTGGTCGCGGCCTGGGCTCCGGTGCTGGCTTTGGCGGCGCATGCACCCGAGATCGCCGCGCCGCTCATCGCCGCGCTCTGGTCCGGTGCCTGCGCGCTCGTCTACACCCACTCCCACCGCATGCCCTGCGATGACGGAACGCTGCAAAATCGTTAGGTTTTTTGTTAAAACCCACCGGACTCCCTCATGGCCCAAGCTGATTTCCCGGATCCCGTCAAACTGCTCATCGGCGAATTGAAACGCCTGCCGGGCGTCGGCCCGCGCAGTGCCGAGCGCATCGCCATCTGGCTGCTGCAAAGCCCGAAAGCCGATGTGCCCGCCCTCGCCGCCGCGCTCACCCATGCCAAGGCAAGCATCGTCGCCTGCCCGGTTTGCGGGTTTTTCGCAGTCCACGGGTCCTGCCAACTTTGCGAGGATCCCAAACGCGACGATCTCACACTCTGTGTGGTCGAACAAGCCACCGACGTGCTGCCACTCGAGCGCTCCGGTGCCTTCCGCGGCCGCTACCACTGCCTCGGCGGCAAACTCTCTCCGCTCGACCGCGTCTCACCCGAGGACCTGCGCATCCCCGCCTTGCTCCAGCGCGTCGATGCCGCGCCGGCGGCTCTCGAAGTTATTCTCGCCCTCGGTGCCGACGTCGAAGGCGAAGTGACCGCCAACTATCTGGCCGGCCTGTTGCGCGGCCGCCCTTGCCGCATTTCCCGCATCGCCCAAGGGCTGCCCGCCGGCGGCGGCCTCGAACACGCCGACGAACTCACCCTCCTGCGCGCCATCGAGGGCCGCCGCGGGATGTAGCGGCGGTCTGTGACCGTCGCTGCCAATGTTAGGCTTCACCTGCGCTGACTGAGGCGCTCACAGAGCGCCGCCACAAGCCATCGCCCCCTCATTCCTCGATCCAGCGGGCGAGCTCGTCTTCGAGTTCGACGCTGCGCTTCACGTTGAAGGCGGCGCCTAACTCGACGGTGACGCGGCGGCCGGCGCTGTTTTGGAAATGCAGGTGGACCGGGGTGTGGCCGGGATAGCCGGCGATGATGAATTGGATGTCGTCCAGATCGCGCTCGCTGTGGCGGTTGGTCCACAGCATCAACTCAAGCGGCCCCTTGTTGTTGGCGAGTGTCCGCTTGGGCTTGAGTTCGGCGATCTCATAGCCGGTGAGGCGGCGGCCGCCGGTGCGGTCGTCCACTTGGATGGCGCACTTGAGCTTGATGATCTTTCCCGCTTCCAACATGCCGGCATCACGTGCTGGCACGAATGTTTCGCCCCACAGCATGATCTCGGCGCTGCCGGTGAAGTCTTCGAGCACCAGCACACCAAATGGCTTGCCGGTCTTGGTGATCTTGGCCTCCATGCTGCGCACCATGCCGGCGAAGGGAAACCGGTCGCGGGCATTGGTAATCTCCAAGTCGTCAATGAGACCGAGCCGGCGGTAGCGGTCCGAGTCAATCACGCTGCGGAAGCGGTCGAGCGGATGGCCGGTGACGTAGAATCCAAGCAATTCCTTTTCATGGGCGAGGCGTTCGTCCTTGGGCCACTCTTCCACCGCCTTGCTGCCGCGTGTGGCTTTGGTGGCCCGCGCCGGGGCGGCAAAGTCCATCGCATCAAACATCGAGACCTGCCCGGACGCGCGGTCGCGCTGGATCGAGGACGAGGCCGAGATGACTTGTTCGAGCCGGCCGAACATGCCGACGCGGGTCTCGCCGGTCCAATCGAAGGCGCCGGCTTTGACCAGGTTTTCGAGAATCCGCTTGTTGACCACCTTGGAATCGAGGCGTGACGAGAAATCCTCGAGCGAGGCGAAGGGCTCGCCGCGCTCACGTTCCTGAATGGCGGCGGCCATCGCGCCCTCACCGCAATTTTTGATGGCAGCGAGGCCGTAGCGGACGCAGGGTCTGCCGTTAGGGCCGATTTCCGGGGCGAAGCGCAGTTGCGAGGCGTTGAGGTTGGGTGGCAGAATCTCCAGGCCCATGCGGTGGCACTCGGAGACAAACACACCGATCTTGTCGGTGTTCTGGATCTCATTGGACAGCAATGCCGCCATGAACTCCACCGTGTGATTGGTCTTCAGATAGGCCGTCCAATAGGAAATGTGGCCGTAACATGCCGAGTGCGACTTGTTGAATCCGTAACCGGCGAACATCGCGATCTTGTCGAAAATCTGGTCGGCGAGCTTGCGGCTGATGCCGTTGGTCGTCTCGCAGCCGTCGACGAACATGGCACGCTGCTGCTCCATCTCCTTGGCGTCCTTCTTGCCCATGGCGCGGCGCAGCAGGTCGGCACCGCCGAGCGTGTAGCCGGCGAGCACCTTGGCGGCATTCTGCACCTGTTCCTGATAGATCATCACCCCGTAGGTGTCGCCGCAGATTTTCTCCAGCAAGGGATGTTCGTACATGGCCTTTTTGCGGCCTTTCTTCACGTCGAGCATCTGGTCGATGAACTGCATCGCGCCGGGCCGATAGACCGCCAGCAGGTCGATGATATCATCTATCTTGCCGATGGCATACTTGCGGCAGGTCTCGACCATGCCGCCGCTTTCCAATTGGAACACGCCCATCGTCTCGCCGCGGTTGAGCAGGTCGAAGGTTTTGGGGTCGTCCAGCGGGACGGTCTCAATGGCAAACTCCGGGGTGTGCCGCCGGATGTGCTGCACGGCCTCCTGAATGACTGTTAGATTCTTCAGTCCGAGGAAGTCCATCTTGAGCAGGCCCACATCGGTGATGGCCTTCATGGCATACTGGGTGACCACTTCCCCTTCATTGCCGCGGGTGAGCGGGACATGCTCATCGAGCGGGCGGTCGCCGATGACGATGCCCGCGGCATGCACGCCGACGTTGCGGTTGAGGCCTTCGAGCTTGAGGGCGTATTCCCACAGTTCCCGATAGCTGGAGCTGCTCTCGATGAGTTCGCGCAGTTCGGTGTTTTTGACCCATTCGCGGCTCAGGATCGATGGCCCGTACTTTTTCTTGTCGTCCTCATCGTTGGGTTTGGGATCGATCATCTTCGAGAGCTGATCGCCTGAGTTATAGGACATTCCCATGACGCGGGCGACGTCGCGCACCACGCTTTTGGCGCCCATGGTGCCGTAGGTGATGATATGCGAGACGCAGCGTTCGCCGTACTTTTGCCGCACATATTCGATGACCTCGCCGCGGCGGCTCTGGCAGAAGTCGATATCGACGTCGGGCGGGCTGATGCGCTCGGGGTTGAGGAATCGTTCGAACAACAGGCCGAAGCGGATCGGGCAGATATCAGTGATGCCCATCGCATAGGAGGCGAGCGAGCCGGCCGCCGAGCCACGGCCCGGCCCCACCGGAATGCCTTGGTCGCGCGCCCACTGGATGAAATCCGCGGTGATAAGGAAGTAGGAGGAAAATCCTAACTGGTTGATCGTGTCCACCTCGTACTTGAGGCGATCGGCCAGCTCGGGCTCGTTGGAGCGCGCCTCGCCGTAGCGTCTAACCATGCCCTCGCGGCACACCTTCATGAAATACTCCTCGCGCGGGCTGCCGTCCGGTGTGCCGAATTGCGGGTATTTTTCCGACGAGGTGGCGTCGAGTTTGAGAGTGACGTTGCAGCGCGCGGCGATTTCCAGGGTGGCATCGCAGGCGCCCGGCACATCCGCAAACAGCTCGCGCATTTCCCCAGCGGTCTTGAAATACAGCTCGGGCGAATAGCGCATGCGATTCTCATCGATGATCAGGTGGCCGGTGCCGATGCACAACATCACATCGTGGGCGTCGCGATCGGAGGGATTGAGGAAATGCACGTCATTGGCGGCCACCGGCTTGAGGCCGAGCTCGGCGGCGAGCTTGAGCAAGCCCGGCGTGACGCGGCGTTCGGGTTCGAGGTCGTGGTTGTGGATTTCGACGTAGGTGTTGTTCTGGCCGAAGATATCACAAAGCTCGACGAGGACCTCGCGCGCCTTGTCCTCATCGCCGGCCAGCAGCCACTCATTGACCGGGCCGGAGATGCAGCCGCTCAGGCAGATGACCCCCGCGGCGTGTTGCCGCAGCGCGTCGCGGTCGACCCGCGGTTTGCCGTGATAGAGGCCGTCGAGGTGGCCTTTGGTCACCAACTTGCTGAGGTTGGCCCAGCCCTCGTTGGTCTCGGCGAGCAACGTCAGGTGGGTGGCGCGCTTGCGGCCGGGGATCTCGCGCCGATCTTCGATGGTGGTTGGCGCGAGGTAAATTTCGCAGCCGAGGATCGCCTTGATCTTTTGGTCCTTGCAGGCCTTGTAGAACTGGACGGCACCGTACAGGTTGCCGTGGTCGGTCATGGCCACCGCCGGCATGCCAAGTTGCGCCGCGCGTTTGGCCAGATCCTTGGTGCGGATCATGCCATCCAGCAGGGAAAACTCAGTGTGTAGGTGTAGATGGACGAAAGATTGGGACATCGGGCGCCACAAGCCTAGCCTCGCCCCACCCACCAGGGCAAGCGACACCGCGCTGAAATCACCGATTTTCGCCCCGCGTGGCATCCGCCCGCTCAACGGTATTGGGCAGGATGGGCGCGCCAGTGCCAAGCTTGATTCCAGGATGAGCCCGGATGACCCGCAAGCTGGCAATTGCCGGGAAATGATTGGGGCGTGGATGCAGCGGCCATCCGCCGCATCCACGCCCTTTCAGAAAACCAGAATAGCTGGCGGTGATATCAGAACGTCAGGGTTGCATCCACGCCCAAGGTCAGCATGCTGCGGTCCTTTGAATCGTTGAACGGACGGGTGCCGCTGTTCAGTGCTCCGTCAAGGCGCACCTCGGGGCGAATCACCAAGCTTTGGATCGGTCCGGACACCGGCACCTTCATGCTGACGCCAAGCGTCAGCTCGCCGTAGGTCGTGTCGCCACCGCCGACTGTGCGCGGATCGTAAACCATCCCGTCGCGCAGCAAGCTCATCGGGTCGGTGTTATTGGCAAACTGCACGGCATAGAAACCCTTGGGATCAGCCCAGATTTCAGCGCGGGCACCGACGCTGAGCCACTCGTTGACCTGATAGGTGAGGTATTGCGCGGCACCATAGCAGGCGGCATTGGCGGACTGGTCATAGCTGTAGTTCAGGTCGGTGATGGACGTGAGTTTGTCGCTGATTTTCCAAGTGACGGTGACATCGTTCATATAGCGGTAGTCGCTATTATTATTGGGCATTTCAGGGCCCAGATTGGTGATTGCGAGCACGACGAGCTTGCCATCTTGCAAATTGAGTCCGAAGCCGCCCTGGAAGCCGGCGGATCCGTTGTTGTCCTGGGTGCTGGTGTTGACGCCACGGGTGACGCCGCCGATGAGGTCGAGCTCCTTGGTGACGTGGACCGTGGCCATAGCGCCGGTGTAGGTGAGCGGGATGCCGTAGTTAAAGATATAGGAATGCGAGTAGAAGACGTTGGTGCGGGGGTCGATGGTCTCCGCTCCTTCGAGGGTCACGGCTTTGCCGAACTTGAAATCCACCCCGCCGTCGGTCAAGATCGCGCAGTGCATGGCAAGGTAAGCTTCGACGATGTCCGGCTGGTAGCGGTCGGTGGAGGTGGTATCGAGGAGGCCCATGGAATGGGTGAAGCGTGCGTCGCTACCGTACATGACTTGGGCTTTGAAGCCCCAATCGAAGCCGGTTGCCTTCGGGTCGAGGGCCCGCTCGGCGGTCAGTGAAAGCTGGTTCAGCAGGGCTTCGTTGGAACGATCATCGAAGAGGCGGCCGAAGTTCTGGTTATCGCCCGGGCTGCTGGTGTTGCCGGTGAAGCCGCCTTCGATCCAGCCGTAGAATTTGAGACGTGGCTCGGGCGCGGTGGTTTTGATGGCGTCCTTGGCCGTGCTGGCGGCTTCGGCATTTACCTGTGTGAGCGCGGCCAGGAAAATGGCGGAGGCGCGGAGCGCGAGGACGGGTGTCGTAATTCGTGATTTCATTGTTATTTCGGGGTGGTGTGTATTTTCTCTAGCAATAGAGTCGGTTCAACTGGAAATTCGTTCAAGCGGTTCGACAGGCCGCGTGGGGTGACGCAGGAAGTGTGCCATTTTTTGGTAAAAAAGTCAGCGAGTGATTGTGGGTTACGGCTGAGCGGGGACATACAATTCCGAGCCTCTGGCGAGGACGGTGCTATCCACCAACTCGAGAGCATTGAGGTCATTGAGACGGCTGATGCTGGTGCCGTGCTTGGCCGCAAACTCGCCGAAGGTGGTGGTGCCATCGATGGTCACGGAACGGAGGCTCGGTTTCTCCGCAGCAGCGGTGGCGGGCAGGGGATCTGCGGATTTTTTCGTGGGTCCCGGAGTTGCGGCGGTGGTGGCAGCGACCGGCGGCTTGGCTGCCTGCGTTGGCGGAATCGGGGGTTTTTGCGCCACTACCGGGAGGGTGGCGGATTTTTCCGCGCGGGGCGTGGCTTTGTCGGCCGTTGGCTGAGTTTTCAGTGCCGGGTTTGGCATCCGGGAGGCGCTCTTAGCTGGAGTATCGGCGGCCTCGTCCTGTGGCGTGGGCTTTGGCGTGGCAGCCGTGGATTGGGCTGGCATGGCGAGATTGATGATGTGTCCCGGCCGCATGGCGGTGGGTTTGACGTCGGGATTGGCCGCGATGAGGGTGGCCGTGGGAATGCCGTATTTCTTGCCAATGCTGGAGAACGTTTCGCCGTCCTTCAATTGGTGGGTCTTGCCGTTGACCGCTGCCGCACTCGCCGTTGGTGGGGCGGGCGCGGCCTCCGTGGGGGCGGGCGCGCCGACGCCTGGCACCTTGAGCTTTTGCCCCGCGTGGATCGTACTGGTGGCTTTCAACCCGTTCATCCCGGCCAAGGCCGCCGGGGTGATGTCGAATTTCCGCGAGACCCGCGCCAAGCTGTCATTCGCCAGCGCCGTGTAGGTCTTGGACTTGGCGGGTGAGGTGGCCGTCGCGGGGGTGGCGGCTGGCGTGGCGACTGGTTGGGCCGGGTGGCTGGCTTTGTCGTTGCTGGTGCGGGAGGCGGTCAGGCCATTCGACGAGCGGAGCTTGGCATTTTCATCCTCCAACTGGCGGATCTGCCGTTCCTGCTCGGCGCACAGGCTCCGCAAGGTCTCCATCTCGCTCTTGGCGATCAGGGGAAATGCCCCAACAACCCATGAGATGGCGACCAGTAGCAGGGTGGATTTCATGACGCCGCATTAACTCAGAGATGCGCCGGCCCGTCAAGCGAAATCTAAGAAACCTTGATTGCTAGCTTGACCTAGGTAATCACAAGGTGAGCGTCGTGGAGTGAAGCCCGCGATCACCGGGATCCGCCTTGTGGGGCGCTGCGGCAATGGCGGGAGCAGGGTGGAGGATCAGGCGCGGCCGAGGTAGGAATTGTCCTCGGTTTTGACGTTGATTCGCTCGCCGACATTGATGAAGAGCGGCACCTGCACCACCAGGCCCGTCTGCATGGTGGCGGGCTTGTAAACGTTGTTGGCGGAGTCGCCCTTGACGCCTTCCGAGGACTCGACGACGGTCATGACCATTGAGGCCGGCAGGTCGATGGACGCGACATTGGAATCGGCCAGCAGAATCGTGTACACTTGGCCGTCAATGAGGTAATTTTTCACCGGATCGACCAAATCCTCATAAACCACAGTATCTTCGTAGGTTTCCGGGTTGAGGAAGTGATAGCCGCTGCTGTCTTTGTAGGAATACTCGTGCGGGATGCGCTCAAGCAGGACGCTGTCGAGCGAATCATTGGAAGTCATGCGCAGATTGAAGACCTTCTTGGTGGCCACGCTGCGGATCGACATCTGGACGTAGGACGCCATGCGGGGAGGCGTTTTCAGCTCATGATCGATGACGATGCAGACTTCGTTGTTGTGGCGGACGGCGTGTCCTTTGCGGAGGTTGATGACGGGAGTGCTGGCCATGGTGCTGGCAGTGGATAAGGGGTGCGGCCGGTGCTGGCAAGCCCGGAATGACGGGTCAGGGTAAAAAACCCCTCAAGACCGCCGGGTGGCGGCCTGTCGCCCCGCTCAGTCGTGGCGCAGGATGGCTTTTTCCAGCGCCTTGACCCGCTCCACGAGCTTCGGCAGACGGCGGACCAAAACCTCCAGTTTCAATTGTTCCTGCATCGGGGCGGCCGGCTTGCCGGCGTAGGTTCGCCCGCCCTCAAGGTTGACGGTCACACCGGTGCGCGCCGCCAGGATGGTGCGGTCGCCGATGGTCACGTGACCGGTGATGCCGACCTGGCCGGCCGCGGTGACGTGATCACCGAGTTGGGTACTGCCGGAAATGCCGGTGAGTGCAATGATCAGGCAGTGCTTGCCGATGACCACATTGTGGGCGATTTGGACCAGATTGTCGATCTTGGTACCCTCGCCGATGATGGTTTTGCCGAAGCGGGCGCGGTCGATGGTGGTGTTGGCACCGACTTCCACGTCATCGCCGATTTCGACAATGCCGACCTGATCGACTTTTTGGTGGCGGCCATCATGGAAGGCATAGCCGAAGCCGTCCGAGCCAATCACACAGCCCGGCTGGAGAATGACGCGCTCACCCAAAACGCAGCGCTCGCGGACCGTGACATTCGCCAGAATCCGGCAATTGCGTCCCATGACGACCTGTTCGCCGATCACGCAGTTGGGGCCGATTTCGCAGCCGTCGCCGAGACGGGCACCCGCCATGACCACCGCTCCGGCATGAATCCGCACCGATTGCGGATCGAACACCGCGCTCGGATCGACCGCCGCCCGCGGATCCACGCCGGGGCTGAGCGGTTTCGCGGTGGCGGAAAAATGCCGGATCACTTCGGAAAACGCCAGCGACGGGTTATCCACCGCTACCAATCCGGTGGCCTCGTGGCCGCCGGTTTCACCACGGGCCACAATCACAGCGCCTGCCTGGGTCACCAGGAACTGGCCGCGGTATTTGTCATTGCCAAGGAAGCTGATGTCCTGCGCGCCTGCGGCATCCAACGACGCCACCCCGGTCAACGGCCGGTCCAGCCCGCCCCGGACGATGTCACCATCGACGAGGCGGACCAGTTCTGAAAGCGTCAGGGCGAATGCCACCGCGGAAAAAGGTGTGAGGGCTCAGTCGATGCGACTCAGGGCGTGCCGCCTGTAGGCGCGGGAGTTGGCAACTCGGGGGCCGGATCGCCTTCGCTGCGGAGCGAATCGGCCGGGGCGTCCTTGTTCAAATCCTTGAGCAGCGAGGCGGTGATGTCGGTCGCGTCTTTGGTGTAGAGCAAAAACGGAACTTGCGAGGTGCTCATGCCCGACTTGTCAAAAACGTAATCAAAGTCCTCGGCCTTGGCGTGCTCTTCGACCAACTTGCGGATTTCCTCGAGGATGCCTTTCATGCGCTGCATCATCTTTTCGTTGAGCATCTGGTTGCGGCGTTGGAGGAATTCGCGGCGCTCGCGGTCGAGGGCGATGCCCTCCTGTTGCTGCATCTGCCAGTCCTTGAACAGCGCCTGCTTCTTCGAGTCGTTGATGGCCGGATCATCGAGCTGCTTGCGCAGATTGCCAAGCGAAGTCTCAATGTCACGAATCTTGGCCATGCGTTCGTTGTTGTCCTTCTGAATGCGGGCGCGCTCCACGTTGATCTGCTTTTGCGCCTCATTAGTCCGGTAGTATTGCTTGAACAACTCCTGCATATCGACGGTGGCGATCTTGAGCTTGTTGTCCGGGGCGGCAGCGGCAAGACTGCAGCTAAACGCAGCAGCCAATGCGACGGTAAGAAAACGACGAATCATGGTCATGAGGTGGATGGGGGTTGGTTCCGAGGGGATGGTTCGGGACGCAGCCTGCAACAAAACGCTCAGCCCGTCAATGCCCAACACGGATGAATCTCGCCGCAGGGGCGCGCGGAAATTTCCCTCGGAAGCTTGTTGCAATTTCCCTTGCAGACGGACACCGGATCACTAGCATCGCCCCAGCCCGCGTGACTGGCACGCGGGTACTACAACCCCAATTAACACCATATCCAATATGAAATTCGTCAAAGTCGCCGTTCTCGCCGCGGTTGCGGCCGGTTCTTTCTACGCAGTTTCCTGCTGCCCGAAAGACGCCACCGCCTCGCCCAAACCCGTCTACGTGAAGCCCACCAAGTAAATCTCTCCTCCGGTTTTGCCAAGCGGCGGAGACGGTGCGCTGCATCCACACCCGCCACCCAAGCCGAGCCGGAATCCATCAATCCAGGCGTATTACAAACCATTTCTTGAACCATGATCCGAATCCTCCTTGCTCTTTGCGCATCCGCTATCGCGCTCACTTCCGTCTCCTGCTGCTGCACCGGTGAATCCGAGGCCCCGCGGTTGCGTCCCCTGCCCAAATTCAAAGAAATCGAGGCCGCCACCCCGGCTCCCCAGCTCCCCCAGGCCCCGCCGGTGGTGCGTCACGAGAAATAATTCCAAGCTGCCCGAGCTTTAAAAAACCTCCGACGCCCTCCGCCACACCGGGGGGCGCGTTTGTTGTATTGGAGCGGCGGCTGCCACAATCCCGCCACCGCTCGAGGCCAACTTGACAGCATTCCAGTCGGGGCACCCATCCTTTGCATGAAGCGCTTGACCCAGACCACCCACGCCCCACGCTACAAGGGCGGAATCCGCCATTTCCATCGCCCCCGAGCCCGCCGCTCGTCGTGGGACCAATGGATCGACGGCGAGGCGCGCAACGCCAGCCCGTCCCGCAAGTGGTTCCGAATCCTCGCCGTCTGCGCTGCGCTCGTCGTGCTGGGCGGCCTCGTTGTGGGCCTGATTTTCGCGCTGCGCAACTCCTGAGCCCGCCCGCAAGCTCGCCTTTTCGAGCCGCCTGAGGATGCGGCTTTGACATTTCACACGACCCGCTGCATGCTGCCGCAGCTCGCCCGCAAACCCCGGCGAGCCAAGCACCATGGGCAAAAGCCTCTTCCAAAAAGTCTGGGACACTCATCGCGTCGGCACTCTCGCCGACGGCCGCACGCAACTTTTCATCGGGACCCACCTCATCCATGAGGTCACCTCGCCGCAAGCCTTTGGCATGCTCCGCGACCTCGGGCTCAAAGTGAAGTTTCCGCAACGCACCTTCGCCACCGTCGACCACATCGTGCCAACCCGCGATCAAAGCGCGCCGCAAGACCCGCTGGCCGCAGCGATGATGACGGCACTGCGCGAAAATGTCGACCAGTTCGGCATCACCTACTTTGACCTCAGCAGCGGCAAGCAAGGCATCGTGCACGTCGTGGGGCCCGAGCAAGGCATCACCCAGCCGGGCACCACGATTGCCTGCGGGGATTCGCACACGGCCACCCACGGTGCCTTCGGTGCCATTGCCTTCGGCATCGGCACCACCCAGGTCCGCGACGTGCTCGCCTCGCAAACCCTCGCGCTGGAAGCTCTCAAAGTCCGCCGCATCGAGGTCAATGGCCAGCTCCCCCCCGGTGTTTACGCCAAGGATGTGATCCTCCACATCATCCGCCAGCTAGGGGCTCGCGGCGGCATTGGTTATGCCTACGAATATGCCGGCGAGGTGTTCGAACAAATGTCGATGGAGGAACGCATGACCGTTTGCAACATGTCCATCGAAGGCGGCGCGCGCTGCGGCTACATCAATCCGGATGCCAAAACCGTGGCCTACCTCCAGGGCCGCCCCTACGTCGATATGAGCGACTTCGCCGCGACGGCCGCGCGCTGGCTGTCGTTTGCCTCCGATGCTGACGCCGTTTACGACGACATCGTGCGCATGGACGCTGCGACCATCGAGCCTACGGTCACCTGGGGAATTTCCCCCGACCAAGGCATTGCCATTTCCGAGTGCATCCCAGACCCCGCGGCGGCCCCCAACCAAATCGCCAAGGACAGTATCGTGGAAGCCCTGGCCTACATGAAAATCCCCGCCGGCGCGCCAATCATGGGCGTTGCCATCAACGTCGCCTTCATCGGCTCCTGCACCAACGGCCGCTTGTCGGATTTCCGCGAGGTCGCCAAGTACCTGCCCGGCCACAAGGTGGCCCCCGGCGTCACCGCACTGGCCGTGCCCGGCTCCCAAATCGTTGCCATCCAGTGTGAAAATGAAGGACTGCCGCAGATTTTCCGCGACGCGGGCTTCGAGTGGCGCGATGCCGGTTGCTCGATGTGCCTGGCCATGAATCCCGACAAGCTCGTCGGCGATCAACTCTGCGCTTCCTCGTCCAACCGCAATTTCAAGGGCCGCCAAGGCTCATCCACTGGCCGCACCGTGCTGATGTCGCCGGTGATGGTCGCCGCTGCAGCCATCCGCGGCTCGATCGCCGATGCCAGGGAAGTATTCGCCATCAAATAGCCGCCCCCGTTTCCGCCCCGTTTCCGCCTGATGTCGAACGCCCGTGGTACCTGATCCACCGCGAGGACAGCTGAACGAAATTCTGAATTCAAAAGCTAAAATCTAAATTCCAAATTCGCCCATGTCCCTAGCCCCCGTCACCCAAGTTTCCGGTCGCGCCGTTTTTATTCCCGGTGCGGATATCGACACCGACCGCATCATTCCCGCGCGCTTCATGAAGTGCATCACCTTCGATGGCCTCGGGGAGTTTGCTTTTTACGATGTGCGTTTTGATGAACATGGCCAGCCAACCGCCCATCCGCTCAACGATCCGCGCTTCGCCGGTGCCTCCATCCTGCTCGCCGGACTCAACTTCGGCTGCGGCTCGTCCCGCGAACATGCCCCGCAATCGCTCCGCAAGTACGGCTTCAACGGCGTCGTCGCCGAATCGTTCGCCGAAATTTTCTTCGGCAACTCGACCACCCTCGCCATGCCCTGCGTCATCGCCACCGCCGCCGATCTGGCCGCCTTGCGCCTCCAGGTCGAAGCCGAGCCGGCCACCGTGGTCACCATCGACGTTGCCGCGCTGCGCGTGCGCAGCTCCGGCGGCCTCGACTTCCCCGTCACCATGCCGGAGTCCGCCCGCGAGGCCCTCGTCTCGGGCCGCTGGGATCCCATCCAGGAACTGTTGGATAACGTCGCCGCAATCGACGCCAAAGCCGCCGAATTGCACTATGTCTGAAATCCGGCAGGTGCGCCGCGCCGGCACTCCTGCGGCAAGCCCGCCATCCCGCTCATCGACATGTCCAACCCGCGCTCGCCGAATCTCGCCTCCCTGACCACGATCAACGACGATGGCTCGCGCTATTTCCTCCACCCGGCGGATGTTCGCGGCTACTGGAACACCCTCAGGCGCCTGTTCGGTTTCCTACTCATCGTCATCTATGTCGCGCTGCCGTGGATACCTATCAATGGTTACCCGGCGGTGTTTCTCGACGTCGAAAAGCGCATGTTCCATTTGTTCGGCATCACCCTGGTGCCGCAAGACATGTGGGTCATGTTTTTCGCCGTCACCGGCATGGGCTTCTCCCTGTTTTTCATCACCTCGCTGTTAGGCCGCTTGTGGTGCGGCTGGGCCTGCCCCTACACCGTGTTTCTCGATCACGTCTACCGCCGCATCGAGCGCTGGATTGAGGGCGACGCCGTCGCCCGCCGCAAACTCGACGACGCGCCGTGGACGGCCGGCAAGATCCTCAAACGCCTGCTCAAACACGTGCTCTTTGCCGGCATCGCCGCACTCATCGCCCACGTGTTCCTCTCCTACTTCGTGTCGCTGCGCCGCCTCTACGGCTTCATGCATGAAGGACCGCTGCTACATGCCACCGCATTTGGCATCATCATCTTCCTCACCGGCGTGCTGTGGTTCTGTTTCGGCTATTTCCGCGAGCAATTCTGCATCATCATGTGTCCCTACGGCCGCCTCCAAAGCGCTCTAACCGATAGCGACACCGTTATCGTCGGCTACGACGAGAAGCGCGGCGAGCCGCGCGGCGCGGTGGGGCGGGCCACCGGTGATTGCGTCGACTGCCACCGCTGCATTCAAGTCTGCCCCACCGGGATTGACATCCGCAACGGCCTGCAACTCGAATGCCTCGGTTGCACCGCCTGCATCGACGCCTGCGATGATATCATGACCAAGGTGGGCCGGCCCAAGGGCCTCATCCGCTACGATTCGCAGAACGGCTTTGACGGTCTGCCCAAACGCGTTTTGCGCCCGCGCATCTATGCCTATACTGTCCTCGCAGTGGTAGGCTTGCTGGCGTTGGGCGTGGTTGCCTGGCTGAAAATGACCCCCTATGCCGCCACCATCACACGGCTGGGCGGGGTGGGTTTTTCTAGCAATGCCGACGCGGTGAGTAATATCTATCTGCTGCGCGTGCAAAACAAGCGCAACCAGCCGGCCACCGTCACCATCAGCCTGGCAGCGGACGCCCCCGCGGGCTATCAACTCAGTGGCGGCGAGCAAACCTTCACCATCGAGCCGCTCGGCGAACTCACCCGTACCTGTGTGATACTCGCTCCACTGGCCAGCTACAAGGGGGCCTCGGATGTGGCGGTGCAGATCCATGGCGACCCCGGCAATGTCACCCTGCGGAAAGCCACCCGCTTTCTCGGCCCCAATCCCAACGCAGTCGCGCCAGCTGCCCCCTGATTGCGCCGCCATGAAAGCCGTGCTCCAATTCATCGCGCGCCGTCCCTGGATCTTTGTGGTGCTGGCCTTCGTGCTGCTCATTGGCTCGTGGGTTGCGCTCATCTACATCTCCGCCCACCACCCAACTCCGGAATTCAAGGTGCCTCTCCCGCCGCATCACCCATGACCGAAATTCAAACCACCATCGCCGCTCTCGTCGCCGGCATGGCCACCAGTTTCCACTGCGTGGGCATGTGCGGGCCTATTGCCTGCGGCTTGGGCACCCTGGCCAAGTCGGAGGGCCAGCGCCTCGTGGCCGCCTCACTCTATCATGGCTTGCGGCTGACCTCCTACGCGATCATCGGTGGCATCTGCGGGGCTATCGGCCGCCAACCGCTGAAATGGTTTTTTGATTCTCCAGCGGTGATCCTGCCGTGGGTGATGGTCGGCGTGCTGCTGCTGATGGCTTCCGGTTTGGACAAGCGCGTGCCACGCCCGGCCATTCTCAACCGCTTCACCGTGCGCGCCCGCTTCAGGGCCGGGCGCTTTTCCGCTCACGGCGCGGCGGCGGCGATGGGCTTGCTCACGCCGTTTCTGCCCTGCACCCCGCTTTATCTGGTGTTTGTGGCCGCCATGGCCGCCGGCTCCGCGGCCAAGGGCGCGGAGCTCACCCTTGCCTTCGGCCTCGGCACCGTGCCCTTGCTGTGGTTCGCCCAACTCCAGTTTCATCGCCTCCGCG
This sequence comes from Akkermansiaceae bacterium, assembly GCA_903908495.1. Lineage (GTDB taxonomy): Bacteria > Verrucomicrobiota > Verrucomicrobiia > Verrucomicrobiales > Akkermansiaceae > Luteolibacter. Next base: position 26,407 of record CAIVSK010000059.1, read on the forward strand.
CCCGCCTCACCCCGGCGGCCATGAACCGCCTGCGCCGCGGTCTCGCTTTTGCCACGGCGCTAATCCTCGCCTGGCGGTTCCACGGCACCATTCCACCGAGTTTCTATGGCGGGACGCCGCCCGCCGCCCCCGCCGCCGAAGAATTGCCCTCCTGCTGCAAATGAACCCGCCCGTCCCTCCCGATCCACCAGCCGGCATCGCCCTGTTTGACCTCGACGGCACGCTGCTCGCGTGGGACACCCAGCTGTTGTTTCGGCACCACGTCATCCGCCGCGAACCTTGGCGCGCACTGCTGTTGCCTGTGTTTCTGCTGGCCCTGCCTTGCTTCCCGCTGCTCAAACTCGACGGCCTCAAACGCGCCTTTCTCAGCTATCTCTGGCGCATGCCGGAGGCGACCCTCACCTCCCATGCCCGTGCCTTCGCCGCGGCCATCCTGCCCGCCATCTACCCGGAACTGCGGGAGGCCCTGGAAAACCACCGCCGCCAAGGCCACCTCCTCATCCTCTCCTCCGCCAGCCCGGAATTCTACGTCGCCGAGATCGGCCGCGCCCTCGGCTTCCAGCTCGCTCTCGGCACCACCGTGGCAAGTTCCTCCCGCTGCCCCTTGTTGCCTTGCCTCCACAATCACAAGGGCGCGGCCAAGGTCGCGCGCTTGCGCCTGCTGCTGCCCGATACCTACTTCGCCGATGGCCAACTGCGCCACGCCCACGGCTATACCGACAGCCGCGCCGACTTGCCCATGCTCGCGCTGTGCCATGCCGCCACCGTCGTCAACCCGGATGCCGCCCTCACCACTTTGGCGCACAGCGCCGGCTGGCAAATCCTGCGCCCCGCCCGCCCGTGGCGCTCGCCCGCCGAGTTCGGCCGGCGCGCACTCGCGCTCCTAACATGTCTGGGGGCGGATCCCGGCGGTATCCAACCCCGATCTAACCGCCAGCCCTGATTCACCCCGGAAAGATGGCATCCCGCCCAGGCGACGTGGACAGTGAATCCGCGGCGAACCCACCCGGCGGAACCGGCCGGGTTGGGGCCCGTCACCCTTGAAAAATTCCTGCGGCACCACACCTCTTTTTTATTGCGTTGCGCCGCGTCGCCGTTTAATAAGCCAATCGTGTCTGATTGCAAAATAGCCACAGCCGCATCGCACCACCTCCCGCAATCTTCTGAAATTATGGAAACTCAGCTTGTCATCCCGCACTCGGAAGCACCCAGCACCATCACCCAATTGCTCGACGCCCTCCGCAAGGTTCACTTCGAACCGCGTCATGAAAGCAAGACCTGGGGTGACTGGATCTATCTCTACGGCTTCCGCACCGTCATTAGCATCGAATGCGTCAACGGCGTGTCACATGCCGCCACCATCGAGCACGGCGAGGGCGAGGACGAAGGCGAACCACTCACCTCCATCCTGCGCGCCTTCGGTAAACTCGGCTGGCACGGCATCGATGAAAATGGCGAGTACCCCCTGGTCTACAAAGCCAGCAAGGTCGGTGGCAAGGATATATAGCTGCTCCCGCCCTCACTTGCCCGCTCGCGGGCTTTTCCCGCAGCCGCCACCGCAACCGCCACCGCAGCCGCCCACCCGCTTGCCCCGCAGCAGCCTCAATGCAAATGCCACGGCGGTGAGCAACACCAGCCCGAATGCTGCTAGAGATTGCCATTCCGCGTTTATCATAATCCTAACAAGCTCCCTCCTTGATAGACAAGCAACGAGGCCAGCCAGGCAAACGCCGTCATGAAGATGAACTGCCCCAGCGCCCAACGCCACGACGCCGACTCGCGCGCCACCACCGCCACGGTCGGCAGACATTGCAGGGCATAAATGTAGAACACCAGCAGCGAGATCATCGATAGCGGCGTGAACAACGGCCTGCCATCCGGCCAGGTCGCCGCCGCAATCTCTTCCCGCAGTTTGCCGCGCGTGCTCTTCTTGTCTCCCGCATCCCGCACCCGGAACAAAATGGCCATCGAGGCGTTGAACACCTCGCGCGCCGAAAATGATGTTAGAATCGCGGTGCCCGTGCGGCCGTCAAACCCAAGCGGCTTGACCAGCGGTTCAATCAGAGCACCCATCCGGCCCATCGCGCTGTGGGCGAGCTGGTCGGCGGCGTCGGTGCTGCCGGATTTCGGATAGGTGCTCAATGCCCACAACAAGATTGAGAGCCCGAGGATCAGGGTGCCGGCTTTCTGCACAAAGGCCCACGCCCGTTCCGATACATGCCGCAGGATATATCTCCACTGCGGCATCCTGTACGGCGGCATTTCCAGCATGAAGTGGGTGGCGGTGGCATCCGGCCCGAGCCGTCCGCGCAACACCCGCGCCACCACAAACGCGCTGAGGGTCCCCAGCGCGTAGATGAGAAACAGCACCAACGCCTGTTTCCACGATCCCTCGCCCTCATGCAGCAACAGCGGCACGATCAACAAGTACACCGGCAAGCGCGCTGAACAACTCATCCACGGGGCCACGAAAATAGTCACCAAGCGCTCCTTGGCGGAAGGGATCGTGCGGCTGGCCATCACTCCCGGGATGGCGCAGGCATACGAACTGAACAGCGGCAGGAACGCCTTGCCGCTGAGCCCGGCTTTGGCCATCACCGCGTCCATCAGAAAGGCCGCGCGCGCCATGTATCCGGTGCTTTCCAACAGACCGATGAACAGGAACAGCAGGATGATCTGCGGCAGGAACATGACCACGCCGCCCACGCCGCCTATCACGCCATCGACTAACAACGAGCGCAGGTCGCCCTCGGCGAGGAGGGATTTGACCCACTCACCCAGCGCCCCTTGAGCCAGTTCGATCCAGCCCATGGGGATTTTCGCGAAGCTGAAAATCGACCAGAACACCAGCAGCAGAATCGCCACAAAGAAGATCCAGCCGAAAACCGGATGCAGCAACAGCCCGTCCGCGCGGTCCGAAAGCGTCAATTGATGAACCGCAGAGCGCCGCGCCGCCAGTTCGCACAGGCGCTGAATGAATCCGCGGCGCGAGATCTCGGGATCCACTCCAGGCACGAGCCACGAGGCAACGGCGGCGTGCGGCAAAGGGAAGCGCAGTGCCTGTTTCAACTCGATGATGCCCTTGCCTGTGCTGGCCTGCATGGGGACCACGGGGATGCCGAGTTCCGCCGCGAGCTTGGCCGGATCCAGCCGCAAGCCCGTACGCTCCGCCACATCGATCATGTTGAGCGCCAGAACACAGGGCAGGCCGAGCTCCACCACCTGCAGCGCCAACTGCAAATGCCGTTCCAGATTGGATGCATCCACCACACACACGACCAGATCGGGCGGTACCTCGCCCGGCAGCTTGCCGGTCAGCGCATCCACCGCCACCTTTTCATCCAGCGAGGCCGCTCGCAGCGAATAACATCCCGGCAAGTCGAGCAGCCGCAATTTCCGTCCGTGCGGCGTGAAAAATGTCCCCGACTTCACCTCCACCGTGACGCCGGAGTAATTCCCGACATGCTGGTTTTCCCCCGTCAGCGCGTTGAACAAGGTGGTCTTGCCGGCGTTCGGGTTGCCGATCAGCGCAATCATCGCCGCTACGTCGGTGGTGGGAGGCATGGCCGTGGGGGAGACTGTCTAAACCGCCGCCTTCACCAGCACCTGCTCCGCCAATTCACGGCTGATGGCCAAACGGGTGCCGCACATCGAGCAAATCAGGTTGCGGCCGCCCGTCAGCTTGCGCAATTGGATCTGCTCGCAAAACCCAAGATCCCTCAAGCGATCACAACCCGGACCGGTGAGCACTTGAATCTGAAAATCACAACCCACCTGCGCCTGATTCAGGGTCATGGCAGGCGCACTCTCCGAAGCGTTTGGGGTTGCAAACATCACGCCCGAAATATTCGCTAATTGAGAACCGATTGCAACAACAAAATCGGGAAACTTTTCCGCTGCGAGTAGCTTGGTTCAAAATGAGCGGCTCAACCGCCCCGCCGCGCAAGGGCAGGCACCCCGAGGCACCCCCACCAGGTTACGGAGGACCGGTGGCATCCGGGATTCCAGCCATGGGATGATTTTCCTGCGGCTTGCCTTTGACGTGCTGCGCCTCAGGCGGCATGCTCCGCCCGCCATGAGTTTCGCCGAAGTTTTTCCAGACCTGCTAGAGCGGCCCACGCCGCTGATGCGGCGCTTCGCGCGCTTGATCGACGCGGAGTCTGGCGCGACGCTGGAAGCGCTGGCCCACCGCAGCCAGCAACTCACCCGCCGTCACTTCGGCAAGACCATGCGGCTGTTTGCGCCCTTGTACCTGTCCAACGAATGCGTCAACAACTGCAGCTATTGTGGCTTTTCCCGCGATGCCGCCATCCTGCGCACCACCTTGAGTGTCGAGCATGTGGTGCGCGAGGCCAGGCACCTGCACGCGCTGGGCTTCCGCAATCTGTTGCTCGTCGCCGGTGAACATCCCAAATTCGTCTCCGACGGCTACCTCCAACATTGCCTCGACGCACTCAAACCGTTCATTTCCACCCTCGCCATCGAGGTCGGCCCGATGGAAGATGACCAATACGCCGAAATCGTCCGCCACGGCGCCGAGGGGCTCGTCGTCTATCAGGAAACCTACGATCCCCGCGTCTATCAATCACTCCACACCGCCGGGCCCAAGCGCAACTTCGCATGGCGGCTCAATTGCCCCGAACGCGCCTACGCAGGCGGCTTTCGCCGCATCGGCATCGGCGCGCTCTTCGGGCTGGCCCCCTGGCAGTCCGAGGCGATGGCCCTGTGCGCCCACCTGGAATATCTTTACAAACATTGCTGGAAAGCCCAATTCACCGTGTCGTTTCCGCGCATGCGCCCCTATGCCGGCAACTACCAATACCAGCCCGACCCCGCCCTGTTTCTGCCGGACCGCGAGTTTGTCAGACTCATCGCCGCCTTCCGCGTGACCTTCCCGCAGGTCGGTATCGTCGTCTCCACCCGCGAACCGGCACCGCTGCGCGATGCCGTGGCCTGCCTCGGGGTGACCCACATGTCGGCCGGGGCCCGCACCGAACCCGGCGGCTACACCGGGGCCGGTGGCGACGATCTCCACCTCACCGTGAAAGGCCGCCGCGTCGAACTCACCGCCAAATCCGGCTGCGAAAAGGCCACCGAGCAATTCCAAATCAGCGATACCCGCAGCACCGCCGAAGTCGCCGCCATGCTCCGCCACCGCCACCTCGATCCGGTATGGAAAGATTGGGACGAAGCCTTGCTCGCCACCTGACCCCACGCGCCCAGCCGCCGGTCCCTACAAAATCCTGTTGTCCGGCGGCGTCAAATCCCGCAGCAATCCCGCATTTCCTGCTTCCCGGCACTCGTTCCATCCGCTAGGTGTTGTTCCTGCCATGTCCCCGCTTGAAGCCCTAACCGCCCTGAACCTGCTGCCGAGAATCGGCCCGATCCGGGTGCGCCGACTACTGGAATCCTTCGGCCAAGCCGCCGCCATCCTCGGCGCGGCCAAGGACCGGCTCATGCGTGTTGATGGAATCGGTGAGGAAACCGCTGCCATCCTCCACGCCTGGCAAGACCACGCCGATCCCGTCACCGAACTCGCCGAAGCCACACAGCGCGGAATCGCCGTCATCACCCAGGATGATGTGGATTATCCAGCCCCGCTGCGCGACATTTACGACCGGCCGCTGTTGCTCTATGTCTGGGGCAAACTCGAGCCGCGCGACCGCCATGCCATCAGCATCGTCGGCTCCCGCCGCGCCACCACCTACGGCACCCAGGCCACCAAGAAGTTTTCCTATCAACTCGCCCACGCCGGGTTCACCATTGTCTCCGGCCTGGCCCGCGGGATCGACACCGCAGCCCACGAAGCGGCCCTCGCGGCCAGCGGCCGCACCATTGCGGTGATCGGTTCGGGCCTGGCCCAGCTCTATCCACCCGAAAACCTCGGCCTCGCCGAAAAAATCGCCTCCGGTCACGGTGCCGTCGTGTCGGAGTTTCCGCTGCACACCGCCCCCGACAAGCAAACCTTTCCGATGCGCAACCGCATCGTTGCCGGCTGGGCCCGCGCTGTACTCGTCATCGAATGCCCCGCCTGGTCCGGTTCTCTCATCACCGCCAACCTCGCCACGGAATACGGCAAACCCGTCTTTGCCGTGCCTGGCCCGATCGACAAACCCACCTTTGCCGGGTGCCACCACCTCATCCGCGAGGGGGCCACCTTGGTTGCCGATCCCTCCCACCTGCTGGATGACCTGGGCGAATTGCCCTTCGCCCGTCAGGCCTCGCCCACCGAGGATCCCGCCTCCATCCCCGAACTGCCGGCCGAGGAAGCCGCCGTCTTCGCTGCGGTCACCAGCGACGAAGCAGCCGTCGACCGCATCATCGAGCGCTGCGGCCTGCCCGCCCACATCGTCACTGCCACCCTCATGAAGCTGGAAATGCGCCGCCTGGTGCGCGCCTTCCCCGGTTTCCGCTACGCCCGGCGCTGACACCTGCCCGGCCTCCCGGGCGGCAGCATGTCGCGGACCGCTGGCCACCCGCTCGGGCTGCTCGGCGCGCAACAAATTCCCGCCTCACCAAACACTCTCGTTTTCGACGAACAAGGTGAGCAATCTCAATTTCCCGAAGTTGCGGTAACTCGTGGCCAATCGACCACGGACCACGGACCCTCATTCCACCGTCCTGACCGTCAACTTGCGGGCGGTGAACAGGCTGCCCTGGGCGTCTTCCCGCAGCGCCCGCGCGCCGCTCGTTCGTTTCGGCCCGAACTGCCCGCGAAACTGCGCAAACACCCCGTCCACGTAGGACTTCGTGCCGATCACCAACCCATCTGTGAAATACCGCAGCC
>CAIVSK010000060.1 GCA_903908495.1 Akkermansiaceae bacterium
CGGCGCTCGGCCGTCATTTGCTGGATGATCGCCTTGATCGACTGTTCGTAGAAAAAGTTCTTCCCGACCGAGGTTCGGCTGGCGGTGAATCCGCCGGAGACCAGCGTTAGTATGTTCTTGGTGGTGGTCGGCGTCATGGCGGCGGACGCGGAGCTGGCAAACACCGATCCCAATTCGGTAGTCGTGTCGAAGGTCTTCTTCGAAGTGGTGAACTGCTCTACAAACAGTGCGTACTGCTGATCGATCTGGATCATGCTTAGATCGATGATGCGGTTGCGATCCCGCTTCTGCTCGGCGGCATCGGTCGTGTCATGGTATTTCTCGATCAAGGTCACGACGTTGGCGTCCTTGCCCGTCTTGAGTTGAGCGAGGATCTCTTGTGGTCGTGCGCTGCGCGCGGGACGGCCAGTGAAAGAGCTGACGCAACCGGTCGTAAGCATGAGCAAGGGCCCGAGCAGGAAACAGGATATGCAGTGAATACCCAAATGGTGGCCGGAGTGATTCATAATGATGGGACGTTTTGGGGGGAGGTTGCGGATACGCGGACGGCTGGCTTGGGGGAGGAAGGTGTCACGGTCGATAACTCGCGGTAAGGGCACGGTTACGGATGAGAACGGCGTGATCTCTGCCACGCCAAAAATGCCGCGGCGTTCGATGCGGCGTCCTGATTCTTCAGTCGCGGCCTGTGCAGCTAGATCATGGCTTGGCCGCCCCCTCCCCGATGATCAGCCCGACCAAAGCAGGCAGGCCGTACTTGAAGGCATCATAGAGGACATCCGTCCAGCGTTTCAGCTCCGCGTGGTGCTCGCTCCAGACGCCTGCGGCCAGGATGAGTCCCAGCAGGACAAAGGCCCCCACGACCCGGCCAACTGCCAGATCTCCACCGACCTTGGTTTGCACGTCCTTGGCCATGTCGATGGCAACCTCATGCGGTTGCTTGGTGAGGGATTTCGGTTCGGTGATCAGCGCCGTATGCAGGGCCGGCACGACCGCCGCGGTCAATGATTGGGCTTTGTAGAACATAGTTATGGTATTTTGGGGTTATGTATTGGTGAGTGATTCGAAAACTTGAGCACCGGGGCCTGTTGCCCTCTTTCTATTTCTCCTTTCTGACGCCTTTGAACGGCTTGGGATCGGCCTTCTGATCCATGAACTTGCCGGTATCGGCGTCTCGCTTGACCCAATGTTCGATCCGCGGGTTGTAGGTCTGCGAGCGGTCTCGGACCGCGCCTTTCCGGGCATTGTCGCCTGTTGGGGGATTTTTGGCCATGGGAGGTTCAGGGTTGAATGTCTCTGTGCGTGCTGAATGGCGGAGGTTTTCACACCGTGAACTCGGCCCAGATCGCAGCGTGGTCGGAGGCGGCGGTGGAGGCTGAGATTACGGATGGGAACGGCGTGATCCCTGCCACGCCAAACATGCCGCGGCGTTCGATGCCGGCATCTTGGAAGCCGGCCTTGAGCGGCTTTGAGACGAGTAGAAAATCGATCTGGTTCTGCTTGCCGCGGTACTGGTAGGTCCAGCGGTCCGCCGGGTTACTGAATTTGAGCTGCAGCACGTCGAACAGGTTGGTGACGCTCAAGAGCGGCTGGAGCGCGGGCGATGTCGGATCATCGTTGAAATCTCCCGCCACGATGACGAGATCGGTGGCGAGGTTGAAGCCCATGAGAATCTGGGCAATGCGCGTGGTCTGGAGCAGGCGCTTGGCGGCACTCTCCTTGGGATCGCCGTAACCCTGGCTCTTGAGATGGTTGCAGAGGACATGCAGGGGCCGGCCGTCGGGCAGCTTCAGCTCGTAATGCGCGCAGTCGCGACTGAAGATGACCTTCGTGCCCTGGCGGTCGAAGATGTGCGTGCGAATGTTGGTGATCTCGAACCGGCTCAGCAGTCCCACGTTGATGTCGCGATCGTCGTTGCCATCCACCACCATGGGGTAGGCGAACTTCTTCGTCCCGAGGCTCTGGCTGTTGAAGGCCTGCAGCGCCGGGCGGTTCTCGACCTCGACTACGCAGAGAACATCCACGCGAAGGGCCTCGACGACGTCAGCAGTGCTCGTGCGGGCCTCCTCGGCGATGTCAGCAAGCTTGAACACGACGATGCCATCCCAGTCCTTGGCGCCGGCGGCCACCACTTTCCTTGTGGCGCCTGAACCCGCGAACAATTTCCCGCGATCCTCGCGGATCTCGATGTATTCGCTCTGGGCCTTGGTCAGGGCGAGGATCTGCGCCTTGTCAGCGGCCGCGTAGGCCGGTTTGCCGAGCAATTCCTCCAGTTTGGCGACATCAGCGAGGATTGCCGCTGTTTGGTCTTTGTCCTGCAGATTCAGCGCCCTGGTGCGGCTGAACAGGTTTTCCATGTTGAATGTGCCTGCACGAAAGGTGAAGGACATGGGTGCCTCCTTGGTTGGGGTTGGGGTTGGGGTTGAAGTCGTCAGATTATTGCGAGGAGCCCGAAAGGGGGGACGACGCCCTTCGACGGATTCGACAGGGGCTCACCGCAGGATCGAGGATCATAACGGGTCGGGTTGAACCGATGGTGGCAGGCTTGGAGGGATAGGCGGCGGAAATTGATCTACGCGCGCAGCCATCCCCTCCCCCGGACCAAGGGGTCCGTTCTTCACCCAGAGGCGCTGTCGGGATAACGGTCACAGCATGCCTGATTGCGTAAACGCTGCCCGCCGGGCCGACCGGATTCGAACCTTTTAAACACTCTAATTTAAGTAGGCAGGCCGAAGGCCTGGGCTCGGCCTGGCGGTGGTCGCGCCGCGGTGGAACTGGCCACCGTCGACAGCCTTCGACGGGAAATCGTGGAATATCTCGTCAACATCGGCTGATCCAAGAAGAGACTTGCTACCAGCGCCAGGAAGGCACGTTACCGAATTGCCGGTGAATTCAGGAGCTCCATGTACGCCTCTGTATCCTGAGACGCCTGCGGGTCGTCATATGCCTTAAGTATGGACAAACAAGAAACAAGATTGCGCACTTGTGGTCCAAGGAACTTCGCCATGAACACAAAGCTCACCGCCATCGCCCTCATTCTTTGCAGCGTCCAGATCGGATGCGTCGGAACCGGTCCCAACACCCAGCGGGGTGCGGTCGCCGGCGGCGCTACCGGCGCCCTCGCCGGGGCCATCATCGGCAACAACAGCGGCAGCCACAACGGACCCGCCGGCGCCCTCATCGGCGCCCTGGCCGGGGCCATCGCCGGGGGCACGCTCGGCAACGCCGCCGACAACGAAAACGGCACCTTGTACGGGCGTCCCATCGAGGCCGTCCCTGCATATCCGGCCAGCGCCCCGGCACCGGACGTCGTCGTCCCCCAGCCCGCCCCCACCGCCGTGTGGGTCCCGGGATACTGGGACTGGAACGGCTACCAGTACAACTGGGTAGCCGGATGCTGGGCCATCCCGCCGCCCGGATTCCATGTCTTCGTCAGGGGCGAATGGATCTTCCGGCATGGAGGCCACTACTACCGCCGTCCGTACTGGCGGTAAGAGCGTGCGGGTTCCATCACGGCTGACTGAACCGTTCCCGCTTAGCCGGACTCATGCAGTTGAATCTGTAGGGCCGCGCGTGATTGTAGGGCCCGAGCTTGCTCGTGGCCGTTCAGGCTTCCCAACGCGGCCTGACCAAGGTCAGGCCCTACAACCGAACGGTGACGGACGTCGCGAGTGAGTTTGTCGTTCGTCTGCATGAGTTCGGCTTAGTGCGTGTC
>CAIVSK010000061.1 GCA_903908495.1 Akkermansiaceae bacterium
CCACTCAGGGGGAACATACCTCACCATGGGACCGCCGCAACCCAAAGATGGCACGTTTTCGCCGCCCGCGTGGCTGCCGCGTCCTCGCCGCGTGGCTGCGGTGGCGGCCTCTCTCCGCCAGTGCCTCTGCGCCGCCGCACTGCCATTTTCCGCCCCTGTCATCCACGCCGCGGCCCCGTTGCCCGCCCGGATAAAACCTTGCCGCAAAAATTGCCCGTGTTATGGTTGCGTTGTCAGCGGGGTGATGGCCGAAGCGCGCTGACTCCGCAGTCCCCGGGCAGAACCCACTCGTAGAAAGCATACCATGAAAGTTAAGGTCACCTATTGGCGTGAAGCTGACGGCAAGTATCTGGGCTATTTGAACGACTATCCGGATCACTGGACCCAGGGCGAGGATCTGGGCGACCTCAAGGAACAGCTGCGTGATCTCTTTGAGCTTTTCGGTGAGGAGACGATTCCCGGGATTCGCAAGGAAGCCGAACTTGAAATCGCGTGAAACGGCGCGACCTCGTAGCGGAACTGGAACAAGCGGGTTGCGTCCTGCTGCGCCATGGCGCTCGCCACGACATCTACCACACCCCCCAGACCGGACGCTCCCAGCCGGTTCCGCGGCATAGCGAGATCAACGAGATTCTTGCGCGCAAAATTCTGCAGGATCTGACGAGACCAGAGAAGGGATAGGTGCCCCGCCATCGCCGATGCTGCTGGTTCTTACCCCACACTCCCCCACCCCCACCACCCATGACCCGCATCCTATTCCCCCTCCTCGCGCTCGCCACGGCGCTGTCCGCCCAGGAACCTATCCGCCAAGCCACCGAAGCCCGCTTGTGGCTGCAAGTGGCGGCGGGGCAGGCGCCACTGCGCGACGTCCAGGTTTCCAACGGCAGCGCCGCCACCGCCGCCTGGGAAAAGGACCCGGCAGTGCGCGAGCGCCACACCGACGTTGTGTTTCCGATCCGCTGGTGGGCGTGGAGCGAGACATCCATCAGCTTCACCCCGGCACAGGACGGCCCGGTCGAATTGACGCTCAGCGGCCCGTGGGAGCAATCAAAAAGCGCCACCCTCCTGCGCCAGGAAATCCTCTGGGATGATATCAGCGCCGAGGGTGCCAGCGTTGCTAACGGGAGCTTTGAACAATCCGCCGAGCACGGCCCGGCTGGCTGGCAAGCACCGTGGGCTGCCTATCCCGGCCCTGATGCCTGGCCGCTCGCCCACGCCGCCGCGCTCACCGGCAAGCGGTTGGCCGCCTCTTGGCACAACCGCCCGCTGACCCAAACGCTCCAACTCAAAGCCGGCCAAAGAGTCGTCCTGCACCTCCACGCCAAGGCCGCCCCGCCACCCGACTTCACCCCGCCACTCCGCCTCGGCAATGACACTCCGGCGCAACGCGCGCTGGCCGGTCTCAAGCGCGGCGTGAACCTCGGCAATGGCTGGGAAGCCCCGCTGGACAGCAATTGGGGCATCAAGTTCACCACCGAGGACGTCGACCGCATCGCCGCCGAGGGCTTCGACCACATCCGCGTGCCCGTCGCCTTTCACGCCCACCTTCAACCCACCGATCATGGCTGGCAACTGTCCCCCGCCCTGCTCGCCGGACTCGAACCGGTGCTGCGCCGCGCCCTCGACAAACACCTCCGCGTGCTGCTCGACTGGCATGCCTTCAACGACCTCACCAGCGCCCCCGCCGCCAACGCCGAGCGCTTCAGCGGCGGCTGGCAAGCCATCGCCCGCCATTTCAAAGACTGGCCCCAGGAACTCTTCTTCGAACTGCTCAACGAGCCCTTCGACGCCCTGACCACCGAGGTTGCCAACCCGATTTACCAAAAAACCATCACCGCCATCCGCGCCATCGACCCCACCCGCATCCTCGTCGTGAGCCCCGGCAAGTGGGGCCAGGTGAGCGAACTCGACAAGCTCCGCCTGCCGGATGACGACGCGCGCATCATCGTCACGATCCATTGCTACGAACCGTTCTATTTCACCCATCAAGGCGCGGGCTGGGTCCGATTGCAGGACTTGCACGGCATCGTCTATCCGGGCCCGCCGAACCAGCCCTATCAACTCCCCGACTCGCTGCGCGACAACGCCGGCCTGCGCGGCTTCGTGCAAGCCTACAACACCCAGCCCGCCGCCCGCAACCCCTGCTCCGCCAGCGCCATGGCGGCCGCACTTGATCTCGCCGCCGAGTGGTCGAAGGTTTTCGGCCGGCCCGTCCACCTCGGCGAATTCGGCTGCCTCAACGTCGGCGACACCGCCAGCCGCGCCCGCTTCCTCAGGGATGTTAGAACCCTCGCCGAGGCCCGTCACATCCCGTGGACCCTGTGGGAATGGAAAGCGAGCTTCGGCTACTGGGATCCGGCTAACAATACAGCGCGCTTCCGCGCCAGCCTGTTTGAATGAACCGAGCGCAGGCTTCAGCCGGCGTGTGGAAGCACAGCCGTCTCGGGCATGATTGCAAACCTCTCATTGGCGTGAGCACGAGCCGCTGAACTCAGATTTGGCTTGGCAGTGAGGGGGCTGCCCGTATGCTCCGAGCCGCCCACTCCCCCGCCACCATGCCTCACGCTCCAGCCCAATATTCTTGTCCGGATTCGGGCATGCTTGACGCCCCCTTGCATTTCAACTTCACCACCGACGTCATCGAAAACTGGGCCGCCCAACGCCCCGACGCCGTGGGCCTGTGGTGGACCGGCGACCACGCCGACGAGGAAAAATTCACCTTCCGCGAGCTCGCCACCCTCAGCCGCAAGGCGGCGAACTTTTTCCAAGCCAGCGGCATCGGTCGCGGCGACCGCGTGCTGCTGGTGCTGCACCGGGTGCCACAATGGTGGATCGCCATGCTCGGGTTGATCCGCCTCGGCGCGGTGCCGGTACCCGGAACCCCGCTCCTAACGGTACGCGACCTGCTCTACCGCATCGGCGCCGCCGAGATCAACGCCGTCATCACCGACGCCGAGGGGATCCCGAAACTAGCAAGTTTTGCGGGACTACGCATTGCCGTCGGCGCGGCCACCGCCGGTTGGCTCGACTTCGATGCCGGGCTGCGCGAGGCTTCCGCCACGATTGCCGACGAGCCGACGCGCTCCGACGCGCCTGGCATTTTATTTTTCACCAGCGCCACCACCGGGCATCCGAAGATGGTGCTGCACACCCAGGCCAGCTATGGCATGGCGCATCGGCTCACCGGCAAGTATTGGCTCGATCTAACGCCCGAGGACGTCCATTGGAACATCTCCGACGTCGGTTGGGCCAAAGCCGCGTGGTCGAGCTTCTACGCGCCGTGGCAGATGGGTGCCTGCGTGTTCGTCGCCGACAACCGCGGCAAGTTTGATCCGGTTAGAACCCTGCGCACCCTCGAGGACTATCCGATCACCACCTGGTGCGCGCCACCCACCGCACTGCGGCTCATCGTCCGCGAGGATCTGGCTAACTATCATTTCCCCAAGCTGCGCCATGCGGTCACCGCCGGCGAACCGCTCAATCCCGAAGTGCTTACAATCTGGAAAAAGGCCACCGGCCTGACCTTGCACGAGGCGTACGGCCAAACCGAAACCGTCATGCTCATCGGCAACTTCCGCTGCACCGGCGACCCGGTGCGACCCGGCTCGATGGGCCGCGCCAATCCGGCATTCGAGATAGCATTGTTAGATGATGACTTGAATGAATTGCCGGCCGGCGAGGAAGGCGAGGTGGCGCTGCGGGTGGCACCGGTGCGCCCGCTCGGCTTGTTCCAGGAATACTGGCAACACCCGGAAGTGACTGCGGAGCGGTTCCGCGGTGACTGGTATCTAACCGGCGACCGCGCCACCCGCGACGCCGACGGCTATTTCTGGTTCATCGGGCGCAAGGACGACGTGATCAAGAGCTCCGGCTACCGGATCGGGCCGTTTGAAGTCGAGAGCGCGCTGCTGGAGCACCACACGGTGCTGGATGTGGCGGTCATTGGCAAACCCGACCCGATCCGGGGCCAGATCGTCAAGGCGTTCGTGGTGCTGCGCAACGGCACGCCGCCCGATGAAGCGCTCAAGCAACAGTTGCAAAACCACTGCAAGCAAACGGTGGCACCCTACAAATATCCACGCGAAATCGAGTTTGTCGGCGAGCTGCCGAAAACCACCAGCGGCAAAACCCGCCACGTCGAGTTGCGCCAACGGGCGTGAGCCCAACCGTGACGAAGAAGGCGAGCTGCCCGCAAGCGCAACCTCCGGAGTGAACCTAGCCGCACCCGCCACCGCCATGAGCCCGCCACCGCCGCCGTCCACCCGCCTGCTGGCCGATTACTCCGGGCTGCCCACTACAGCGCTGGGCGGCCCACACGGCCTCCGGTTCCGGTTCTATCAGGGCGGCCACCTGCAGTCCCTGCGCCACGGGCCGGACCTGCTGGTCAACCTCACCCTCGGCTGCCCGCTGGCCGGGGCCATGCA
>CAIVSK010000062.1 GCA_903908495.1 Akkermansiaceae bacterium
CGGGAGCATCGTCCCGGGCGATGCCCAGCAGCACGAGCAGGCCGGGACCGATCTCGCCGGAGATCCCGTCCCCGGTCTTCACATTCGCGGAGGCAACCCGCTGGATGACGGCGCGCATTTTTTCTTGGAGCTAATCCCTGCAATCAAAGCTTGGCTGTGGCTTCGGCAAGTCACTCATTTATTCGGCCGCCGTTGGGGTGCAATTGCCAATATGTGTTCCGCTATTGTCTGTTTTGCGCGCCGGGAAGAGCCCGACTTTCTGCTGAACGGAAGAATTTTGTTAGAACGGGTAGTTAGACGTACTGAAGCAGCTCCGTATGACCTCCAAGTTTCCGCGCGCTCTCTCAAAGAACGCTCGCGAAATGTCAGAAAATAGAGAGCCGTACACCCAGCGCCGACGAGTATTCTGCTGCCGGTTGATGAAGGCTTCCGGGACTATCAAACACAGGCAAATTTGACTTCTCAATAATCAAGCTTTAATAATCACTAACAAATTCAAGAGAATGGGAGTCGTAAAAATGGATAAACAGGAAATCTTTCAGGACGCAAAAGTCGAGTGGCGCTGGCGCAGAATATCTGCCCTGCAGCCCAGTTGCGGGCAGCGAGAGAAATCTTATGCTGAATTTGCCGGGACTGCCTTGTGCCGGCGATCGCTGGCCGTGGGATTGCTCATGCTGGCGTCGTTGTGGAACATGCCCGGCGCTTTCGGGCAGGTCCCCGTAACCAGCGGCCTTCGGGTATATCTTGAGGCCGATGTCGGCGTGACGGCGGATGGCAACGGACGAGTGTCCATATGGCAGGATCAAAGCGGACTGGGCAAGAATGCCACGCAGACCGTGACGGGCAACCGGCCGACGCTGGTGACGAACGTGATCAACGGTCTTCCGGCCATTCACTTTGTCGGCTCCAATGCCCAGTATTTCAATCTGCCGAACCTGATGAGCGGGGCGACGGCGGGGGAGGTGTTCGTGGTGGTAAAGGCGGCGGCCGACAACGACAGTGCGTCGCACAGCCTGTGGAATTTCGGCAGTACTAACGCTGGAGCGCGCTATCCGGAAAACAACGGCCAGCTCTATGACGATTTTGGATCCACAACCTATGGGCAGGAAGGCGATCCGGTGCCGGGCCTGAACACTTTCAACCTTTATAACGTGAGCGCGGCGAGCGGTGGGTGGACCAGCCGGATCAATGGGGCGGTGCTGTTCACGCGCAGCAGCAACACGGTGGGTTGGCGCACCGCGCCGGTGCTCGGCTTCAACGCGAGCTCGAACTACTTCAACGGCGACATGGCCGAGGTGATCATCTACGACCGGGTGCTCACGGCGGCGGAACGCGAGAGCGTCGGGCAATACCTGTACACCAAGTACCAGCTGCCGAACATTGCGGTGCCCGCGGCACCGACGAGTCTCACCGCGACCGCGATCTCCTCGACGCAGGTGAACCTGGGGTGGACGGCCACGCCGACGGCCGACGGGGTGGTCTGCACGATCGAGCGGAAAACGGGCGCCGGCAGCTTTGCCGCGGTTGCCGAGGTGACCGGCAGCCTGGGTTACGTCGACACCGGCCTGACCGCGGGGACCAGCTACGACTACCAGGTCAAGGCCCGGAACTATGCGGGCGCCTCCGGTTACAGCAACACGGCGACGGTGGCGACGCCGGCGAGTGTGCCCGACCTGCCCTTGAGCAACCTGCGGCTGTGGCTGCGGGCCGACGCCGGCATCACGAGCGGCGTGGGCCGCATCCAGACCTGGTACGACCAGTCCGGCCAGAACCACCCCGGCACGCAGCTCACGACGGGCAACCAGCCGGCGCTGGTGACGAGCGTGATCAACGGGCGGCCGGTGGTGCGGTTCACGTCGAGCGCGAGCCAGTATTTCAACCTGGGGAACTTCATGAGCGGAGCCACGGCCGGCGAGGTGTTCGTGGTGCTGAAGCCGGCCGCCGAGGTGGCGCCGGGCAATCAGAAGGTGTGGCGGCTGGGCGGGAGCTATTTAGGCAGTTACTATGCCTACCTCGACGGGCATATCGGGGATGATTTCGGATCGACCGCGCTGAAGGACGTGGGCGACCCGGCGACCCCGCTGGCGCAGTTCAACCTGTACAACGCCACGTCGCAAGCCGGGCTGTGGCAGGCGCGGCTGAATGGCAGCCTGCTTTATAGCACGACAAGCAATGCAGTCACGTTTAGCTCCTCCCTGTTGCTGGGCATGGGTGATGTGCCTTGGAACGGCGACATGGCCGAGGTGATCATCTACGACCGGGTGCTCACGGCGGCGGAACGCGAGAGCGTCGGCAATTATCTCGCGAATAAATATGCCCTGAACGCAACCACCCCGGCGCCGGCCAGTCTGGCCGCCACGGTGGTCTCATCGACCCAGGTGAGTCTGCAATGGAATGATGCGTCGTTGAAACCGGGAAACATCTACACCGTGGAGCGGCAGCAAGGCGGCGGTGGCTGGACTGTTTTGGGTGAGGTGGCGGAAGCGCAAAACTATTTCGATCAGGGGTTGAGCGCCTTGACGACCTACAGCTACCGGGTGCGCGGGCGCAGCTTTGGTGGCTCTGTGTCGGCCTACAGCAATTCCGCGACAGCGACCACGGCGGCCCTGGCACCCGATCTGCCCTTAAGCAATATGCGGCTGTGGCTGCGGGCCGACGCCGGAATCAACAATGATACACGGCTCGCGTACTGGTCGGATCAGAGCGGATCCGGACATACAGCGACGCAGATCACCACGTCCCAGGAGCCGAGCCGGGTGCAGAATGCCGTCAATGGCCGGCCCGCTGTAAGGTTCACGTCGAGCGCGAGCCAGTATTTCAACCTGGGGAACTTCATGAGCGGAGCCACGGCCGGCGAGGTGTTCGTGGTGCTGAAGCCGGCCGCCGAGGTGGCGCCGGGCAATCAGAAGGTATGGCGGCTGGGCGGAGGCGGGAATGGCAGTTACTATGCGTGGATCGACGGGCACATCGGGGATGATTTCGGATCGACCGTGCTGAAGGACGTGGGCGATCCGGCGACCCCGCTGGCGCAGTTCAATCTGTACAACGCCACGTCGCAAGCCGGGCTGTGGCAGGCGCGGCTGAACGGCAGCCTGATCTACAGCACCATTAGCAATGCGGTCACCTTCGGGACGACCTTGGCGCTGGGCACGGGGGATGTGCCTTGGAACGGCGACATGGCCGAGGTGATCATCTACGACCGGGTGTTGAGCGCGCAGGAGCGTGAAGCCGTCGGCAATTACCTCAACCGGAAATACGCCCTGGTGAGCGATGACGTTTACGGCAATTACCGGGACTCGAATGGCGATGGCTTCATGGACAACACCGACCGAGTCCTTGGCGTGGATCCCTACAATTTGGACGTGGACGGTGATGGTGTGCCGAATGCGGTCGAATTGCAGAACGGCACGGATCCGCTGAATCCGGATACTGACGGGGATGGCGTGAATGACGGCAACGATGCCTATCCACTCGACCCGACCCGATGGTCGCCTCCGGCTCCCGTGCCAGGAGACGTCACACCGCCCACTATCACTTTGACCAAGCCTGCCGACGCAGTGCCCGTGCCCTGAACAGCAATTCCCCGCCATGCGCCACTCCATCCATCTTCGCATTCCGGCAGCCATCGTTTTGGCAAGCTGCCTTTACCTCGCGCTTCCGTTCACCTTGCTGCTGGCGGCTTCGGCGCCCACTGTGAAGCCCGCAGAGATTGAATCGCTGGTACGCACACCTAAGCACATCACGGTGAATCGCCAGCCTGTCGCCGGCGTCACAGCCAGCGCGGCGACTTCTCCGTCTTTTTCCGCCCAGCCGACCGTGGAGGAGATTTTCCGCGCCAGGGTGCTGGCTGAACCTTTTGTTCCCGTCGGCAAAACACCCACAGCGGAGGAGAACAAGGCCTTGGCTGCCGCCATGCAGCGCTATTTGACCACCCCGGAAGGCGACCTTGCGCCTTTTACGGACTATCTTGCGCAGCACCCGGATTCGGCTTGGGCGCCTTCGCTCAACCTCAATCTCGGTCTGCGCTGGTTTTCCGTCGGGAAATTCACGCCGGCCATTGCGGCCTACGCGAAAGCCTGGCAGCAGGCAAAGCTGATCCCTGAAGGGCAGGGCCGTGAAATCGCGGACCGGGCGATAGCCGAGCTTTTGCAGATGTATGCGCGGCTCGGGCGGCGTGATACCTTGGAAACCCTTTTCGCGGAAGTCGGCGGCCGCGTCTTTACAGGTCGTTCCACCGAACTGGTGGTCGGGGCGCGCGAGGGACTCGCCCTGATGAAAGAGCACCCCGAGGATGCCTTTCGCTGCGGGCCGGCCGCCCTTGACCGCATCCTCGCCCAGCAGCAGAAGACCGTCGGCTTCAACGAAGTGCTGATGACCTCGCGCTCCACAGCGCAGGGCATTTCCCTCACTGGAATCTGGAAACTGTCCAAACAGGTCGGCTTGAAGCTGCAAATGGCCAAGCGTGGCGCGGGTTCGGCCATCCTGTCGCCGGCGGTGGTGCATTGGAAACTGGGCCATTATGCCGCCCTGTTTTCCCAAGGCGGAACCTACCGCTTGGAAGATCCCACGTTTGGCGCCAACACCGTGGCAACCCCTCAGACGATCGACGAGGAGGCCAGCGGCTATTTCCTGGTTCCGGAAGGACGGCTGCCCGCCGGATGGACGGCCGTGAGCGAAGCGGAAGGCGGCACGGTCTGGGGCAAAGGCACCACGGTCAACAATGATGCCACGCGCACCACCACTTACGACAAGAAGACGTGCAGTGGAACCGGTTCCCCTATGGCCGTCGCCAGTGCTCAACTGATGGTGGTCGGTCTCAACCTCACGGACACGCCCGTCGGCTACGCGCCGCCAAAAGGCCCGGCTGTCTATTTTACCGTCACCTACAATCAGCGCGAGGCCAGCCAGCCAACGACGATTGATTATTCCAACTTCGGATCGAAATGGCTGCACAACTGGCTCTCGTTCATCGATGAAGCCACCATCCCCGGTTCAGGCACCGCCCAGCTTTCCGCCACACTGCGCTTGCCGGGTGGCGGCAGCGATGCGTACCAGACGGCCTCCATGCCCGTCAACCCGCTGGTTTATCCTTATAGTTTCCTGCCGCAGAAGGTCACCCGGGCCCTGCTGACAAAGGTCAATGCCGGCTCTTTTACGCTCACCCAGGCAGACGGATCGCAAATGGTTTTTGGACGCAAGACCGGCCTCGCGAGCCCCTACCGTTATTTCCTCACCCAGATCATCGATCCCTCCGGCAACGCCCTGACCTTGGGCTACGACAGCCAGAACCGGCTTGTTTCGGTGACCGATGCGATCGGCCAGGTGACCACGCTCTCTTACGACCTTTCCGGTAGTCCGCTGAAGATCACCAAGGTCACCGATCCTTTCGGCCGGTACGCCCAGTTTGATTACGATACCTCCGGTCGCCTGGCGACGATTACCGACGTCCTCGGTCTGCAGTCGCAGTTCACCTACTCCGGCTCAAGCGACTTCATCGGTTTGCTGACCACGCCCTACGGCACCAGCGCCTTCGCCTATAACGACTCCTCGCCCGGCGGCATCCGTACCCGCTGGCTGGAGTTGATTGATCCGCCCGGCGGCAAAGAGCGCGTCGAATTTCGCGACACGTACAACGGCGTACCAGCGGCTGGCCCGCTGCCCACCGGCATGAGCACGACTTCCAGCTTCTATAACTACCGCACGACGCTTTATTGGGACAAAAAGGCGATGATGGAACGCCCTAGTGATCCGCTGGCCGGGCACGTTTACCACTGGCTTCACACCGCCATCAACGAGACTTCCGGCACGCTGGAAAACGAGAAGGCCGCCTTCGAAAACCGCGTCTGGTACAACTACGAAGGTCAGACCAGTCCCCAATTTGAGGGAACGAGTGCGAACCAGACCAAGATCGGCCGCGTCCTCGACGACGGCACCACCCAGCTTTACCAGTATGAGTACAACTCTTTCGGGCACGTGACCAAGGCCACCGATCCGCTGGGCCGCGTCACGACGAGCATCTACGACTCCAACGGCATCGACTTGCTCGAGGTCCGGCAGAAAACCGGTCCCAACCCTGCCGATTACGAAGTGCTGTCCAGGTTCACCTACAATTCCCAACACCTTCCCCTCACCGTCACGGATGCCGCCGGGCAGGTCACCACCTTCACTTACAACACCGCCGGCCAGCCGGCCACGGTCACCAACGCGAAGGGTGAGGTCACCACGCTCAACTACGATTCCTCCGGCTACCTGACCTCGATTGACGGCCCGCTGGCTGGCACCGCGGATTCCACCACCTTCACCTACGATGGCTATGGCCGCGTCAACACCGTCACCGACTCCGAAGCTTACACCGTCACCACCGACTATGACGCCTTCAACCGTCCCACGGTCGTCACTTATCCCGACGCCACCTATGAGCAGATCGTCTACGACAAACTCGACACGGTGAAGACGCGCGACCGCCGCGGCCGCTGGACGCAGATGCATTACAACGCCCTCCGCCAGCTCGTCGCCGCCCAAGACCCGCTGGGGCGGGTCACGCAATATGCCTGGTGCCGGTGCGGCGATCTGCGCCAGATCGTCGATCCGGACGGACATAACACGACGTGGCTGCACGACGTGCAGGGCCGCATGACCGGCAAGGAATACCATGACGGCAAGCGGGTGGTGTATGCCTATGAAAACACCACGAGCCGGCTGAAGTCCTCGACTGACGCCAAGGGGCAGGTGACGAACTACCAGTATTTCAACGACAATGCGCTGAAGCAGGTGAGCTACACGAACGCGGTGATCGCCACCCCCACGGTCAGCTACACCTATGACACCCATTATCTGCGCGCCCTCACGATGGTCGATGGCACCGGCACGACGACCTACGCCTACAACCCGATTCCGACCACCCCGACGCTCGGCGCCGGCCGGCTGGCCTCCGTCGACGGCCCGCTGGCCAACGACACCGTCACTTACACCTACGATGAGCTGGGCCGCGTGCTCACGCGCTCCATCAACGGCGCGGCGAATGCCTCGAGCGCCGTGTACGACGCCCTCGGCCGCGTAACCTCGACGACCAATCCCCTGGGCACGTTCACTTACGCCTATGTCAATGCCACCGGGCGGCTGAACTCGGCGACTTATCCCAATGGGCAGGCCACGAACTATGGTTATTTCAACAACGCCGGCGACCAGCGCTTGCAGCAGATC
>CAIVSK010000063.1 GCA_903908495.1 Akkermansiaceae bacterium
CCTGTTTGGCGGCGTTGAAGGCACCGAAGGGCGCGCGCTCGGGGCGATTGAGCAATTTGTTGGCCTCGGCGTCATCGAAGTGCTCGGTGGCGGGATCCCACTTCAGCGGGCGGCCCAAATGCATGCCGATGGATGACATCAAACAAACGCTGCAGGTGCGATGGGCCGCTTCGCCGTTGGTCACGGCGGGCTTGCGCTCGCGCATCGCCTCCAGCCAGTCGAGATGATGATCCCATTTCGGGCTTTTGTGCAGTTGGATCTTGTGTTTTGTTAGATCGGCCTTGGCCAGGGTTGCATCGCTGCTGTTGAATGCCTTGGCGGCTTTTTGGTTGGCGGGCGGATCGCTGGCGGTGGCGGGAGCGCCGCCGCGGCTCACCCAGATCCAGCCGTTTTCGCCTTCAAAGAGAACCCCGTTGGGGAGTTCGTCGGAAATGGTCATGGCCACTCCGTTGGCATATTGCAGCGCGATCTGGTATTTGCCGTGCACGTTCCAGAAGCTCGACTTGTCGGGGAAGGTTGCCTTGGCGTCCACCGAGGTCGGGCCGCTGTGTTCGGAGTCCATCGCCCAGTGCGCGATATCGACGTGGTGGGACCCCCAACCGGTGATCATGCCGGCACCGAATTGCTCCAGGCGCAGCCAGCCCGGGCGGCCGTAGCCACTCTGCGGATGGCAGCGGTCCTCGGTGTAGTAGACCTGCGGAGTCGAGCCTAACCACGAGTTGTAATCAAACGAGGCCGGCACCGGCATTTCCGTGGGATTGCCACCGCCCGGATCGATGGGCAGGCCGATCTTGATGGCGTGGAGCTTGCCGATGGCGCCATTGCGCACGAGTTGGCAGGCGCGCAGGAATTGCTCGGTGGAGCGTTGTTGCGAACCGACTTGAAACACCGACTTTTTCGCCTGCAACACATCGCTGACCAAGCGGCCCTCACCGATGGTCAGGCTCAGCGGTTTTTGGACATAGACGTCCTTGCCGGCGAGTGCGGCCTCCACCACCAGCTGGGCATGCCAGTGATCCGGGGTGCTGATCATCACCGCGTCAATGTCCTTGTTAGCCAGGATTTCACGGTAGTCCTGGTGCGCCTTGACGTCCACCGCTTGCTTGACGGACTTGGCATAACTGGCCTCAATGCGTTTTTTTGCCAGGCCGGCACGCTGCGAATCGAAATCGGCCACCGCGACGATGCGGGCCAGATCCGGATGCTTGAGGACGCCGGGCATGTCCATCTCGGTGCCGATGCGGCCGCAGCCGATCTGGGCGATCTGGATGAGTTTACCGGGCGCCGCCGCGCCTAACACCCGGGAAGGAATGATGGCGGGAAAGCCGATGGCTGCCGCCGCGCCGCCGCTGAGTTTGATGAAATTGCGGCGAGTGGTGGTGGTGGTGGGTATTTTCATGAAATCAATTCTGTTGCTGTTTTGCCTTGAGTACCCAGAGGATGCCGCCAAGGACGTGTTTGCGGAAGGTCGGGTCGGAGTAATACTCGATTTTGTGGCCAAGCGAGGTATAGAACGCCCTGGCGCCATTGAGCTCGTGGCACCAGGCCAACGGGAACTCGCCGTTGAGTTTGCCGAGGGTGGGTTGTTGCAGCGAGAATTTCTGCAAGGGCACCGTGGTGTCCACTGCGAGAAGCACTTTGAGGTCGGGATTGAGGTTGGTGAAAAAATAACACTCATCGCTCCACTCCCAGGTCTTGCCCAGATGCGCGGTGGCCGGATGCGCCGCATCGAGCACCTTGATGGTGAACTTTTGCAGCACCGCATGCACCAGGAATTTGCCGCCCTGCACCTGTTGGAAATACGGCCAATCGCGTTCCGAGCCACTGGACGAGTGAATGCCGACGAAGCCGCCGCCGCCCTCGATGTAGGCCTTGAACGCCGCGCGTTGCTCTTCGTTGGCGAACGCCTCGTTGTTGGAGTTGGCGAATATCAGCGCCTTGTATTGCTTCAGATTGGCCGCCGCAAACACCGCGGGATCTTCCGATACCTCAGCCTCGAAGCCGTTTCCCGCGGCAAGCTCCTTGATGGCTTTGGTGCAGGCTGCTATGTTGTCGTGCACAAAGCCCTTGCCGTCCTTGGTGAAATTGCGGGTGTACACGAGCACCTTGTCCGCCGCCAGCGCCGGCAGGCTGGCAAGGATCACAAGGGCGAGACTGGCGGAGCGCAGTGGAATAATCATGGGTTCGGGGGGAGATTCGCCTCAGGAAACGCCCAAAGCCATCCCAATCTTGCAGCCGCGACCTAATATTGTAGTTATCCCGGACTTTCACGGGGCCGCCAGTGCGAGCGGGCCGTCGGGTTGGCTGCGCCGCATGCCGCCGGGCTGCTGCATGAGTTCCTTGAGCAAGGGCAGGTGGCTGGTGTAAACGCCGCGCGGGCTGGTGTGATGGCGCACGCAGATCCACGCGGCCTTGCCGATGATCTCACCCATCATGCCGCAGGTCCGCATCACCCGTACCGCGCCGAGGGCTTCGCGGGTGACGCTGATATCGCGGCCGGCCATGAACAGGTTGGCCAGGTTGCGGCTGTAGAGCGTGCGGTAAGGTGCCCAGTAGGGACCTTGATAGGTGTAGGGCTCGCCGTGGGTGTAGGTGGAGATGAATTCCTCGCCGCCCAGACCGGCGGCAAACTTCGGATCGGGCGTGTGGACGTCGATGTGCCAGGTGCAGGGAAAGGCCGGGTCGGAAAACGCGGTGGCCGCGTGGAAATCGTCACCGGTTAGAAGCACGTCGCCCAGCAGGCGCCGGGACTCGCGCTTGCCGGCAATGAAGGCTGACCAGCCGAGCCGGTGGTTTGGATAGAGACCGTCGGCGTTCTTCAGCGCGTCCCAGGCACCGTACATGGCGCGCAGGTTGAGGTCGCGGATTTGCTCGAGGTCGTTGATAGGGTCCTTGTCGAAGCCGCTTTCCCAGAACCAACCGCCGAGGGTGGCGTCTGGCGCGGCGGAGTGCGCGGTCTTGGATGTGGGCCGGCCGGGGAACGGCTTGTTGGCTAGATCCAGTGCCCACGGCAGGCGTGGAAACGGAGCGGCGACGTTACCCGCCTCGGCGGCCATGCTGAGAGCGGACTTATCCTTGCACTCACACAGCAGGAGCTGCTTGCGATCGGCCACATCCAGCACATTCCACAGGTTGCTGGAGCCCATATTGCCTTGCTGCGACATCTCGCAGTCAGCCCCGGCGAGAAAACCCAGCGTGGCATCGCCGGTGCAGTCGGCAAACAACCTGGCCGAAATTTTCACCCGCCGCGCGCTGCGGATGTTCTGCGCGGTCACAGAGATGATATGATGGTCCTGCGTCTCCGCGGCGTTCACTCGATGCTCGAGGAACAACTTGATCCGCGGCTCGGCGCGGACCACGCGCAGCTTCCTCTCGTCGTCATAGATGGCGGCCCCCTTGGCGTTGCCGGAATTGCCGGACTTTGGCGGGCAAATTTCTTCGACGATATCGCCGATGCAGGGGAACGGTTGTTGGCGGGTGTGTCCTTCCGGCCACACCCGCACCTCGGAGCTGGCGTTGCCGCCGAGCAGCGGCCGGTCCTGCACCAGCGCCACCGTTAGACCGTTGCGCGCGGCCGATACCGCCGCCGCCGTGCCCGCCACCCCGCCCCCCACCACCACCAGATCGAATGCGCCGCCGTCGTCGGGTGCCGCCGGCAGATCTAATAAATTATTGCGCAGCTGTGCCAGTCCGGCGAGATCATTGGGCGGGCGCAATGCCGCGTCCTTGGCAAACAGCAGGGCGTCGCAGCGGCCCTCGAATCCAGTTAGATCATGCAGCGCCACCGTGGCCTGCACGCCGACATCGACCGCGCCGCCGTCCTGCCAGTGCCAGGTGCTGCCCTCGCAGCCGAAAGTGGGTGCCACCGGCTTGCCATCGATCCACACTTGGAATTTTCCCGGTGAGCCCGGCACCTGCCAGGGAGCGACCCAATCGCGGGTTCGCACCCAAAGGTGATAGGATCCGGGGGCGGGGAACTTGGCCGTGGTCACCGCGTCCCTGACCGGAACGCCCAGCCCGTGGGCCAGCAAACAAGGCGAGCCCATCTGCTCCATGAACTGCTGGTCGACGTCCCACCCGCCGGTGTCGGCGAATTGCTCGGCCTCGAGCAGCACGTCATGGGCGCGGGCGGCAAGGGTCAACGAGGCGACACCGCCCAAGAGGGAAACGATCAGTCGCATCGATCTGTGGGGCCGGTTCATGCTGTCCATCGGGCATTGGGCACGTCGCGTCGTTGCGGTCAGACACTGTTCCTGCTTCGGTTTGAGTTTCATGGTTGTGTGGCTGTTACTCAGGGCTGAATTGTGGGTCAGCCATCCCTTTGAGTTGCGACGCTGCCTCTACTTGGTGAGGGAACTCGTCCCGGTGGTCAAATTCTGCCATTGCAAGCCATTCCACTGGTCAAGCGACATGCGGCCTTGAATGAGTGTGGCGGTAGTGCTGTCCAAGGCGGCGGTGATCTGCAGGGATGCCAAGCCACTGTGACTTATCTGCCAAACGCCGGACCACGGCCCACTGCGAAAACTCAATCGGGTGATGGTGCCATTGGCAAGCGTCGTGCCGTTGAAGTACTGATAGGTTCCGCCGTCCCCCGCGGCATTGAATTGATAGGCCAGGTACGACGATCCGAAGGTCACCGTCAACGACCGGCTCGCCGTCGACGCCGGACCGAGGGCCCCGGCATACTTGACGAGTGGAATGTTATAGAACGCGCGTGCCGCGATGTTGGATGTTTCAAAAATGACCTCATGGTCGCCGACACTGCCGGTGCCTTGGTAGATTTCGCCGAGTTTGCTCCAGCTTTGGAAGTCGGTGCTGCGGTAGACTTGGAAACCCGTGGCGGCGGGCTGGGCGGCGGGCATCAGGTAGCTCACCGTCACTGCAGGGATCACTTTGAGCGAGCCGGCCACGCCCCCGCAGACCGGCAGGTTCTGGGCGTTGATATCGAACGCTTGCGCCGCCGCGCCAATGCGGCGGATGCCGATGGATTGAATAACCACCGGAGTGACCGGCACGGCAAGTTCGTTGCTCGAATTGAGAGTTTTAGGCACGGCGTTGATAGCCGTGACCACACTCAGGCCGGAAGTGACGGCACCAAAGATGGTGTATCCGCCATTGAGTGAGGGTTGCGGTGCAACCGTGATGAAAAACTGGGCGCCGTTGGTGTTTTTGCCCGAATTGGCCATCGACAGCACTCCGGCCGCCGATTGGGTGAGCCCGTTGGTGACCTCGTCGCGGAAGGTGTAGCCCGGCCCATCGGTGCCCAAGCCATTGCGCGAGCCGGATTGGTTCATGAAGCCGGCGATGACGCGGTGGAACTTCACGCCGTTGTAATACGGGGTGCCAGTGCGCACGGCACCGGTGGCCGGATCAACCCACGGTCTGGACCCTTCGGCAAGGCCCACGAAGTTGGCGACAGCTTGCGGCGACTCGACGTATTTGAGCTCGCAAGTGAAAGCGCCCATCGACGTTTGAAAATCCGCGAGGATCTGGCCGCATCCGCGGTGGGCAGAGGCGAAAAATACCAGCAGCAGAAAACTGCGGAGGATGGCGGGACGCGCGGCGTTCATCGCCGGATCATTGCCATGCGACCTGAGCGGCTGTCAATCTAACACTCATGGGCGGTCGGCCAATACTGTTGAGTGGCTGCCTAACCCTGCCAGATGAGGGTGAATCGGGCTAGCCGTCTGCGATGTGGCAGTGGCCTCAGGCGGTGACAAACTGGCTTCCCTGGCGGATGCCGCGGCGTTGGATCGCCTGGTCGATATGGGTCTGGATGCGCACTTTTTTGAGTCCCCAGTTGGGGGCGATGAGCAGCTTCAAATCCGCAATGCCGAACAGGCGCTGGACGACGATATCGGGGCGCAGCAGGGGTAGGAACTCGCAGAGGAAATCGGTGTATTCGTCGAGTTGAAACAACTTGAAGGGTTGCCGTTTGTATTGAGCCGCCATGATCGAGCCGGCCACCACGTGGAGGTGATGGAGCTTGACGAACTTGATCTGGGGGAAGCGGTTGATCTCATGGGCATAGGCCAGCATCATGGCGTGGGTTTCCCCGGGGAAGCCAAACACGGTGTGCACGCAAAGGTTGAGCGGACTCTTCTCCAACTGCTTGAGCACGCCCACCAGATCCTGGTGGCTGCAGCCGCGATTGAGTTGGTGCAGGGTGGCATCGTACATCGACTCCATGCCCATTTCCAAATCAACCATGAGCCGATGGGTATAACTTTCCAGCAGGGCGATCTTGGCGTCGTCGAGGCAATCGGCGCGGGTGCCCACGGCCAGGCCGACGACATCCTCCGGGCAGATCGAGAGCGCCTCGTCGAACAGCGCGCGTAGGGTCTCCAGCGGAGCGTAGGTATTGGTGTTAGGCTGGAAATAGATGATGAATTTCTCCGCATCGTAGTTTTCCCTGGCTCGCACGATCCCTTGTTCGATCTGGGCCCGGATGGCTGAGAGCGAGCGCGGCAGTTCCGGCGTGAAGGAATCCACGTTGCAATAGGTGCAGCCGCCATACCCCTTGCTGCCGTCGCGGTTGGGACAGGTGAATCCCGCATCCACGATGACCTTGAAGACCCGCCGCCCGCCGAATTTCTCCCGCAGATAGACGCCGTAGTTGTTATAGCCCTTGAGCGGCGGCTGGCTGGAATTTCCCATGAATGAAGCGCGGCCGCCTAGTCCTGCTCCTCGTTGACGACGAAGGTGGACTGGGTCGGGGTGGCTGCCGAGTTGCCTAGGCTGGGGATGACGCGGCGGATGAGTTTTTTCAAGCCGGTATCGGCCGCCTCGATATCTCCCTCGGCCTGCCGGAACGCCTTTTCCCAAGCGGCGGCGAAGCCCGGTGCCTGCTCACGCAGCGCGCGGATGGCGGCTTCGTGGATTTGCAGCAGGCGCTGTTCGGCGCGGCCGGGCTTTTGTTGAAGTGCGGCGAGGTTGACGCGGAGGTTTTCGTTTTGGCGGCGCAGCGCCTCGAGCTCGGTGTGCAGCACCTCGTTGCCGGAGGCGTTGATCTTGAGCTGGGTGTTGAGGTGGCCCTGGAGTTCGCGCAGCTCGCCCTGCACGCGGCGGATCTCCGCGGTGACGTGGCGGCGGGCGGTGAAGCCGGATTTCCACAGGAAGCCTGCGATGAGCAGGCCGAGCGCCAAGCCCCACACGAACGGGCTTTGGAGGGCGGGTTGCAGATAGTCAGTGATCATTGGGTGAGTGTCATGCCATGTGCTTGATCACTGCGTCGGCAAATCCGGAGCAGCTCACTTCGACCGCATCGTCCATCTGGCGCGCAAAGTCATAGGTGACGGTCTTGGCCGCAATGGCGCCATTGACCCCCTTGATGATGAGGTCCGCGGCTTCGCTCCAGCCGAGGTGGCGCAGCATCATTTCACCGGAAAGGATGACCGAGCCCGGGTTGACTTTGTCGAGGTTGGCGTATTTCGGCGCGGTGCCGTGAGTGGCTTCGAAGATCGCGTGGCCGGTTAGATAGTTGATGTTGCCGCCGGGGGCGATGCCGATGCCGCCGACGCAGGCCGCCAGCGAGTCGGAAATATAATCGCCGTTGAGGTTGAGGGTGGCCACCACGCTGTATTCGGCCGGGCGGGTGAGGAGTTGTTGGAGGAAGGCATCGGCGATGACGTCCTTGATGATGATTCCGGCACCGGGGTGGCCTTCGGCGATGACGCACCAAGGGCCGCCATCGATTTCAACGGCGCCGTATTCTTGTTTGGCGAGTTCATAGCCCCAGTCGCGGAACGCGCCTTCGGTGAACTTCATGATGTTGCCCTTGTGAACCAGGGTCAGCGAGGGTTTGCCCTCGGCGATGGCAAAGTCGAGGGCGGCGCGGACCAGGCGTTTGGTGCCATCTTCCGACACCGGCTTGATGCCGAAGCCGGACGATTTCGGGAAGCGGACTTTGTCGTAGGCCTTGGGAAATGCCTTCTTGAGGAATTTGCGGAACTCCTTGGCCTCTTCGGTGCCTTCCTGGAATTCGATGCCGGCGTAGATGTCTTCCGTGTTCTCGCGGAAAATGACCATGTCCGTCAAATCCGGGCGCTTCACCGGGCTGGGCACGCCGCTGAACCAACGCACCGGGCGCAGGCACACATAAAGGTCCAGGATTTGCCGCAGCGCCACGTTGAGCGAGCGGATCCCGCCGCCCACCGGCGTGGTGAGCGGGCCCTTTATGCCCACCAGATACTCGCGGAACGCGGTGAGCGAGTCCTCAGGCAGCCAGGCCTTGCCGAGGTCCTTTTCCTTGTCCTTGAACATGTCGTAGGCCTTCTCCCCGGCATAGACCTCGAACCAGGAGATTTTCTGCTTGTCGCCATACGCTTTTTCCACCGCCGCATCAAACACCCGCCGCGAGGCGCGCCAGATGTCCGGACCGGTGCCATCGCCTTCGATGAAGGGAATGATCGGATCGTGCGGAACCTTGAGTTTGCCGTTCTTGATGGTGATGCGGGAACCGGCGGGCGGAGTGACGTTATCGTAGGAAGCCATGGGGTGGAGCGCGTTCTGCGCGCCGCCACTTCACCAAGTCCAGCCCTCAAGCGTCAATCCAAAAGCGCGAATTGCGCAATTTGGCCGCCGCCGCGCTGGCAGAAATCCGGATTGTGAATAACTTGTGCGGAACGTTGCCGGGAGAGACTCGCGATAGGCGCAGGTATTTCGTGCAGCCGACGAATTGCCCGCTCCTGCAAATTCGGCGGGCGTAGATTTGTAGGAATGGTTTCAAACGGTTGTTCACCGCCGGATCCGGCCACGCGGCGGTTATCGATGATGCAAGTCGCTTGTTATCAGCTAATTGTGCAGAATAGTTCGTGTTACTCCAAGGTTTTCACAAGTTATTCACAAGCTGTTTCTAACGGATATCGAGGAGACGGCGCGCTGCGGGGCGTGACCGTTAGGCTAGGGGATTTCACTAGGCGGGGTAGCAAGTGGCTGCAGAAACGGGTTGTGAATAACCTGTGGAAATCCCGAAAAACCGGTCATTGGGGGCAGCTGGTGGGACGCCTGTGGTGTGGCATTGAGTCAGCGGGTGGGTGGCGGCGAGTGCTGGGTTTGCGGTGCGCCAAAGGCGGGGGGATTTGAGCCCTGATACGGGACTTGCATTCCGGCGTCGGATGGTGGCACATTGCCCGTCTCCACCGATGCCAGATCTTGAAATTTGTGAAATCAGCCTGCTCCGCGGTCCTAACGTGTGGGCCAATTACCCGGTGCTTGAAGCGTGGGTGGACCTTGGGAGTTTGAAAGACGCCTCCTCCGACGAGATACCAGGATTCAACGAGCGGCTCAAGGCGTGGCTGCCGGGCCTCATCGAGCATCGCTGCAGCGTGGGCGAACGCAGCGGGTTTTTCCAACGTCTGGAGCGCGGGACCTATCCGGCTCATGTGTTGGAACATGTCACCCTCGAGTTGCAGACTTTGGCGGGCCACCATCTGGGCTTTGGCAAGGCGCGAGCCACTCCGGTGGATGGAGTCTACAAAGTGGTCGTGCGCTATCTGGATGAAGTGCTGGTGGTTGCCTGTCTGCGCGGTGCCCGCGAGTTGCTGCTCGCGGCGTATCGCGGGGATGGGTTTGACGTGGTGGCGGAGGTGGCGCGCTTGCGGGCCATCGCGACGCGCAGCGCGCTGGGGCCCAGCACCATGGCCATTGTCGATGCGGCGCGGGAGCGCGGGATCCCCTGGCGGCGCATCCGGGAGGGCATCAGCCTGGTGCAATTGGGCCATGGGGCGCTGCAGCGCCGGGTGTGGACGGCTGAGACGGATCGCTCCGGGGCAATTTCCGAATACATCGCCCAGGACAAGGATCTCACGCGCCTGCTGTTGCGCCAGGCCGGGGTGCCGGTGCCGGTGGGGCGCAAGGCGGATGACCCCGATGACGCGTGGGATGCCGCGCAGTCCATTGCCACCCCGGTGGTGGTCAAACCGCTGGATGCCAACCACGGGCGCGGCGTGTTCCTCGACCTGGTCACCGAAACCCAGGTGCGCAATTCTTACGGCTATGCGCTGGAGGAAGGCGACGGGGTGGTGGTTGAAAAATTCGTTCCTGGTACCGATCACCGCTTGTTGGTGGTGGGCAGCAAGATGATCGCCGCCAGCAAAGGCTACCCGGCCATCGTGGTGGGCGATGGCAGCCATACCATCCGCAAGCTGGTCATCTCCCAACTCCAATCCAGCGTGCAAACCGGCCGGCCGGATGAATGCCCGTGGAGCAAAATCGACGACGCCGAATGGGAAACCACCGCCTTGCTGGATCTGGAGGATCAGGGCTATTCGCTCGATTCGGTGCCGCGCGACGGCGAGCGGGTGATGGTGGCTCGGTTTTCCAATTGGTGCATCGACGTCACCGATGAAGTTCATCCCAGTATCCGGGCGCACGCGGTGACCGCGGCCAACGTGGCGGGCTTGGATATCTGTGGGGTGGATGTGGTGTGCCGCGATATCGGCCAGCCGTTGGAAGCACAGGAGGGCGCGATCGTCGAACTCAACGCCAGCCCGAATTTGCTGATGTTTCTGCAACCCGCCATGGGCGTGGTGCGCCCGGTGGGCGAGGCAATCATCGACATGCTCTTCCCCCCCGGCCACAACGGCCGCATCCCCACCATCGGCGTGACCGGCACGCGTGGCAAAACCTCCACCATCCGCCTGCTGACCAGGCTCTTGCAGCTGGAGGGACCCTGCGTCAGCGTCGCTTCCAGTGACGGCATCCGCATCGGCCAACGCCTGTCAGTTTCAGATGATGGCGACCGCTTGGCCGGCGCACAGGGGATTTTACTGCACCCGTGGACGCAAATCGCCATTTGCGAGGCTGGGGCCGAACATATCCTGAGCGACGGCCTGGGCTTCGACCGGGTGTCCGTCGGGGTGGTGCTCAACGTCGGCGACACCCATCTGGGCCACGCCTACGTGGAGACCCTCGAGCAGATCGGCACCGCCAA
>CAIVSK010000064.1 GCA_903908495.1 Akkermansiaceae bacterium
ACCACGGATTTCACGGAATGCACGGATTAAGAAAGAGTTATGAATTATTTGGTAGACACCTTTAGGGTGAGCCGAGGAGTAGATAGATTGAGGTCGCATTCTCCGTGTAATCCTCTTCAATCCGTGAAATCCGTGGTTAAAGAACGTCTCTGCAACCCTTGCCATTGTCCTTTTTAGGGTTAGCCACCACGCATTGGCTCGCCATGGGCCACGGCGGATCGGAGTCCGCCGCTCCGGAGGGGGGCTACTGTCCCCGCGTGACAGAAGAGCCTCAGGCCTCAAGCCCTCGATTTTTCCAACAAAACAACCGCAGCTCCCAGCGGGAGTGCGGTTGTGAAAAATTGGCGGGCGGGCGGCGGCTCAGCTCTTGGTGGCTGCCGTGCGCGCTTTGCGGATGATGCTGGCCACGGTTTCCGAGGCCTTGGCACCCACCGAGAGCCACTTGTCGGCTTTCTCCAGGTCAATGCTGAAATTGGTGCCTTCGACCAGTGGGTCGTAGGTGCCAAGTTGCTCGATGTACACGCCATCGCGGCGCTTGCGGCTGTCCACGGCCACGATTTTATAATAGGGGCGGTCTTTGGTCCCTTTGCGATTGAGTCGGATAGCTACAGCCATGATGGTGCGTCGTTTCAGTGAGCCCGGAAGCGGGCCGACCCGCAATTTGGGAGAAGAACGTGGGCTTGCCAAGCGAAAAGCGCAAGTTTTTTAGATCATGCGGATTTCCGCCAAATCCGTGGCGGCGGGACTAGGCCGGGGAGGCGGCGGATTCCGCGCATCCGATGAGGCAGGAGAGGCGCTGGTTGAGGCTGGTGAGGGTGGCCGGATCGGTCACTTTTTCGCCGTCGTCGGTGGTGACGTAGAGGGTGTCCATCGCCACGCCTTTTTCGGTGCAAATGCGGGCATGGGCGGTGTTGAGGCCGTGCTGGTTGATGGCCAGAAACAGGTCGTGCAGCAAACCAATGCGGTCGAGCGCCTGGATCTCCACCGTGGTGCAGGTCGGGTGCAGCTTGTTGCTGACGTAGGCCTGGACGGGCACGGCGATGTCGAGGGTGGTGCGGGGCTTGAGGTGGTTTGCGCTGCGGTGCAGGTAGCGGTCCGGTTCGTATTTTTCCGCGGCGAGCAGGGTATCGAAGCAAGCGAGGAAATTTTTCCGCAGGGCGGCGTCGGCCACGGGTTCGAAGTTGGTGGTGCAGACGTGGAAGATATCGACGACGATGCCATCGGAGCGGGTGAAGAAATCGGCGGAGAGGATGTTGAGATGGCAGGCGGCGAGGGCACAGCAGAGTTTTTCCAACAGCAGCGGCTTGTCGCGGGTGGCGAGCACCAGCTCGCTGTAGCCTTTTTCGCTGTGATCGATCCATTTGATGCAATGGCCGAAGGCGGACGTGCTGTCGGTTTCGCGTTGGAGGAAATGGCGCACACTGCGGACCTGGGTGACCACATCGGGGGCCTGGCGGAAGGCGAAAGCGGTGGCGGGCATGCGTTCGAAGTGCTGCTCGACGTCCGGGTGGTAGTCGGCGCGCATCAGGCGCAGCACGGCGTCGCGCAAGGTGAGGCGGTCGGCGTCGAGTTGGCGCGAGTACTCCGCGCGTCCGCCGCCGGCCAGGAACCGGCGGGTGGAAGAGTAGAGCTGCAGCATGAGGCTCTCCTTCCAGCCGGTCCAGGCTTCGGGCGAGGTGCCGTTGGAATCGGCGAAAGTGAACAAGAACAACGCGTCCAGATAACCCGGCGATTTGACGATGGCGGCGAACTCCGCGATGACTTCCAGGTCCTCGAGGTTGCGGGTGGTGGCGGTGCGATAAAACGTCAAGTGGTTGTCCACCAAAAACATGATCAGCGAGCGGCGCGGGCCGCGGATCTGCAGCCGGTTGCACAGCCGCGAGGCGAGCATCGCCGAGCCGTCGATGTGCTCGCGGACGTTTTCGGCGCGCCCGCTATCGTGCAAAATCACCGCCAGATAGAGCGCGTACGGGTCGGCGATCTCGTGAAACAGGCGCCGATAGATTTCCCGCTTGGGCGAGGCTTCCTCAATGAGTTCATCGAGCTGGTCGACGCAACGCAGCGTGTGCTCGTCGGCGGTGTAGCGGTGGAAAAACTCATGCTGGACGAGGCAGTCCAAGGCGCCGAATTCCGGCAGATAGCGCCCCAAAAATCCCACCCGGTGCATTTCCCGCAGGGTGCTGGCCACCTCGCCCTTGCGCTCCAGGATCGCTTGGAACGTCTCGCGAATCGTCTTGGAGCAGCGGAAGCCGCGGTCGATATCGTCCCAGTGGTCGTGGACGAGTTGGCGCACCTGCGGGCTGAGCCGCAGATGGCGCAGCTGGCAGTGCTGGAAAAGCCGCATCAAACGTTGTGGATCGTCCTTGAAGATGCCGGGGTGGGCCGGGTGAATGCGTCCCTCGCGGGCGACGAACCCGTCGAATTCCTCCTGCGGCTTGCGCCGGAATGTTAGAAACGAGCGCAGCCCGCCTTCCGAGCGGTCTTCCTGTTCGATTTGAAACACCTCCATCAGCGAGTTGCTGTGTTGATAGAGATTGAGGGTGTGGCGGTAGTACTCGCGCATGAACGCCTCGGTGCGGCGCAGAATATCACGCTGGGGGTATTCAAAGGCGGTGGACACCACGCCTTGCAGCCTCAGGGTGAGCTGGTCGGTGGGGGCCTGGGTGTGGTAATGGAGTTCGTTGCGGACGCGGTGGAGGAAATCCACGGCGGCATCGAGTTCCTGGCGGGCGTTGGCGGTGAGGCTGCCATCGGCGACCAGAGCGGCGAGGTCCGGGTTGCCGCGTTTGACGCGGCAGACCCACAGCAGGTTGTGATAATCGTCGAGCCCGCCACAGCTCTCCCTGACGTTGGGCTCCTGCAGGAAAACCGTGCCGAAATATTTCTGGTGGCGGCTGCGCATCTCCTGGCGGAGGAATTCGAAAAACCCAACCTGGCCTTTGTGGAGGCACTCCCGGCTGAATTTGCGCCCGAAGCGCTGAAACAACCGCACGTCGCCACAGACCAAACGCGCGTCGATCAACGAGGTCTTGAACTGCGGATCTGCCGTCGCGCGCCGCAGGCACTCGCTGACAGAGCCGAGCAGGTGGCTGGTCTTGAGATCCAGACCGGCAACCCGGTCGATGAATTGCTGGATCGCGGCGCGCTGGGCAGTTGGCAGCTTGGCTGCCGCCACACCCAGCAGAATCAGGAAGCGGGTGTTGGAGCGGGGGCTGAGCGCCGCGCGGCCGTAGTTGCCGGTTGCCACCAGCGCGATGGCCGGGAGCTTGTGCTCAGAGTCGCCGAGGGCGCTGGTGAAAAGCGCCTCCAAGAGCCCGTCCAACATTTCGGCGCGGTCGCGGGCGATTGCCAACCCGCCGCCGCCCAGACGGTGGCGCTCCCCGATGCGGTGCTCCTCCGCGGCGAGGAATGCCGCGCCGAGGGCGCTGCACTCGGCGGGGCTGCGGCTTGCTTGACAGGCCGTGATGAGAGCGTGCCGGGGGCTGGCAGCAGATGGCAGGAGAGGGTCCGGCATGCAGGGTGTCGGGAGAATCACGCTTGACCGGGAAAAATCAAGCGGCGATTCACCGCTCGAGGAAGCAATGCCGCTTTTTTTTGTCTAACTGATAATTCGACGCCCGTCGCGTCCGCGGCCATGGCGGCTTAGTTGCCGAACAGCGGAAATGCGGCCTCCGGGCGCAGCAGCGTGGGCGGCTTGGTGTCGAAGGAGCGCACCGAGCCGATCTGATAGGACCCGTAGGCGATCGGAATCACTGTGAGCAGCAGCACGGCTTCCCCGTCCACCATGAGTTTCCCCACATGGGCCACCGCGGCGCAGTTCGGGCTCTTTTTCACCCCCAGCACATCCCCGTTCTTGAAATAGGTGGCGGCGGCCACGTCGGCGGTCGGAAACACATACTCGATATGCACCGGATACGGCGCCGCAGCCGAAAACTCATCGGGCTTGACCAGCGCCTGGGCCCGAATCACAAACCCCGGATTGAAAAAATCCGCCGGGCCCAGCGCCCGCACCCGCGACACTTGATAGTCCCCCTCGATGTAGGCCAGCATCAAGGGCCGCTCGAAATTCGTGAGATAATTGCGCATCAACAAGCCGTTGACCCGCTCCAGGTCCTTGGCCGACAAGCCGAAAAACTTCTGGTACAGTTCCTTGGGTCCGAGCCCGTTGCCATTGGGCACTTCCAACACCGAATAGGCCTGCAGCACCGGCAGCCGGTGCAGCATCCGCAGAATCTTATAGTTGCGGGGCACCTCGATATTCTGAAACACCTCCAGGCACACAAACCAACTGATGACGGCAAAACACAGCGCCAACGCGTTGCCCAACAGCCACCAAAAATAGGCGGGGCGGCGCGGCTTGGGCTCTTCAAGGATGCGTGGCATGGGATGTTCGGCGGGTCGGCGCGGCGCACGGATTGGCTCCAAGCGCCGCACACACCCACTCGTATCCGCCCCGCAACCAATTGAAAACCGCAAATCGAAAAATCCTCAACCACCCTCATGCCGCCTTCCCACAATGCCTTGAATCCCAAAGAAATTTCAGAAAAAACTTGACGCCCTCCAGTTAGGCACTTTCATTCTCTTCGCTCACGGTATACCGGCGTTGCCCTATCATGGGTGAGTTGTAGCCTAGTACTGGAGCCTTGCGCCCTTGCATCTCCCATCCATGTTGACCCCCATCTCCTCCGCAACCACCACCCACCCCGACTCGCCCGATCCCGGGGCATTTCACAACGACCCGCAGCCACAGACCGTCGACCAAGCGGGTCCCGGTGCGGAGTTGTCAGACGAGGAGGAAGCCGCAGAGGCCAAGCCAGCGGCAACCGGTGACGGAGCTGAGGATGCATCGACCCATCCACCCACTCCCCAACCTGCAACTCGTCCTGTGAAAGCTCCGCTCAAGAACGCCGCGCCCGCAACAGCCAATCCGGAAGCCGCACAGCCCCAGGCCAATCCGAAATCCGGGCAGCCACAGGCCAGTCGCCCTGCTGCCAAGCCGGCCAAGCGTGCGCTCGCTGCCGCCACCCCGGCGGCCAAGGCCAGCCCTGCGGCCAAAACCACCCCGGCCAAGAGCCACAAGGCGGCAGTGCCCAAGAAGCCGGTCGCCGCCCCCAAGCCCGAGACCAAGGACGCCAAGCCCGTCGCCAAACACCCTGCGGCACACGCCAAACGCCGCATCGACACGCCGGAAATCCAGGAAAAGATCCGCGAACTCATCAAGCTCGCCAAGGAGCAGGATTACCTGACCTACGACGACATCAACGAGATTCTTCCCAACGACCTGGTCGACCCGGAAGACGTCGAGGCCATCATGGACCGCCTGCGCCAGATGGAGTTTGACGTGATTGACGCCTCCGAGGTGGACCGCTACAAGGACAAGAAACGCGATGAGTCCGATGGCGACGATGATGATTCCAAGGGTGACCAAAAGCTCGACATCCTCGACGACCCGGTGCGGATGTACCTCAAGCAAATGGGGCAGGTGGCCTTGCTCACCCGCGAGCAGGAAGTGGAGATTTCCAAACGCATCGAGGATGCGGAAACGGAAGTCGCGCGCCATCTCAATCTGTTCGGTTTCGTCGCCGATTCCTACATGGATCTGGCCGACAAACTCATCAAGGGCAAGGAGCGCTTCGACCGCGTCATCCTCGACAAGAAAATCGAGTCGCGCGAACGCTACATGAAGGGCCTGCCCAAACTCTGCGAGCACCTCAAACAACTCCATCTGGAAAACGACGACTATTTCCGCCAGCTTTCCTCCAAGACGCCGCGCGGCAGGAAGAAACTCGAAGAGGAGTTTGAAAAAAACATCCAGACCCTCAACCGTCACTATACCCGCTTCTATTACAAACAAAAGGTGATCGAAGACTTTTGTGAGCAAGTCGATGACTACCAGCAAAAGTTCTGGAAATACAACCGGCGGGTCGAGGCGGATGCCAACGACAAGGAGTTCGTCAACAAGCTGCGCGAACTCCAACAACGGTCGTGGCACACCACCGAGTCCTTCAACGAGGCCTACAAACTCCTCCGCCACTGGCTCAAGGAAGCCCTCCGCGCCAAAACCGAAATGGTCGAGGCCAACCTGCGCCTGGTCATTTCCATCGCCAAAAAATACACCAACCGCGGCCTCTCGTTCCTCGACCTCATCCAGGAGGGCAACATGGGCCTGATGAAGGCCGTCGAGAAATTCGAGTACCGCCGCGGCTACAAGTTCTCCACCTATGCCACTTGGTGGATTCGCCAGGCCATCACCCGTTCCATTGCAGACCAGGCCCGCACGATCCGCATTCCGGTGCACATGATCGAGACGATCAACAAGCTCATGCGGGTGCAGAAGCAATTGGTGCAGGAGTACGGCCGCGAACCCTCACCCGAGGAAATCGCCGAGGAAATCCACCTGCCCGTCGAACGCGTCCGCGCCGTGCTCAAGATGGCCCAACAGCCCATCTCGTTGCAGGCGCCCGTCGGTGATTCCGATGACACCTCGTTCGGTGACTTCATCGAGGACAAGTCCGCCGACAATCCGATGGAGGAGGCCGGCTTCTCGATGCTCAAGGACAAGATCAAGGATGTGTTAGATACGCTCACCGAGCGCGAGCGCGAGGTGCTCGAGCAGCGCTTCGGCCTCAAGGATGGATACAGCCGCACGCTGGAGGAAGTCGGCCGCCAATTCCAGGTGACCCGCGAGCGCATCCGCCAGATCGAAGCCAAGGCACTGCGCAAAATGCGTCACCCCACGCGCATCCGCAAACTCGAGGGCTTCATCGAACTGCCCGGTGCCTAGTCCGGTTGTTGCGCGGCCTGTAGCGGCGGTCTGCTAC
Organism: Akkermansiaceae bacterium; assembly: GCA_903908495.1. Classification (GTDB taxonomy): domain Bacteria; phylum Verrucomicrobiota; class Verrucomicrobiia; order Verrucomicrobiales; family Akkermansiaceae; genus Luteolibacter. The sequence goes on from CAIVSK010000064.1 coordinate 6,822, forward strand.
CGTCGCCGCTTTGTAGCGGCAGTCTGTGATCGTCGCCGCTTTGTAGCGGCGGTCTGTGACCGTCGCCGCCCTGTAGCAGCGGTCTGTGACCGTCGCCGCCCTGTAGCGGCGGTCTGTGACCGTCGCTGCGGATGAGTTGCTTCGCGCAGCGCCGCCACAGAGCGCCGCTACAGAGCCTGCTAAAGAACTCCGATACCCAGCCCCGCCACTTTCCAACCAATCCGCTGCCATGGAACAACCCGAAGACTTCACCACCATCGAATCCATTTTCGTGCGCCATCGCAACGCATTGCTGCTGCGCGGGCAGTTCACGCCGCTGTACATCGATTACTACCTGCACCTCATGCAGCATGCCGTCCGCCCGCCGGGTGAGTTGGATCAAATGCTCAAGGACGCGCTGGCCATTCTCAGCTTGCACCTCGTCGCCCGTCCGTGGGCTGAAACCATCGCCTGGACCATCAACCTGCGCGCGCCACGCATCAACTTGTTTGTCACTGGCGCTTCTCTAACTGAAGCGGTCACCGGCCGCATCTTCACGGAAGGGGTGCGTGAGCCCGAGCGCAATTTCTTCTATTCCCAGACCACCAGCATCGAAGGCGTCGCGCCGCGTCTGTCCACCGTGGAAGTGGACGGCACCGATCCGGTCGGCTGGCTGGGGCAATACTACGCGCAATCCGAGCAGCGCCCGGCCCGCGCCTTCCGCCTGCCGGACGAGACATTTGCCTTGGTTGCGGCGCAGCCGGATTGCGACTTGGCGTGGCTGGCCGGTCTGGATGAGGCGGGGGTGGCCGCCATCGATGCGCACGAGTCAACGACATTGTTGGAGACCCGCCGATTCCGCTTCCATTGCGGTTGTGACCTCGGGCGCATTCTGCCGGTGCTTGGCTGTTGGAAAAACCGTCTCGATGACCTCTTCCACGGTGCCGCCTCCATCACCGTCCAATGCCCCCGTTGCGCCGCGAGTTACAACGTCACCCGCGACATGCTGGCGGATGCCCGCAGCGAGTGAGGGAGTTGATGCAGGCACCGAAGTCGAATACCGAGTCAAATGAGTGCCGAACCTAGAGCCCTTCCGCCAATCGTCGAGGGACGATGGAGCTTGAGCCGCTGGCTGCTGGCGCTGGCCTGCGGCTGCGCCCTGCTGGCAGGCGCTGGCACGGCTGCGGCGGATGACCTCGGGCTCACTGCCGGAACCAGCGTGCTGGCAGTGACCCCCGGCCTCGCAGTGTATCGCGACCCGGGCGCGGCGATGACGTTCGAGCAAGCGCGGCAGGCATTTCGCGCCGGTCGGTTTCAACCCAGCCAGCGGCCGTGGCCGTCGTGTGGTTTCACTTCCGATGCGGTGTGGGTGCGCTTTGCGGTGCGTGACGAGAGTGGCGCGGCACGGCTGTGGCTCACCGAACTGCGGACCGCCCGGATGGGCGAACTGGATTGGTATCTGCTGCGCGGGAACGGCGGGCTTGAGCATCTGGCAGCGGGCAATTTGCGCGAGCGCCCGCCGGAAATGGTGGACTGCAAAAACCCGGTGTTCCCGTTGCAGCTCGCGGCGGGTGAGAGTGCGGAAGTGTTCCTGCGCGTCCATTCGGAAACCGCAGTGCATCTGCCACTGCAAATTTGGGAGCCCAAGGCGTTTGCCAGCGCCCAGGCCGGCAACGAGGCGGCATTCGCCGCTTTTTTCGGCTACCTGGCGGCCTTGATCCTGATGTCGCTGGTGTTCAGCCTGTGCACCCGCGACCGGGGCTATGTGCTCTATTCGCTCTCCTTGCTCGGAGTCTTTGGCATCTATTTTATCGTCAGCGGGTATTATCTCTGGCTCCACCTGCCCGGTGGCCGCTTCGCGGTGCAGGGGGGCGCGATCCTGACCATCGAATACACCATGCTGCTGATGATGGCTTATCTGCGCTACTTCATCGATCTGCCCGCCAGTATGCCCGGTATCAACCGCTGGGGTGGCCGTTTGGCTTGGTGCTTGGTGCCTGCCACCGTGATTTTTCTGCTGGGTCCCTATCATATCATGTACCCGTTGGTGACCTTGCAGCTGCTGCTCTTCGGGGTCGGATCACTGACGGTGTCTGTGCTGGCCTGGTGGCGGGGCAACCGGGTGGCCCGATTCTACACGCTGGCCTGGCTGTCGTTCTGGATTCTGTTTGCGATTACGCAGCTCCAGTATCGGGCCTGGCTGCCGATGCTGATCTTGCCCGAACTGCAGGCCATTCTGGGCGTGGCCCTAGGCGTGACGTTGTTCTTTCTGGCCATGGCAGACCGGGTGCGCCAAGTCCGCCGCAACATGGAGCAAGCGCGGATTCAGGTATTGGGCTTGGAACAACAGGCCCTCCGGGAGTTTCAGTTGCAGATGCAGAGCCAGCAGCGCTTGATCCGCGATTTGCACGACGGATTGGGTGCCAACAGCGCCAACATTGAACTGCTGGCCGAACGCGGACTCCGGGAAAAACAACCCGACGGCAAAGAAGCCTCCCTCAAGCAAATCAGCCGTATTGCTCTGGAAAACAGTCTGGAAGTGCGCTCGTTGATGGACTCGCTGGATAGTGGGGGCATCAGTTGGAGCGAGTTGCTGGAAAAAGTGCGCAGCCGCGCCGCGCTTGTTTTCGATCCAGCCGGGGTGACTTGGGAAATAGCCGTGAGCGGGGAGCTGCCGGAGGCCGACCTGCCGGCGCTGGCCGGGCTTTCCTTGCTGCGCCTCCTGCGCGAAGGTTCGAACAATATCTTCAAGCACTCGTTTACCCGCAGCGTCTCCTTCCGCCTCGAATTCACCCCGCAAGCCTGCGGCCTGGTCATTGAGGATGATGGCTGCGGATTCCAGCCGGATCTGGCGCGGTCGGGACGCGGGCTCAAGCACATGCGGCAACGGGTCGAGGAGTTGGGCGGCACCCTGCGCCTGGAAACGGGTCTCTGCCAGACCCAACAGCTCAGGGCGGTCAACCCGGCGCAGGCGCAGGCTTGCCCCCGCGATCTCATCCGGCCCAACCCGCCCGCCGGCACGCAGGCGGGGGCCGTTCAGTCCGACGAGTTTTTTTCCTGCACCGAGTGCGTCGGGACCCGGCTTACTTTTGACATTCCATTGCCGCTCCGTTTCCACGACCCTAGCGCCGCGCCCGCTGGCGCAACGACCTGACCCATGCACCTTGGCATTGTAGATGACGACACCCGATTGATCGAGAACCTGCGGTTCCTGCTGCAAAGCGAGCCGGGCGTGCACTCGGTCCACACCTTCGCGTCCGCCGAGGAGTTTTTGGCCGCCGATCCGCGAGCGGAACTGGACATCCTGTTGGTGGATATGGACCTGCCCGGGCTTTCCGGCGTGGAGCTCATCGCCCGGATCACCGCAGAGCCGGTCAAGTTCAGTTGTCTGGCGTACACGGTTTCGGCGGAGCGTCAGACGGTGTTTGCGGCCATCCAGGCGGGGGCCTGCGGCTATGTGCTCAAGGGCGGCGGCCTCCGCGAGTTGGTCGGTGCCCTGCATGAACTTGCGGCGGGCGGGGCACCCATGAGCCCCGGCATCGCCCGGCAAGTGCTCCGCCAATTCCAACAAATGCCCCTCGCTGGGCCAGAGCTCGCCACCGCAGGATTATCCGAGCGGGAACTGGCCGTGTTGCGGGGACTGGCCCGCGGACAGGCCTACAAGGAAATCGCCGCAGCGATGTCCATCAGCGCCCACACCGTCAACAGCCACGTCAAGAAGATCTATCAGAAACTCCACGTATGCAGCCGCGAGGAAGCCGTCCGCACAGGCCAGCAGCGCGGCTGGCTCTGAGCGTGGGCCCTCACTGGCGGGTGAGTTCCGGCCTGAGGTGAGGGATGATGTCGCGGAGGCTGCCCGGTGGTATGAGGCCAAGGAGGCAGGCCTTGGTAGAGAGTTTGTGGATGAAATCGTCCGGGTTTGGGATGCCATCGCGGAGAACCCTTTGTGCTAAAAAGGAAAATGGAAAGGGTTGCAGCGGCGCTTTTTACCACTGATTACGCGGATTGCAGAGGATTACACGGATGAGATGGCGCTGTTCTATCAAGTCTCTGACTCATCCAAATTGTGAATGCCAAAAAATTCACAACTCTTTCTTTATCCGTGCAATCCGTGGTTTCTATTTTTCTATCTAGGTCTGATCGGCTCCGAGCGTCATCAGATGAATGAGCTTGCATGAAATACTGGTGCGGGCTAGCCTTAGCGCGTGAGCAAACCTCGCGCCATCTGCGTTTTCCTCGCCCTTTTTTCAGCATTTTTCGCCGAGGCCAGTGAATATGGACGCAGCGCCTATGTGCCCGGAATGGTTGGCGATTTTGCCATGGCGGTTTTGCCGGACGCCCCCGGGTTTTATCTACGCAGCGATTTGAGTGCCTACACAGGCCGAAACACCTACACGGAGCTGGAGGGTGCGCTGAGAGTCGATGCAGAGCTTGAGGTCGAAGTGCTCATTCCGCGCCTGACCTGGGTTTCCGGTTGGGAATGGCTGGGTGCCCATTACGGAGCCGCCCTTGCTTTGCCGCTGGCTCGGGTCACTTCCGAAGCATGTGTGGAACTGCACTTGCCGGGCCAGGCGGCTTCGACGCGAACGCTATCGGCCCATCAACTCAGCTTTTCCGACTTCTATCTGACCCCGAGCATTTTCGAGTGGAGGCTCGGGGCCTGGGATGTGATGTGGCTGGAAACCCTCTGCATCCCATCCGGCACCTACGATTCGTCCTCAGTCGTCAATGCCAGTCGCAACTATTTCGCGCTGAACTCGTCGCTGGCGGCCACTTGGCGTCATCCCGACGGCGGCCCTGAGTTGGACCTGCGCGCCTCCTCTCTGGTCAACGCGGAGAACCCCGCCACCCACTACCGCACCGGCGACGAACTGGCCATCGACGCAATCGCCGCCTGGCGCTTGGATGCGCGCTGGTCCCTTGGCGTGGCCGGTTACGCATACCAGCAACTCACCGGCGACAGCGGCAACGGCGCGATCTTTGGCGATTTCAAAGGTCAGGCGTGGGGGGCCGGTCCGCTGCTGCGCTACATCGAGACCGTCGGCGAGCGCCGCATCGCCTGGCAGGCAAAGTGGATCCACGACTTCGAGGTCTCCCGCCGCTACCAGGGCGATCTGCTCCTGCTGTCCGTCTCCCTGCGGTGGTAGGGTCGGACGGCCTCGGCCGACCCACCTGTCCGCCCGGATGGGCGGTGCCATGGCACCGCCAATGATCTAGCAGCAGCATCCCGCCCGCAGGGGTATTCAGGGCGCGGCGAGGCCGCCACGCCCTACCGCAGGGTAGGGTCGGACGGCCTCGGCCGACCCACTTGTCCGCCCGGATGGGCGGTGCCATGGAGCCGCCAATGAACTAGCAGCAGCA
>CAIVSK010000065.1 GCA_903908495.1 Akkermansiaceae bacterium
ATCGGGTTGCCGGTGGTGGCCACCGCCACCGGCGGCGTGCGCGAGATTTTGGACCACGGCGTGACGGGCATTGTCGTCGAGCGCTCGGCCGATGAATTGGCGGAGGCACTCGAGTCGCTGTACGACAGCCCGGCGACGATGGCCCGGATGGGCGAGGCCGCGCGGGCCGCCCACGCCCGCAGCTTCGAGATCGGCACAATCGCCGAGCGATACCACGCGGTCTATGTGAACGCATGAATTTTGATGACTAAGCTCCATATCGTGCATGTGACTCAGTCCGTTTCCCGGCTGGGTGGAGGGCTTTTTCCCTGCGTCAGGCGCATCGCCCAAGAGACTGGCGCGATGGAACATGTCCGCTGCAGCGTGATGGGGCTGCAGGATGCCATGTCTGACGAGGATGCCGAGTGTTGGTCTCCGGTGCAGGTCCAGGCCCATCCGATCTTTGGGCCCCGGAAATTCGGATTTGCCCCGGGACTCGACCGGTCCCTCAAAGCGGCGACCCCGGACGTGGTGCATTTGCACGGACTGTGGAAATACCCATCGGTCGCCGTCTGGCGTTGGGCCAAGGCCTGTGGGCGACCCTATGCAATTTCCCCCCACGGCATGCTGGAGCCGTGGTCGCTAACCCAGTCTCGGTGCCAAAAGCAGTTGTCGAATTTGCTCTATCAGCGTGCGTGCCTGCGGCAGGCGACCTGCCTCATGGCCACCTCGGCGATGGAAGCGGAAAGTATCCGGCTGGCGGGCTACCGCACGCCGATAGCCATAATCCCCAACGGAGTTGAAATTCCCGCCCTGCCATTGCCCCGCACGCCACCGGTGGCCGGACGCCTGCGACGGGCGATTTTTCTGTCGAGAATTCACCCGAAAAAAGGCCTGATTAATCTGGTCGAAGCATGGGACATCCTGCGCCCACCGGGTTGGGAGTTGCTCATCGTCGGACCTGATGAAAATGGCCACCTGGCAGAAGTCCAGGCGGCGGTGCGCCAGCACGGACTCGACGCGCTGGTTCATTTCCCCGGCGAAGTGATGGGCGAGGCGAAACTCCGGATCTACTGCGACTCCGACTTGTTTGTGCTGCCGTCGTTCAGCGAGAACTTCGGACTGGTCATCGCGGAGGCGCTGAGCTGCGAAGTGCCGGTCATCACCACCCACGCCACGCCCTGGCAGGAACTCGAATCCCACGCCTGCGGGTGGTGGATCGATACCGGCGTCGATCCCCTGGTGGAGGCGCTGCGACAGGCATTCGCCATGGACCCCGCATACCTTCACGCCATGGGTGTCCGCGGCCGCGCACTCATCGAGCAGAACTACACTTGGAAGCCGATCGGAAAGTCGATGATCGAAGTCTACGAGTGGATGGTCGGACAGCGGCCGAAACCGGCGTGCGTCATTGACTGAGCCATCCGCCGGTAGGGTCGGACGGCCTCGGCCGACCCACTTATCCGCCCGCATGGGCGGTGCCAGTGCGCGGCACATGACCCAGCATCTGCATCTCGCCCTCAGGGGGAAAGTGGGCCAAGCGAGGCCGCTTGGCCCTACCGGCAGCGGCATCCGCCGGTAGGGTCGGACGGCCTCGGCCGACCCACTTGTCCGCCCGCATGGGCGGGGCCGAGGCGCGGTGAATGACCCAGCAAATGCACCTCGCCCTCAGGGGCAAAGTGGGCCACGCGAGGCCGCTTGGCCCCACCGCCCGTCCCATCTCGCGGCGCAGGTCAATGCTTTTCCTGGCTGATCGAGTCGGCCAGGTGGGCGGCAGCACCCAACATCTGCTGCACGACCGTTTGCTGGGCGACCTGGAGCTCGCTGACTTTTTGAACCATGGCAGGAGCCTCGGCTTGGGCGGTGGTCTTGGCTTTTTCGGCTTCGGCTTTGACTGCGGCAACCACCGGGGCGGCGGCCTTGCCGAGGCGTTGGCCCAGCGCTTTGGCGGCATCGGCGGCGGCGGTCGCCTTGGCGGCCGTCGCGGACATGGCCGTGGTCATTTCCTCTTGCGCGTGTTTGGTGGCACTCTCGATGGCTGGGGTGGCAGCGGTGGCCACCACCGTCAGGGCGGCCAGAATCGTGATAATCGTTTTCATTTTTATAGGGGGGGGGCGGCTCGTCAGTCCGCGGTTTTTTAGTATTCACCCACTCCGGCGTGACCCACCGGAGCGAACATGGGCGCTTGATAGATATCAGACAGTGCCACAGCAGACAAGTGATTTCCCAAAATCTTTGCCGCCTAGCCAGGGCGGGTACCGGTTTCTAACAATAACCCGGAACGAGGGAGCCGCATTTCCGTGGTCGGCCACCACGGCTTCGATGTCGGTGAACAGAGCTTCGATCCAAAGAACTGTGCAGCCCCGGCGATGCAACTCTCTTTGGTTCGCCCCGGGTGCTGCGGACCAAGCACATTTCAACGGTTGCGCTGATGGCCGAGCCGTGGCATCATCCTGCCATGGCTTCCACCTACACGGCAATCATCCAGCAGAATGGCGACTGGTGGGTTGGATGGATTGAAGAGGTTCCCGGCGTCAATACTCAAGCGCGGACCAAGAGCGAGCTGCTGGCAAGCCTCAAGGAAGTGCTCAAGGAGGCCTTGGACTTCAACCGCGAAGATGCCAGATCCTGCGCGCCAAGCGGCTACACCGAAGAGCTGGTGATCGTATGAAGCGGCGGATGCTCATCAGCCATCTGATTGAGCATGGCTGCGAGCTTGTGCGTGAAAGGGGCAATCACTCATGGTGGAGACATCGCGCCACCAATCGCCGTTCCGCAGTGCCGCGCCACGCCGAAGTTGACGACCTGTTGGTAAAGAAAATCTGCAAAGATTTGGGAATTCCAACGCCATAGATCCACGGCGCTTGTGTCTGCCATTCGCAACGCGGCATCACTCTTCCGCTGCTCATCATCTTTTGATTCTATTCCTCACACGACACTTGGCTAGTGTCGTTCCCCGCGGGTTCAAGCCGGCCGGACGCCGATTCCTAACAATGTCTGAAACCCGGGAGCGGAGGTTTCGCGGTCGGCGACGACGGTTTCGATGCTGGTGAACCCGGCGCGCTCGAGCATGGTGGCCAGATCGCATTCGGAAAACCCGAGCCAGCGGTCGGCGTAGAGTTGGCGGGCCTCCTCAAAGGTGTGCGACAGCAAATCGAGCACGATGAGGCGCCCGCCCGGCTTGAGAATGCGGAACGCGGCGTCGATGGCCCGCTGCGGACGCACCGCGTGGTGCAGGGCTTGGCTGAGTACGGCAAGGTCAAGCGAGTTTTCCTCGATCGGCGGTTCCTCGATGTCGCCGATGCGGAATTCCAGGTTGGCCAGGCCGTTTTTGGTGGCGAGTTCCTGGCCGAAGGCGACCATTTTCGGCGAAATGTCCACGGCGATGACTTTTTCCGCCCGCTGTGCCAGCAGTTGGGCCAAAGTCCCCTCGCCTGCGCCCAAATCCGCCACCACCCGGTAATTGAGCACCTTGATCAGCGCCTCGGCGAGCGCCTTCCACGAGCGGCCCGGCACATAGTCCTTGCCAAATCGCCCGGCCAATTCGTCGAAATACGCCCGCGCCGTGTCCTTGCGCTTGCGCAACAAATGGCGCAGTGCCGCCTCATCGTCGGTCACTTCCGGAATTTCGGCAGCCGCCAGGCGCAGCACGTCGACCAGATCGGCGCTGGCCGACCCTTGGTAAATGTTGTTTTTCCCACTGCGCTCATCGACCACCAACCCCGCCGCCTTCAGCTGCGAAAGTTGGGTCGAAATCCGGCTCTGCCCCATCCCCAGCACCTCCTGCAGCTCCGCCACCGATAGCGCCTCCTGCCCAAGCAACACCAAAATCCGCAGCCGGGTGGGGTCCGATAAAAGTTTTAACGATTTAAGCATTGACGGCACGGGCTGATCATGTATCATCACATCACGATTTGACGATACGAAAATAAAAAAAACACATGAGCACCTACATTTTTTCTTCCGAATCCGTTGGTGAAGGCCATCCCGACAAGGTAGCCGATACCATTTCCGACGCCATCCTCGATGCTTGCCTCGCGGTGGATGCCAAGAGCCGAGTTGCCTGCGAGACCTTTGTAAAAAGCAACATCGTGGTGGTGGGCGGCGAAATCACCATCCCGAAACTCGGCAAAAAGCCCATCAGTTCGGTCATCAACGTCGAGCAGGTGATCCGCGACGCGGTCGCAGGCATCGGCTACACCAATGACGACGACGTGTTCCACGCCGACCGGATCTTCATCAACAACTACCTCACCACCCAGTCGCCCGACATTTCCCAAGGCGTCGACGCCAAGGAGGCGGTCGGCAAAAAGACCCAGGAACAGGGTGCCGGCGACCAGGGCATCATGTTTGGCTATGCCTGCGACGAAACGCCCGAGCTGATGCCCGCGCCGATCATGTATGCCCATCGCCTCGGCCGCGAACTCACCCGCATCCGTAAGGCCGGCAAGCTCGCCAAGTGGCTGCGCCCCGATGCCAAAAGCCAGGTGTCCGTCGAATACGTCGATGGCAAGCCGACCCGCATCGTCAACGTCGTCATCTCGACCCAGCACGCCGAGAACGTGACCCACGCCGAAATTGAAAAATTCTGCATCGAGCAGGTCGTCAAGAAAGTCCTGCCCAAAAACATGCTCACCAAGGACACCGAGTACCTGATCAACCCGACCGGCCGGTTCGTGGTGGGCGGGCCCCAAGGCGACAGCGGCCTGACCGGCCGCAAGATCATCGTCGACACCTACGGCGGCACCGGCCGTCACGGCGGCGGCGCTTTTTCCGGCAAGGATCCGTCCAAGGTCGACCGCTCGGCCGCCTACATGGGCCGCTGGGTCGCTAAAAACGTGGTGGCCGCCGGCCTTGCCACCAAGTGCGAGGTTCAGTTCGCCTACGCCATCGGCCATCCCGAACCGGTGAGTGTCCACGTCGACACCTTCGGCACCGGCACCGCCAGCGATGAGGCAATCCTCGCGGGCATCCTCAAGATTTTCTCGTTCAAACCGGCCGACATTGTCAAACAGCTCAAACTGCTGCGCCCGATCTACTCCAAAACCACCAACTACGGTCATTTCGGCAAGACCGATGCCGACCTCACTTGGGAATCCACCGACAAGGCCGCCGCCCTCAAGAAAGCGGTCGGCTGAAGCCGACAAGACAGAAGACAGCAAGACACAAGACAGAAGAAAAGAGAAGAGCATGAAGCGCATGAAGCGCAAGCCCGCCCACTCATTGCGGAAGTCAAGGAACTCTCGTCAATGATTGAAGGTCTCCGCAAACACCTCCGCCCCAAATTGTTCAACGGCATTTTCGGCTGGTTCTTGTAATTTCCAATCTTCTGTCTCCAAGTCTTCTGTCTCAATTCTAGCACACCACAAACAATTCACATCCCCCCCCACCATGAGTCTAACTGATTATAAAGTCCGTGATATCACCCTGGCCGATTTCGGCCGCAAGGAAATTGAAATTGCCGAGCACGAGATGCCCGGCCTGATGGTCACCCGCGCCAAGTATGGCCCGCAAAAGCCGCTGCAAGGCGTGCGCATCATGGGCTCGCTGCACATGACGATCCAAACGGCGGTGCTCATCGAAACCCTCGTCGACCTCGGCGCGGAAGTCCGCTGGGTTTCCTGCAACATTTTCTCCACCCAGGACCACGCCGCCGCCGCAGTGGCCGCCAGCGGCATCCCCGTGTTCGCCTGGAAGGGCGAATCGCTCGAAGAGTATTGGTGGTGTACCTGGAAGGCACTGGTCAATCCCTCCGGCCTCGGCCCGCAACTCATCGTCGATGACGGTGGGGATGCCACCTTGCTCATCCACAAGGGCTTTGAAATGGAGAACGGTGCCACGTGGATCGAGACTTCCTCCGACAACCATGAGGAGCAGGTCATCAAGGATCTCCTCAAGAAAATCAAAGCCGAACAACCCGGCATCTTCCACCAGATCGTCGCCGAGTGGAAGGGCGTCTCCGAGGAAACCACCACCGGTGTGCACCGCCTCTATCAAATGGCCAAGGCCGGCACCCTGCTGGTTCCCGCAATCAACGTCAACGACTCGGTCACCAAGTCGAAATTCGACAACCTCTACGGCTGCCGCGAGTCGCTGGTCGATGGCATCAAGCGCGCCACCGACGTGATGATCTCCGGCAAGGTCGGCGTTGTCTGCGGCTACGGCGATGTCGGTAAAGGCTGCGCCCAGGCGCTGCGTGGCCAGGGTGCCCAGGTGGTCGTCACCGAAGTCGACCCGATCTGCGCGCTGCAAGCCGCCATGGAAGGGTTCCGCGTGCTGCCCGTCGAAGATACCCTCGGCTGGGGCGACATCTATGTGACCACCACCGGCAACAAGGATATCATCCGGCTCGAGCACATGGAGAAAATGAAGGACCAGGCGATCGTGTGCAACATCGGCCACTTCGACAACGAGATCCAGATCGACAAGCTCAACAACGCCCCCGGCGTGGTTCGCAAAAACATCAAACCACAGGTGGACAAGTACACATTCCCCACCGGCAACAGCATTTACATGCTCGCGGAAGGCCGCTTGGTCAACCTCGGCTGCGCCACCGGCCACCCGAGCTTCGTCATGTCTAACAGCTTTACCAACCAGACCCTGGCCCAGATCGATCTGTGGAAAAACAAGGATACCTATCAAGCCGGGCAGGTCATGGTGTTGTCGAAGGTCCTCGACGAGGAAGTCGCCCGCCTCCACCTCGCTAAAATCGGCGTCAAGCTGACCAAGCTCACCCCCGAGCAAGCCGACTACATTGGCGTGCCGGTGGAAGGCCCGTACAAGGCCGACCAATACCGCTATTGATTAGAGGCGGAGGGGCACGGGCGCACCCGCCCGTGCCCTTCTTCCCATCAGGAGGACGGCATCCTTCCCTGTCATGACCGACGGGCTACCAGCCTGTCATTTCATAGGCGGACAGGCGGGGCGCGCTGTCCTCCCTCACAGGCTGGAAGCCTGTTTTCCAGGCGGCCTGTACGGGTCCTCATTCCATCACCAGATCCCTAGAAAATGATCAAGATCGACCAACGACTCCTCGACGAGGTAACATCCAAGGCCAAGCTCTCGCCACGGCTGCGGATGAACCATAATTTTCATCCGCAACTGGAGGACCCCGTCCAACGCCTGCTCAACGCCTTGGAACCCTGGACGTACATCCGGCCGCACAAGCACGTCACGAAAGAGGAATCCTTTGTGTTGTTGCGCGGCACCGTGCTGGCGGTGGTGTTCAACGACGACGGCTCGATTCGCGATCACTTTATCTTGAATTCCGCCAGCGGCAATCTGGGGTTGGAATTCGAGGAAAACTCGTTCCACATGCTCACCTCGCTCGAATCCGGCTCGGTGGTTTATGAAATCAAGGAAGGCCCGTTTGTGCCGCATACCGAGGGGAGTTCCGCACCCTGGGCCCCCCACGAGGGGACTCCTGAGGGACGCGAGTTTCTCACCCGCATTTTTTCCACCCTGGGAATCACCGCGCCCTGACGCGCATGCCTGAAGCCACCAGGATAATCGGCAGCAGGACGCAGGTCCCTAAAGTGTCCTGAGGTAAAAAAAATCAAAAAAAACCCTTGCATGCGGCCGATCCTGTGCGACTTGTTCCCAGAGCCGGACGAGGCCAGAGCGGAATCCGAAGTGAAGTAGGAGGAGCACCGCGAGCCCATGACGGGCATTCTTGGCTTAAATGACACGGAACCCTTATTCCCGTAGGCGAATCTCTTTTTTTCGATTTCATTTGTAGCCATCATTTAGAAAAAATAAATGAACTTTATGATCGACTTTCGCTTGATTATCTGCCAATTGC
>CAIVSK010000066.1 GCA_903908495.1 Akkermansiaceae bacterium
ATCGGGTTGCCGGTGGTGGCCACCGCCACCGGCGGCGTGCGCGAGATTTTGGACCACGGCGTGACGGGCATTGTCGTCGAGCGCTCGGCCGATGAATTGGCGGAGGCACTCGAGTCGCTGTACGACAGCCCGGCGACGATGACCCGGATGGGCGAGGCCGCGCGGGCCGCCCACGCCCGCAGCTTCGAAATCGGCAGGATCGCCGAGCAATACCACGCGGTCTATGCCCGCTAATGATATCTTATGCCTAATATCAAAATTGTGCATGTGACCCAATCGGTGTCGCGTCTGGCCGGGGGCCTTTTCGAGAGCGTGAGGCATTTGTCTCAAGTGGTCGGGGCCATCAGTCGCGCCCGGCTGACGGTACTGGCACCTCGCGACAGCATGACGGCGGATGACGTTGGCGACTGGGCACCCATTCCCGTAGTCACGTTCCCGGTGCTCGGGCCGGAACGCTTCGGCTACACCCCCGGCCTGTACTCCGCGATGACACGGGAGCGCCCCGAGGTGCTGCACTTGCACGGACTTTGGAGGTACACGGCACTCGCCGCCTGGTGGTGGGCCAAGACCCACCGGACTCCCTATCTGGTTTCACCCCACGGGATGCTCGAGCCGTGGTCGTTGGGCCAGTCGCGACTCAAGAAATGGCTGGCGACCCTGCTCTATCAGGGGCCATGTTTGCGTGGCGCCGCGTGCATCCGGGCCACCTCGATGATGGAGGCCGAGAGCATTCGGTTGGCAGGCTATCGCACGCCGATTGCCATGGTCCCCAACGGAGTGGAAATCCCCGCCATGCCGTTGCCACGCACGCCGCCGGTGGCAGGACGAGCGCGTCGGGCGATTTTTTTGTCGAGGATCCATCCAAAAAAGGGCCTGCTCAATTTGGTCGAGGCCTGGCACATCCTGCAACCACCGGGTTGGGAGTTGCTTATCGTCGGGCCCGATGAAAACGGCCACCTGGCGGAAGTCCAGGCGGCGGTGCGCCAGCACGGACTCGACGCGCTGATTCATTTCCCCGGCGAAGTGATGGGCGAGGCGAAGACCCGGATCTACTGCGACTCCGACTTGTTTGTGCTGCCGTCATTCAGCGAGAACTTCGGGCTGGTCATCGCCGAGGCGCTGAGCTGCGAAGTGCCGGTCATCACCACCCACGCCACCCCCTGGCAGGAGCTGGAAACCCACGCCTGCGGCTGGTGGATCGACACCGGCGTCGATCCCTTGGTGGTGGCGCTGCGACAGGCGTTCGCGATGGACCCCGCAGAGCTCCACGCCATGGGCGTCCGCGGCCGCGCACTCATCGAGCAGAACTACACTTGGAAGCCGATCGGAAAGTCGATGATCGAAGTCTACGAGTGGATGGTCGGTCAGCGGCCGAAACCGGCGTGCGTCATTGACTGAGCCATCCGCCGGTAGGGTCGGACGGCCTCGGCCGACCCACTTATCCGCCCGCATGGGCGGTGCCAAGGCGCGGCACATGACCCAGCAGATGCACCTCGCCCTCAGGGGTAAAGTGGGCCAAGCGAGAGCGAG
>CAIVSK010000067.1 GCA_903908495.1 Akkermansiaceae bacterium
CGGCATGCGTGCTGTAGCCTTGGAAATTGCGTTGGAGCGTGCCCTCGCGCTGGGCGATCGCCAGTTCGTCGTCGGCGCGGGCGAAGTGGTCCATGCCGATGTACACCATGCCGGCCTCGGTCAGCTTGCGCACGGCGGTGGCTAACATCTTTAGTTTCTCCTCGGTGGAGGGCAGGTTGGCCTGTTTCTCAAAAATGCGCTGGGAGGGTTTGATCCAAGGGACGTGCGCATAACTGAACACGGCCAGACGGTCGGGTTGCAGCGTGAGCACCTCGTCAATGGTGCGGGCGAACGACTCCGCGGTCTGGTGCGGCAGGCCATAGATCAGATCGATGCTGATGGAATGGTAGCCCTCCGCGCGCATCCACTCGAAGGCCTGGCCGGTCACGTCCATCGGCTGGACGCGGTGAACGGCCAGTTGCACCGCCGGGTTGGTATCCTGCACGCCGAGCGAAGCGCGGTTGCAGCCGAGCTCGCGAAAGGCGCGGACGTGGTCGCGGGTGATGCGGCGCGGATCGACCTCAACGCTGTTTTCCGAGTCGTCGGCAAACTTGAAGCGCGAATGGATGGCATCGCCCAGCCTGCGGATCACCGTCGGCGGCAGAAAGGTCGGTGTGCCGCCGCCGAAATGCATCTGGGCGACGCGGCGTGATGGATTCAGGAACGGCTGGATCAGCGCCAGTTCTTTTTCCAAATAGTCGAGATAGACGGAGGCAGCATCGCGCTTGAGGGTGATGACCGTCGTGCAACCGCAGAACCAGCAGAGGGTTTCACAGAAAGGCAGGTGAAAATAGAGCGAGAGTGGACGCCGGGCGTCTTGATTGTCCCGGCGGATGGCCTCCGTGAGCGCGGCCGGCGGCGTAGCCTCCGTGAATTGCGGCGCGGTAGGGTAGGAAGTATATCGCGGTCCTGGAACGTTGTATTTCCGGACGAGCGCAAAATCGAACTCAGCCGGGGCAGGCGGCATTCCGGTGATGGGACTTGGCGCGATCATGGCAATGTTCTGAAAGACGGCTAACATGGACGACGGTGAGCTTTTTGGCGAGGGCAACATGAGTTTTGCGGGAGACGGAACCACCTGAAGCCATCCGGCGGACCGCGCATATTGATGAAGGCGGTCGTCTTCGGGGGAAACGGTCGCCAGCAAGAGCGTCCCCCATGGCGGCGTTCCCGCCCCTATTTGGCCGTCATCTCTCTCATTTTGGCCCGACTCGTTGTCGGCGATGCGGTGGAGCCTGCGTCGGTGTGGACCTCCATGATGGGAGAAAAGAGCCGTTCGGTCCACGGGCCGCTCCACGTAATGTCCTTTCATGGCGTGTGCCAGGCTCTTACCCGCGTCTTTTCCTCCCATGATGGTGATTTTTCCCCCTGAAAGGAGAGTCTTGCCCTAGATAAATGAAACAAACTATTTTGTTCGCGGTCGGGGTTTATTTTCGTACTGCTTGCTACTCCGTCTCATTTGGTCGACCCATGATGATAACAGGCACCTGCCATCCCTACCGTGCATCTGGCGTAAAATCCGCCTCGCTTTTGCAGCGCTCTCTTTTCTTGCTGGCCGTCCTTTTGCCGGCGCTGGCCGTAGGGCAGACCAACTACACTCCCTATACGTTCACGACCGTGGCGGGATTGGCGAGCATCGGAAGTGTGGACTCGGCCTATATCAACGCACAATTCAACCGGCCGGCCACCGTGGCGGTGGACAGCGCGGGCAATCTTTATGTGGCGGATACCAATAACAGCACGATCCGGAAGATCACGCTGGCCGGCGTGGTGACCACGCTGGCGGGTTCTCCGGGTAACATCGGCAGCACCGACGGCACGGGCTCGGCGGCGCGATTCTTCGATCCCGCCGGCCTGACCTTGGACAGTGCGGGCAATCTTTACGTGGCCGACACCGGCAACTGCACGATCCGGAAGGTCACTACGGCCGGCGTGGTGACCACACTGGCGGGATTGCCGGGCGCCATCGGTTATACCGATGGCACCGGTCAGGCCGCGCGATTTGACACTCCCATCGGCATAACGGTGGACAGCTCGGGCAACGTCTATGTGGCCGACGCCGTCAACAATACGATCCGGAAGATCACCCCGGCCGGCGCGGTGACGACGCTGGCGGGTTTGAGCATGGCGCCCAGCAAGGGCAGCACGGATGGGACGGCCACGGCCGCGCGTTTTTACGCGCCTCGCAGAACGGCGGTGGACAGCTCGGGCAACGTCTATGTGGCCGACACTTTCAACCATGTGATCCGGAAGATCACCGCGGCCGGCGTGGTGACCACGCTGGCCGGCTCCGCAGGATACTTCGGCAGCGCGGATGGAACGGGCAGCGCCGCCCGCTTTGACTCGCCCATCGGCATCACAGTGGATGGCTCGGGCAATGTCTATGTGGCCGACACCTACAATTGCACGATTCGCAAGGTTACCCCAGCCAGCGTGGTGACCACATTGGCCGGTTCCCCGGGGTACGAAGGCAGTGCGGACGGGACGGGCAGCGCCGCCCGATTCGCCCTGCCGGGGGACGTCGCCGTTGACGGCTCGAGCAACGTTTATGTGGCCGATACCAGCAACCACACGATTCGCAAAGTCTCGCCGACCGGGGTGGTGACCACACTGGCGGGGGCGGCGGGAACCAGCGGCAGTACCAATGGAACCGGGACCGCGGCGTTGTTTGACAATCCCCTGGGTCTGACGGTCGACAGCGGCGGCAATGTATATGTGGCGGATGCCTTCAATTACACCATCCGAAAAATCACCTCGGCCGGCGTGGTGACCACCATGGTCGGCACGGCAGGAGTCGCAGGCAGCACGGACGGCACCGGCACTGCGGGTTTGTTTGCTGTGGTGGAAGGCGTTGCCGTTGATAATAAGGGAAACCTATACGTGGCGGATACCGGTAATGAAACAATTCGCATGGTCACATCCGCCGGCGTGGTCACCACTTTGGCCGGCACCGTAGGCATCAAAGGGCACTTGGATGGGACGGGCTCGGCGGCGCAATTCAGTAATCCCTGCGGTCTGGCGGTGGACAGCTCCGGCAACCTCTATGTGGCGGATTACGGCAACAATACGGTCCGGAAGGTCACCCCGGGCGGAGCGGCATATACCACCTATAGCGGCGTGGTGAGCACCTTGGCAGGTTCGGCGGGCAATGCCGGTTATGCGAATGGCACGGGCGGTGCCGCGCAGTTCAACAACCCCGCCGGTCTGACGTTTGACAGCCAGGGCAATCTGTACGTTGCGGACACCGGCAACAACACGATCAGGAAAATCACGTCGTCCGGGATGGTGACCACCGCGGCGGGTTCTCCCACGGACAGAAGCACTCTCAGCAGGAACGGACAGCTCATCCTCGCGCGATTCAATGCCCCCAACGCGGTCGCCGTGGACAGTTCGAACAACCTCTACGTGGCGGATACCGGCAACAGCGAAATCCGGCTGGTCACGGCGGCCGGGGTCGTGAGCACCTTGGCGGGCACAGCAGGTCTCCGCGGCTTTACGGACGGGGTGGGTAGCGGTGCGCATTTCAACATCCCGGAAGGCCTGGCCTTGGACAGCAGCGGCAATGTCTACGTGGCGGACACATATAATGATGCGATTCGCGAGGTCACGCCGTCCGGGCAGGTCGCCACGGTGGCCGGTTTGACCAGCAATATCGGCAGCACGGACG
>CAIVSK010000068.1 GCA_903908495.1 Akkermansiaceae bacterium
GTCCAGCGGCACGCCCTTGCTATCCAAAAGGGTACTGAAGGCCTCACTGCCCCAGTTGATGGTCACAGCGGCGTGGCTCAGCGGGCTCAGGGTCGTGAGCAGCATGAGGGTCAGGAGAAACTTGAATTTCATAAGGTGGAGCGGAGTGCTGGATCTGGAGGAAGGGCTCATGGGGTCCACGGTCTGGGGGTGGCGACGCCATTTTCGTCGTAACTCGGGTTGTATCCGCTCGGCGGGGTAACGGTGACCGTGTAGGTCCCGGCCGCCAGCCCGCGGAACCGGTAGTAACCCAGCGGATCGATGATGCCGTCGCCATCGACGTCAACGGTACCATCGCTGGTCACCTGGGTGCCGACGATGACATTGGAGGCGTTGCGCAACACCACGGTTGCGCCACCGAGGCCGGGCTCGCCGGCTTCTACAACACCATTGTTGTTAGCATCACTCCAGACCAGGTCGCCGATCGAGCCTGCAACCAGTTTCTCGAGCAGGTGGTCCTCCACCTCACCGTCGGTGGCCTCACCGGTGAAGCTATACAACGGGAGGGTCGGGGCCGCGGTGAACACGCGGAAGCGCGACAGCCAGCTTTGCGATACCCCTGCGCTGATGGTGCCGGCCGGGATATCGAAGCTGAGGGTGTAGACGCCGGTACTGACGGCTTGGCTGACGACCATTTCGCTGGCATCGAGGAAACTGCTGTTGTGATTCCAGTCGATCCAGCCGACCAGCCAACCGCTGCCGTTGACGGTGACCTGGATTCTGCCGCCGTGACCGGAGGCCACGGTGCCATCGCTCCAGGTGGCGGGCAAATACGCCACCACGCCGTCTTCATCATCGCTGCCGGAGAGGTCGTCACCATTGGCGAGGGCCGTCGGCTGGCCGTCGATTTCAGCGTCGGGCGGGGTGGTCCCGAGATAGACGGTGCTGCCGCCCCCCGGGATGATGTGCCGCGCGCCGTCCTGCGCGAGGGTGGTCATGCCATAACTCAGCGGCAGGTCGCCAAAATCGTAATTCACCGTCGAGTTGAACATGAAGTCGACGTGAGTGACGTTGGCGCTGGTGATGCTGAGTTGTTGGGTGACCGAGGTGGATGTGTTAGAAACCGTGCTGCCGGAGATATTGTTGGCGGTGGTGGTGGTGTTGGAAAGCGGCGTGCCAACCAAGGCACCCACTCCGGTGAAATTGGCGGCGGGAATGTAGACGACCCACGTCGTGGCCGGCAGTGAGCTGAAGCCATACAAGCCACCGCCCGCAGTGGTGGTGCTCGCATACGGCGTGTCCACGCCGGGCGTCTGCGTCGAACGATACAACTGCACGGTGACCCCATCGATGCCGGATTCAGTGCTGTCCTTCACCCCATTGTTGTTAGTGTCGAGCCAGACCAGGTTGCCAATGGCCCCGGTGCCCAGCGGTTGATAGCCGAAATCCACGGTGGCCAGACTGGTCGTTAGATTAACGACCGCCTGGTTGTCGCGCAGCCCGTCGTAATCCTGGGTCTGCACCGCGCTGGCCGGGAAGTTCACGCGGTTCCACCGAGAACGAGGCCAAGGTCGCTCTATCCAAGGCTCAGGAACTCATGACCCGCCACAACATCGACTCCGCGCTGTTCCGCATGGAACATGGCGAATCGGGCGGCGGGGGCTTCACCGTCAACAAGGCGAAGGTCGATCTGCCCAAGACGCTCAATCCTGCGGACTTCATGATTTTGTCGCTGCTCCAGACGCATTTCAACGTGCGGACCATCCTGATGCACGACGGCAAAGGAACGCCGGTGGACATCATCGGA
>CAIVSK010000069.1 GCA_903908495.1 Akkermansiaceae bacterium
GAACACTGAGTTCTGGCTATATGGAAATCGCTCATTCAATGCTCGTTTTAACGCAAAAATTCATAACTCTTTCTTTATCCGTGTATTCCGTGAAATCCGTGATTTCTATTTTCCTATCTAGCTACCACGCCGGCAGAGGAAAATTTCCCGCATAAAGCGGAAACAAGAACCCGCTCACTCCAGATGCACGATGCCGCGGCGGACCGCGCTGATGACGGCGGCGGTGCGGTCCAGAACGCCGAGCTTCAAAAACAGGCCCTTGAGGCGGAACTTCACCGTGTCCTCACTGATGCCGAGGTCATCGGCGATCTCCTTGTTGCTGCGGCCCTTGGTCAGCAATTCGAGCACCGCCAGTTCGCGGGACGTGAGTTCCGGGCGCTGGAGCCGCTCGCTGAGCCGCTGGGCAACCTGCGAGGGCAGCACCGCTTGCCCGGCATAGACCGAGCGGATGGTCGCAAAAACCTCCTCCTTAAACATGTCCTTCAGCAGGTAGGAACTGGCGCCGGATTGGAGGGCACGATAAATGTCCTCGTCGGCATCGTAGATCGTATTGACGATGATCCGGGCCGCGGGATCCTTCGCCCGGATCGCGAGGATCGCATCCACTCCGCTGAGCCCCGGCAGGCGCAGGTCCATCAGCACAATGTCCGGCCGGTGCAACAGGAAGCTCGCTAACCCCTCCTCCCCGGTGGCGGCTTCCGCGATGACTTCCAGGTCGTCTTCGTTAGACAACAATGCCTTAAGCCCGGCCCGGAGAGCCGGGTGATCGTCAACGATGAGAATGCGGATTGGCATGAGAGCAGCGGATTTCAGGAATGGTTGTGCGCGGCGAAAGATACGGGCAATACGAAGAGAACCACCGTTCCCTTACCTCGGACACTCTCAATGGTGAGCGTGGCGTGCGTCTCGGCCGCCCGCTCCCGCATGCCCATCAATCCAAAGTGGGAACCGACCGGAGGCGGCACGGACGGGTCAAACCCGCAGCCGTTGTCGCTCACCTCGAGACGGATCTCCTCGCGGGCGAAAGCCAGGCTGACATCGATGCGGGTGGCCCGGGCATGTTTGACCGCATTGGCGATCGCCTCCTGGGCGATGCGCAGCAGGTTGTTTTCCGCCACGGGCGGCAACCGGATCGGCTCGCCCGCGACGGAAAAATGCCCCTCAATGCCTTCGCTGTCGGTGAGCCGATCGAGCACGCCGGCGATGGCGTCGGAGCAGTCCCCGGTTTCCAAGGCCTGCGAGCGCATGTTCCAAATGGAAGTGCGGGCCTCGGTGAGGCTTTCGCGGGTCAGGTTGCGCGCCTCGGCGAGATGCACGGCCGCCTTGGTGCCCGCGGGAATATGGTCCGTGACCATTTTAAGATGAACGGAAATGGCGCCGAGCCCCTGTGCCAGGGTGTCGTGGATTTCGCGGGCGATGCGATTGCGCTCGACCAGGATGGCGGCGAATTCGGCCTCGGCCTGTCGGCGCGAGTCGGTGGACAGGCGCTGGTTGCGGCGGGCCGCCCAGACGACGCCGAGAATGGCCAGCACGAGGGCGACGACGATGCCGGCCAAGAGCCACGACCTGCGTTCGGCATTCCACCAAGGTGGCGTTTCAATGACCTGCACGTCGGCCGGCGAGCGCAGGATCAATTCGAAATCGCGGGGGACCACTGTTCCGGGAAATTCACTCGGAGGGATTTTTGAAATGCTACAGATGGCCGCAATTCTCACCCGCGAGCCGATCTCCCATGCCGGCCCCGGGGGGTCGCCATCCGTCCGTAAATGCGCCACAAAATCCCCCGCCGCATCCCGGAGCACCAAGCGGAAACCCAGCGGCACCCGCATTTCCTCGATTAGCTTTCCTTCCAGCGTAATCAAACCGCCATCATGCTCCAGCGCTTCCGCCTAGGTTTTCAGAACCGTAGGCCTGGGGGGATTCGCGAGCGCCAGACGAAGCACCGACACATCTTCCATTTCCGGTGAGTAGTTTCCCTGAACGGCGAAGCCCACAACCTCCACCGACTCCCCGACAGTGTAGGCGGCCGACTCATGCAGATGGACCCGGATGCCATGACTGTCTTCCTCCAGCCAGAGCGACTCTCCCGGCTGATGGTGGGTGACTACCCCGCGGATGCGCACCCGGTGCCCGGGGGCACCCTCACTGGAGAATGCCATGAGGCGGTCGATCCGCCGCAAGGGCACATCGGCAGGCGGGGGCCGCGTGATGACAATGGGAACCCCATAGGGCACTACCAGGAAGGGATGGATCGCCTGACCGGTGCGGCTGAATTGTTGGAAGACGACTCCCGTCACCCTGACTTCGGAATCCACTGGCAAGCTCTGCGCCTGCCCATCCTGCGAGTTCACGACCAGCCGCCCGCCGCCGATAGACAATTCGGCAAGCGCCCGGGAATCCGGCGGGGCCGCCTGCCTGGAGCTTCTGACAATGCCGGAAATTTCCACATATTGTCCGTCGAAACGGCCCGTGGCCAGTTGATCGAAAGTCACAGGCGCAGGCGGCGGAATTGCGCCGGTTCCCTGGGCGGTGACTCCGCTGGCCACCACAATGGGAGCGAAATCGCCGCGCGCCGCAAGTCCGCGGACTTCAAGCAGATCGCCCCGTTTCAAGCCGGAAATGCGGCCGGGCGGCGAGGCGACGTAAATCGAGGCACTGGCGTCCGCGAACATGAAGGCATCCAACCCCGTCGTTGGATCCACTGCCAACTCCAACAGGATGACGCCGCGAAGACGGACCGAATGCTCGACGAATTCCCCGGCTCCACCGAGCGCCCGGACTTCGGCGACGGTGGTGAGTTCGGATGCCGGGGCGGCCGTCACGGAGCCCCCCGCAAACGGGAGACAGAGGAGGAACATGAGTGCCGGGAGTCTCGCCATGCTTGGAAGAGTTCATCCTACCAGTGCTTCCCTTGCAATGTAAAGCCGCAGGTGGTTCCGCCAGCGATTCCGCAATCAAGGCCCCGCTGTGCACGCCGAGGCTGGGATGCGCTTGCATTCTTGGCTGCCGCCTTGATTGTTAGACCGGGCAGCGTTTTCGCCGGGGGGCTTGCGGGCGGGTTCTGGCGGCAACGAGGTCGAGGGTATCGTCCAGTTGGGGTTCGGCTAGGCGTGTGCGGCCCCTCCCGTGTCCGGTGCCACGAGCGGATTTTATTTCCGGTTGACGTCGTGCTGGCTGGAATCATAACCTTCCAGCGTGTGCGAGATTTATCAAAAACAGGTTCGCGCGTGGTCAGTCTTGGCATCGGTTTTCAGGGGTTGTTCCTGTGCCCAAAGTGCCCGGAATCGCCGGAATGTTAAGAATTAACGTGTATCACCTGAAATTCACCCATTGAAATGCAATGAGTTGCGAACTTATTAACGGACTAAGGATCAAGAGGGGCAACCCTTGCAGGTTCGAGCCCTGTTCTCGGCACTTCTCCCTTCTTCGAGTTCTCTCCAGCCAAGTGCCTTAGCCCATGAGTCAGCCAGAATCCAGCCCATCCGTCCTGTCCCGCCTTGCGGTGTGCAGTTGGTCCCTACGACCCACCGATCCCGCCGACCTTGCCCGCCAGTTGCGTGACCTCGGCATCCTGCACTGCCAACTCGATCTCGATCCGCTGCGCGAAAATGCCGCCGTCTGGGGCGACCTGCCGGCCGTGTTCGCCGACGCGGGCATCCGGATCGTGTCGGGGATGTTTCGCACGGTCGGCGAGGACTACACCTCACTGGAGAGCATCCGCCGCAGTGGCGGCCTGGTGCCCGACGCCACCTGGGCGGCCAACTGGAACAACCTCCAGATCACCGCCCGCATGGCCCGCCAACTCGGCTTGGAAATCGTGATGACTCATGCCGGGTTCCTGCCGCACGAACCGGAGGACCCGGCATTCGCCAAAATGCTCGACCGGATGCGGCAGGTGGCGCGCCTGTTCGCCGACCACGGCCTGACCCTGTGCTGCGAAACCGGCCAGGAAAGCGCCGCCTCGCTGGTCACCTTTCTCGACCACCTCGCCGAACCCAACGTGGCGGTGAATTTCGACCCCGCCAACATGCTGCTTTACAACAACGGCGATCCCATCGCCGCCCTCCGCACCATCGGCCACCGCGTCAAGTCCTGCCACCTCAAGGACGCCACCGTCACCCAAATCCCCGGCACCTGGGGCTCTGAGGTGGCCATCGGCAGCGGCCAGGTCGACTGGCCGGCGTTTTTCGCCACCATGGCCGCCATCGACTATCGCGGCTTTTTCTGCTTCGAGCGCGAAGCCGGTGCCGCGCGCGGCGCCGATATCGCCGCCGGCCGCGAGCACATCACCCATTTATTGCTAACAAAATCATGACCAACGTCGCCGTCGTCGGACTGGGTTTCATGGGCATCACCCATATCAAGGCCTATCGCAACATTCCCAACGCCCGCATCGTCGCACTCTGCGATGCCTCGCGCCTGCCCGTCGATGGCGTGCTGGCAGCCCCCGGCGGCAACATCGGCAGCGACGACACACTCACCTTCGACATGACCCGGGTGAAGGCGACCCGCGATCTGGCCGAGTTGTTAGCCGATCCGACCATCGACCTGATAGATATCTGTGTGCCTACGCTGGCGCATCCCAAACTGGCCATCGCCGCGCTGCAGGCCGGCAAGCACGTGATCTGCGAAAAGCCGTTAGCCCGCACCGCCGCTGCCGCCCGCGAGATAGCCGCCGCAGCGACCGATGCCAAGGGCTACTTCATGCCCGGCATGTGCATCCGGTTCTGGCCCGAGTATGCCTGGCTCAAGCAGGCCATTGCTCAGCAGACCTACGGCCGGGTGCTGGCAGCGCGTTTCCGCCGGGTGTCAGAACCGCCGGCCTGGGGCCGCGAGCATTTTTTCGACGGCTCGAAATCGGGTGGCGCCATCCTCGACCTGCACATTCACGACGCGGACTTTGTACAATATTGTTTTGGCCGGCCAAGCGGGGTCTTTGCCCAGGGTTTCAGTTATTACAGCGGGGCGATCGACCACGTGGTGGCGCAATACCAGGTCGAGGGTGGCGCGGCGGTATCTGCGGAAGGCAGTTGGGTGATGGGCGAGGGGCACGGCTTCGAGATGGCCTTCACCGTCATTTTCGAGAACGGCATGGTTGACTTCAACAGCAACCGCAGCACCGACGGCCTGCGCCTGTTCGAAAATGGCCAGCCAGCGCGCACCATCGAGGTCGCCCCCGGCGACGGATATCTGGCCGAGCTCAGTTATATGATTGAATGCATCGCCTCCAGCCAGGCACCCACCATCGTCACCGCCAGCGACGGCGCCAGCGCCGTGGAAATTTGCGAGGCCGAGGCCGAGTCGATCCGCAGCGGCCTGCTCGTCGCGCTGTAGCTGCGGCGCCCATCCACAGGCCGGAAAAACTGAAAGCCAGAATGAAAGCCATCATTTCTGCCCAGACGTCCGTACTCCTCACCATCCTGCCCCTGCCCGCAGTCCCCTTGCACGCTGCCGTAGCCTGTGGTCGGAATCGGGCGCCAGGACCGCTTCAAATCATTTCAGCGAGGCCATGTCGATGACGAAGCGGTATTTCACATCGTTCTTGAGCAAGCGCTCGTAGGCTTCGTTGATTTTCTGGATAGGGATGAGTTCGATGTCGGAGGTGATGCCGTGCTCGCCGCAGAAGTCGAGCATTTCCTGCGTCTCGCGAATGCCGCCAATGAGCGACCCCGAAAAGCTGCGGCGGTTGTGGAGGAGACTGAACACCTGCACCGGCAGCGGCTCCGCAGGGACGCCCACTTGCGTGAGGTTGCCGTCGCGCTTGAGCAACGCGAAGTAGGCGTTGATGTCGTGGGATGCAGCAACGGTGTCGAGTATGAAATGAAAACTGCTGCCATGCTTTTTCATTTCGTCTGTGTTGGTGGAAACCACCACTTCGTCCGCGCCCAAGCGCAGCGCATCCTCCACCTTGCCCGGAGAGGTGGTGAAGACCACGACGTGCGCACCAAACGCATGGGCGAGTTTCACGCCCATGTGGCCAAGCCCGCCCAAGCCGACAATGCCGACTTTCTGGCCCTTGCCGACTTTATGGTGGCGCAGCGGCGAATACGTCGTGATGCCGGCGCAGAGCAGCGGCGCACTGGCAGCCAGATCGAGATTTGCCGGCATGCGCAGCACGAAGGCTTCGTCGACAACCACGCTGTCAGAATATCCACCGTAGGTCATGCCGCCAAGGTGTTTGTCGGGCGCATTGTATGTGAAAATCGCTCCCTTGTCGCAGAATTGTTCAAACCCGTCCTGACAATTTTCGCAGGTGCGGCAGGAATCGACCATACAGCCGACCCCGACGATATCGCCTTCCTTGAAATTTTTGACGTGAGAGCCGGCATTGATGACGCGGCCGACAATTTCATGGCCGGGCACGCAGGGATAGGTGGTGCCCCCCCACTCATTGCGGGCGATGTGCAAATCGGTGTGGCAAACGCCGCAAAAAAGGATCTGGATCTGAACATCGTGCGGGCCGGGATTGCGGCGTGAGATGGTGGCGGGCGCAAGCGGCGAAGTGGCGGCAACTGCGGAATAGGCTTTGGTGTGCGTCATGCTGGAACCGATAGGAGCAACCGGATAATTTGTCAACTCCATTCGTGACTCCATGCGTTTTGGACCATGAGGGGCCAATAAGAAGCGATTAGGACCACCCATGGGCTCAGCATGGGCTTCGGCGATCCGGAGATCGCAGCCCCTTGCTCCGCCCCTTGAGCCGGCCTCCGAGAATGGCTAGGAGTTGGGCAGCAGGGTGGCGTGGCGTGGCACGCCGTTGAATGCCGGATCCAGGCCTAGCCGGCGGGACATCTCCTCGACCGCCCTGCCCAACAAATCCACGTCGCCACGGGCGTCGTGCCGGCGCATGGCGGTGTCGCGCAGCCCGAGCCGCGACTTCACGTGATCGAGGGAATGGCCGGTGCCCCGGGTATTGCCGAAGAGCATTTTGGAAATGTGAATCGAGTCGATGCACTGGGTTTCGCGTGTCGGCAACTGGTGGCGGCGGCACGTTGCCTCGAGAAATTTGCCATCGAAGCGCTTGCCGTTGTGCGCGATGAGGGTGGACTCGCCGGCCCAGCGGGAGAAGCCGCAGAGGACTTCTTCGGGCCGCGGCGCATCCCGCACATCGTCGTTACTGATGCCCGTGTAGCTGGTGATGAATGACGAGATGCGTTGCCGCGGCCGGGCAAAGCTGAAGAAGGATTCCGCCGGGCACAGGCAGCCGGCCCGCAATCTAACTGCCGCAATCTGGATGAACTCGTCGGATTCCGGATAGAGGCCGGTGGTCTCCAAGTCATAGATGATAAACGCGTCGCCAACGTGGAAACAATCGCTCCAGATGAATGAGTGACCGCAGGCCGGGCAGGCGAAGCGGCACCCGAGCAGCGACTTGGGGCCGCTCAAATGCTGACAGCAGGATGGATTGGGACAGGAAATTTTCACGACGGCTAACCGGTCAGGACATCCCACCGCGGAACGCCCCTGCCAAGCAGGATAAGTCAGCCCGCTTCGGCGCGCAAGAACAACCCCTTGGCTGGCGGAGAAAACGCCTGCGAGGCGCTAGTTTCCGGCCGTTAGGGTGATGGTTCCCAAGCGGTAGCGGTGTTGCCCGTCATCGTCCTTGAGTGGCAGCGCAACCCGTGGCGTGCCGTCGCGGTCACCCACCGAAATGAACACGTCACAGGTGCCCGGCCGGGTGATGGGTGCCACCAAGCCGACCACAAACCGGCTCACGTGCGGCGTGGTGGGAGGGGCGGTGGCGGAGCCCACCTGAAGGTTGCGCACGTCAAGGGACTCATCGCTCAAAACCGCCACCAAGCCGCCTTTGGCATCCTTCAGCGTCAGGGCCGGAAAGCCGCCGGGGTAGCACGGTGCCACCCCCTTGTTCGACCACGTCGAGCGGACCTCGAACTCCTTGCCGATGACCACGTTGACGGGCCAAGTCACCTCCACCGGCTGCAGCCGATAGCCCATGCGCATGTTGATTTGCCCGATGATCTCGCGGTTTTCCGCCAGAAGAATCCGCGGCCACCAGTGGATCGACATGAAGCTCGCATGATAGTCCTCGACGGATTTCAGCAGGAGTTTGCCGTCCCACGCGCCGCGCTCCTTGGAGCCGCCGTAGTGCTCGTGTTCGAGGACCACCGGCAGCTTGGGCCAGAACGCCTGGGCCATCTCCGCATGATACCACGAGCGAGGCGGGGGCTGGACCAGAATGCTGTCGTCGCGCAGCGTCACCCCGTTGGCCAGCGCGTAGTCGGTGATGGGAAAGTGCAGGCCGGGGCTGTCGTGCCCCGCGAAGTCGTCGCTGATGCAAAGCTGGGTGCGCTTGAAGTGCTTGACGTGAAGGTCGACGTGATTCTTTTGGGTGGCCAATTGGTCCTGCTGGCTGCTCATGAAGGTGTGGCCCTCCCCCCACAGCCCGAACGAGCCGATGTCGACGAATTCAACATTGGGATTGCCGTCGTAGCGGGCGGCGGCTGCAGCGAGAAATTTGTCGAGCTTGCCGAGGAAAACCGGGTCGTCGAAAAACGGGTCCCAACACCCGCCGTCGGCCACCCGGCCCTTGCCGAATTGATAGAACGTACCCTTGGCACCGGCCTGCTTGACCCACTCTGGCGTGGCGAATTTCATCCAGTTCTCGGAGCAGGTCAAGCGCAAGGCAATGTGTTTGCCTTTGGCGATCCAGCGCTGCGCCGGTGTGTCGAGAATCGCCCAGTTGAAGCGGCCCTCTGCCGGCTCGATATACGCCCATGGGATGCGCAGATAGACGGTAGACAGGCCCGGAAAATCGTCAACCGTGTCCGCAGGATCGAGTTGTGACCCGTAGTTGGTCGGAACGTTAGAGTAGAAGTGCAGGGTCCAGCCCATGCTGCGGTTGACCAGGGCGGCACCAGTATCAGCAGGACGCACCGTAACGAGCTCGGCGGTACCAGACCGCGCGGACGCGGACCCCAAGATCAGCGCAGCCAGGAGTTTGCACAATGCCTTCATGCCGGGGCGATACTCCTCATCCCTGGCGATTCTTGCAGCGTTGCCAGGTACCACTGCCAAGTGGATGCCAGTGGCAATCACTGTCGCTGTGGCTTCTTGCCACCATCCACCCCAACGCGGTGGCTTTTCAGCTCAATTCGCCTCAACGTGACGCGCTGGCCCGCCAGGACCTCCCCCCAAAGCCGGCGGTTCACGCCACCGCCCCTCGAAATACTTGGAGAGCGGCTTGACATCCACGGCGGCAGCGAGGACCGTTAGCCCAAGCATGCGCCGAAATCAGTCGGCGTTAGCTTGCCCCACCCTAACAAACACCACCACCATGGGCGACAAATCCCCCAAAGCGAACCAAAAGAAGTCCTCGCAAAAACAGACCAAGACTAACACCGCCACCCAGGCCAAGAAGCAGGCAGCTGCCAAAAAGCCCTAACCGCCAGACGGATTGTCCTCCCCAGTTCCCCATGCCGCGCTCGCGGCAGGGGGAACTGGGCGCATCCCGATGATTCACGCGGCGGGTTGGCGGCGGTGTCAGATGGAGGGCAACCCGGCCCTCCACCGTGGTTCGTGTGCCCGCCTGCGCGGCTGCCGGGGTCGACAACTTTCCGGCACTCCGCCATTTTCCGGCATTAGCCCATTGGGCAGCACGCACATGATCAAATCGCACTCGCACGTTCCCAATCCCCGCATTGAAGACCGGCGCAAAGCCGGCGTTCATCTGACAAAAGATGAGCATTCCGGTTTCAACGGCCGACTGGCGGTTTTAATCACCAGCGCGGTGAGCACGATGTGGTGCGCCTACGTTTTCGCCGCCATCGCGCTGATCAGTTTGCCCGCCGCGCTGGAAGCCGGCACCGCCGCCATCGTGTCATGGATCGCCCAGACCTTTCTCCAGTTGGTCTTGCTGTCGGTGATCATGGTCGGACAGAAAGTCGCCGCCAAGGCATCCGACAAGCAGGCGCTGCAAACCTACAAGGACGCCGAATCCCTCTTGAAAATCCAGGATGAACTCCACAGGTTGCTCAAAATCAACAACGATCTGACCGAGGAGATCCACCGCTGCATGGTCCGGGACAACGATTCGAAGGCCACTTGAGTGACGGCTCCAGCCTCCCTCGTCCCACTCCCCGCCGCAGGGATCCGGCAGTCAGGCCGTGGCTCGGCCGTCCGGGCACTGATTCATGCCGGAAACGGCCTGACCTGGAACCAGGTCCGAATCGAGGTGAACGGCAACAAGATGATTCTCTTGAAAGCGCCGGGTCAGGAAAGGGATTCCCATTTCCCGCCGAATGCCCAGGTGACCCCAGATCACCCCCTCGGCATGCTGATGCGCCTTGTCGCCGACGGCGAGTGGCGAAGCCCACCGCTCGGTGCCATTGAATACGAACGAGTCAGCCGCGCATTCCGCCGCCTGCGCCAGTTGCCTCAGCCTGGAGTCGGCTCTTGACGAGTTGGCGGGTCTCTTGCGCGGCAAGGCGCGGGAAATGTACCCGCAGCTGATCGAGCGCCTGACACAGGTGGAGTTGATGGCGGGCGGCATCGGTTGGGGGTATGGGGACCGTGTCTTTGAGGTGGTCGAGGATCTGAAGGACGCACTTTCACCCTCCGCCGACTGACCATGGCCTTCACCAAAATTGAATCCGCCCGCATCCAGGGAGCGTTGTCAGACTTTCTCGAAACCCGACGCCCCCCTGAGAATATCCGCGCGGAATTCGACATCGGGTTCAGGGTAGAGGGCCAAAGTGTGGTCATTTTCGAACTCCGCCGGACTTGGCGCGAACCCGGCGCGATCATCGAGGGACCGGTCGCCAAGGCCACCTACGTGCGCGGCATCAACCGCTGGAAGATTTTTTGGCAACGCGCCGACCGCAAGTGGCAGACCTATCCGCCGCAGCCCGAGGCCCTGATTTTCGAGGAATTCCTGACACTGGTGGACGAGGACAAGGAAAGCTGCTTCTGGGGCTGAGGCTCAGGATTCGGCAAGTGCCCAAGCTGCGTCCGGGCTTGCAGGCGCAGGGCCAAGCATTCAAGGTGCTGGGCGCAACCCAGCCATGGAACTCACCCAATGGATCCGCTCCCAAGCGGCAACCGGACAGCCGCTCAATATTCACGCGGTACAACGCGAGCGGCCGGATCTGTTGGAACTGGCCTTCGCCGGGCCGGCCCCGCGCGGCTGGCACAGGAGTCTGATTGATGCCGGGGTGGATCCTTACAAGATCGTGCTTGAATACGAAGATCATGTGGAATGTGCCGTCTGCGGCATGTCATGGGTGGTCCTGGGAAAACACCTGAAGCACTTTCACGGCATGACCGGGGAGGAATACCGCCAGGAATTCGGTCGAGACCACGAGACCACATCGGAATCATACCGGGAGGGGCAAACCGGACTGCGGCCGATAGCGGGTATTGCGCACTGGGAGCGGTTGTGGAGCCACCATTACGTGATTGATTGGATCCTGTGGCTGCACGAGGAGAGCATCCCTCTGAATAGTGAGAATATCCTCCAAGTCGGGATGGCGCTGGGGCAACAGGGTAGGAAGAGATTCGGCTCCTGGGATGGTGCCTTGCGGGCGGCAGGATTGGACCCCGCTGTTCTGCGGGCCAACCCCCCGGAGCGGCAATGGACCCGCTTGATGGTCATCGAGGGGTTTCGTAACTTCGCCAAACTCAAGCAGGAGAATCCAAAGCGGAAAATGTCCACCCCCCTGCAGATGGCGGCGGGTCGATTTTTCCCTTCGCGGCAGGCTGCCTGTCAGTCAGCCGGATTGGAATATGAGAAAATCAGCTCGCGAGCGAGATTCAAGGTGGAATTGGTGGCCAGGTTGGTGGCGTCCATCCGCGCCTTGGAACCTCTAAAAGGACGGGAACGGCGGCAAAGGATCGACGCCATCTATCACAAGAATTCCAATCTTCGAATTATCCTCCGCCATTACGGCTCGCTGCAAGGGCTTGCCGCCGAGGAGGGCATTTCGCCGCGGGTGGTATCGCGGACCACCTACCGCGACGAAGCCGACGTTGACCACGATCTGGACGTCTTGGAACGCGAGGGAAAGCCACTCACCCATAGCATGCTCACCCATAGTGCCAGTGGGCTCTATCTGGTGATGAGGGAAACGGGATGGGGAATGAAACGGCTCAAACGGCAGGTGCCCCCCTTGACGTTTCCGCCCTGCAACCCGCGCTCAGGCCTGCTGCGGGACAGGATGATTATCCTGCGCCGGAGACTGCGCATCACCATGACCGAGGCCGCAGAAAAAGCGGGCATTTGCTCCAAGTCATGGGGCGATATCGAAGGAGGAAAGATCATACCAACGATCAGGACGAGTCCAAAAATCGAGCGGTTGCTGGAAGAACATCAAATCCCGGTTTCCACCGCGCCGCACACCCCGCAGCGGTGATCCTTGTCAGCACTTGATGGCGGCCTCAGATTTCCGCAGCCGCGCTAGGGCAGAGTCAAAATGTCCGACATGAAAGGTGACGCCGAGCTGCCGGATCCCTCAGCTGCTTTGTGCAAGGCGCTGGAGGACTATCACAGGGTCTGCGCGTCGTTCGGAGAGGGCTGGAATCGCATGATCAACACGCTGGTTCTAACGCCAGAGCGCAAATTCGAGCGGCCTGGCTCAACTCCACGGTCGCCGCGGATGGCGCTGGACTTGCCAGTCTCGGAGAGGTAGGACCCTGTCATCACTCCGATGAAAGTCCACCTTCTGCTAGCATTTGTCGTCGCGCCCGGCCTCGCCGCCCTGGTGCTGCCTGCTCCGGCTGCTGAGGCGGCAGTCAAAGTCACCGCCGACCAGGCTCCTGTCGAACAATGGCCTGCCATGGCCGACGCCGGCGATCCTCTGGCTCAGGCGTTGCTGGCCCGTGCTTTTATCTATGGCACGGACGGCAAGGCCGAGAATCCGAAGGATGCCGCGGAGTGGGCCCGCCGGTCGGCCGGGCAGAACCATCCGCTGGGCATGTTCCTACAGGGGTATTGCAAATACTATGACTTCACGCGGCCAAGAGCGCGGCGCGAGGAAGACGCGAAACCCCTTTTCGAACAGGCCATTGCCGCCGGCTTTGAAAAACTGGCGGAGCAGGGTGGCCGACAATGGCTGTCAGTGATGGGGTATCACTCTGCTGCTGGCGATCTCCGGTCTTGTTTGGTGGTTGATTCATGGCTTCTTCGGCTAGTCCTGATTTCAGGCTGGCACTCGCGCCGGAGAATGGCTAGATCCAGTCGTCAAGACGAAAGCTTGGCGGGAAAACCAGTTCACTCAACAGGATGACACCGAATCAAAAGCCCCCGGATTGGGAATCATTCGAGACCTACAAGGGAGAACCTCCGGCGTCAGGTTTGCCGCCATGGGCGGAGCGGGCTTTTCATTATTTCATGGTGGTCGTGGGACTTGCGTTGATCTTCGGTTTGGCTGGCGCGCTGGCCTACCTATTGCCATACGGATTGCGGTCTACTCAATCGCTGGTCGCGACAACAGACACAGCGTTCATTGGATGGTTGCGCTTCGCCGTCGGCGGGATAGTCGGCGATTTCATGATCCTTTATTGGTATTTCCGTCGCCGCTAGACACAGCATGGACCTTTACCGAATTGTGATGATTACAGTGGTCCTGACTGCAGGCTGGCTTGTCGGCTTCGTCGGGATGAAGACGTTTCGCCAGGAACTGGAGAAGGGGCCTCCAAGCGTCAATATCGTTGAGGTTGACGTGGTGGCAGCCCCGGAGGCTGGTGCGAAGCCGGAGGTCACCGTCACTCGTGTGGGCAAGTACGTCGAGGGAAGGCGGACGATGAGCCCGGGAGCGGCGGAGGAGATGGCGAATGCCCGTCTCAAGAAGATGTGGATTTCACTGGCGGCGGGCATTGCAGGGATGGCCGGAACCTTTTTTGCGGCACAGCGGTTCTGGGGGAACTGGCTCGTCAGCCTGGGATGCGTCTTGGTCGGACCGGTGATGATCGCCTATGGCTTCCAATTCGACCGCGATGACGGCTAACAAGGGGATCTCACGGCCCTCCGCGGGCTATGTGCCAGGCCGACCACGCAACCGCGCAATGGGCGACAATACAGTGCTTGATGGCCACGGGGCGATCCGATTGCAGGATCGGTTTTCAGGCTGGCGCTCTCGGCGGAGGGTGGCTAGACAAGGGCGCAGAGAGGCAATGAAAACTCCAAACGCCAAAGCGACCGAAAAGTTCCCGGCATGCGTCCAGACAGTCGTCTCCATCCTGGAAGATATGATCAAAGCCACGCCGAACCAAGGAACCGGAACATGAGTGGCAATCCCCTGCCGATGGTTGCGGGCATGCTGAGCTATCAGGTGACCGGCTGGTGCGTCGGCGGCCGCGTGTTCGACAGCCTGAACAGCGAGGCCATGCTCTTCACGTTCCTGGCCGCCGGCCTGGCGCTCACCGGTTGGCTCGCATGGAAGCAGGATGAATACAGCGCGGCGACCTCTTTTGCCGGAAGGGCGTATTGGGTGGCTGTCGTTGCCATCGGCGTAGGCGGTGGATCTTGGCTCAGGTTCAAGTTTGCTTTGTGACGTCGACGGGCACAAGAGCATTGAGGCGCGGGCACGTGGCGTTCCTGGATTCAAGCTGGCGCTACCGGCGGCGGGTGGCTAGATTCGGCCACCGGCCGGGTGAGCCTGCGAAGTGGTGCCAATTGGCATCACCCTCGTGCCATCCCGGGATCGCCGGCCCACCATGATGCGTGATCTCGGAGCACGCAAATGGCACCCTCCACGACGTGATCGCGCCGCTGGGCTATCAGGGGGGTGGGCGAGTCCGACCGGGCCGAGGAAGCCGCCCGCAACCTGGATTGGGCGGACTTTCTGGCCGCCCATCCTCCGCGCCACGGCACCGCGATTCTGGTGCTAGTCCAAGGCGGCACGATGCGCAAGGCGGCACGCCCGCGGGACTTTTGGTGTCGTGCTGTCCCCCATTTAGCCTTTGAGGGGGGCGGGCGTCCGCATCGTGCTGCTGGACCCGGGGAGCCAATCACTTCTGGTGACCCGATTCGACCGGCGCCTGGTGACCGCGGGTAATGCGCCTATAGCCAGGAAGAAACACGAGCAAGGCTCCGGTATCACATCAATTGTGATGGTGTCGGTGGCCAAGCCCGAATCAAGCACGGTTAGGTAAGTTCCCGGAATCAGGCCCAGTGACGAGAATGTTCCGGAAAAGGTCGCAGTGCCTGAGACAGGGCTTCCCGAGGCATACGCTTGCGGGAGACCAAGATACCCGTCGGCATAAAGGAGTACTTTGTCACCATCCCCGCTGAGGTTGCCAACATATGGACCGGAGCCAAATGCCGTCCAACCAAGGACATTGGTCAGGTAAACAGTTGGTTGGGCGCTGCTCCCGACTGCAATCCCTCCGCCGGAAGGGGCGAGCCATCCCGCGGCGATCCGGGGTCTGCCGCCAATCATTCCTTGTGTTGCATTAAGATCGAATGACCCGGAGACCGTGGCAACGACACGTCCGGGTTCTTCAGTGATGAAGAACAAAAGCGCTGCCGAGGCCGGCCCCGGGATGGCCAATAGTAGGGTAAGGAGAATACGCATGGGGTGAAGTGAAAAAAGAGCCGTGGGCGGCTAGGCTCCCGAGCGAGCCACGATGTCTCCGCGCTGCGGGTGACGACAGAAAAAGCCGTGACCAAAAGCGAGAGCCTGCCGACAACGTGCCGGGCGATTCACCAAACAATCAACCCAGTCGCCAAATCCACTACCCTTGGCGCGGCAAACGGAATCATCCGGCAATGGGACACCACAAGAGCCGGACGCGGGAATCTCATTCTTGGGTGTGATCACATTCATTGCTCCGTTCTGATGAGCGACTCCGTCTCTTCCTTCAAGCCTTATTTATTCGAGCGCGTCTTCCCGGGGGGGCTGTCGTGGGGAGCGTCGCGCGATCACCGACGAGTGATGCTTTCCCACAACCAGCAGAGCGTCAGGGGAATCGCCTTAAACGCGGTGCGGTTCCGGCGTTGCTGGAGGTCACGACCACCCTGGCCAACCCGACGCTCTGCAGGCACGTTGGCACGCCGCAATGCCCGAAGCCGCCCGGTGGCGGGTTTCAGGGGCGCTGGGGACGACCGACGATCAGCGGGTGCCTCACTCCTGGCAATGCGCGTCACCAAGTGATACTGAATTCAGGCTGGCACTCGCGGCTGCGAATGGCAAGGTGCCTGGGACGATCCTGGATTCGGGCTGGCGCTCCCGGCGGCGGGTGGCTAGATTCGGCCACCGGCCCACCAGCGAATGACCAAGCACATCCTGTTTCTCTGCTCCCAGAACAAGCTCAGAAGCCCCACCGCCGAAGCAATCTTCTCGGACCAACCCGGCGTGGAGGTCGATTCCGCGGGGCTCAATAACGATGCCGAGGTGCCCCTATCCGCGGCGGTAAGGTCCCGGGCTGGGGAAATTGGCAGGGTGCCAGACGGGAGATCGGTGCGAATGGCGCGGTCGGCATCGTTGGATCCGCCACCTCACTCTCCAGCCAGTACCGCGCGGCCGAGGCCCTTATAGCCAAGGACCGCCTATCGGAGGCCGAGGCCCTGTACCGTGACCTGATGGAAAAGGAACCAGTATCACCCAACGGCTACATCGGGTTGGCAGGTTGCCTGCTGATGCACAAGGACTTCGTAGGTGCCCGGCACCTTTACAAGTCGGCGTTGGACCTGGATCCGAAATCGACGGGTGCCCTCATCGGCCTGGGCTCAACCTACTCGACCGAGCTGAACTACACCAAGGCAGCTGAAGCCTACGAGCTTGCCCTCGGCCTGAATGAGGGTTGCCCGGAAGTCCACTGGGGCTTGGCCATTGCCTATGCCGGTTTGGGCAGGTCGGACGAGGC
Source organism: Akkermansiaceae bacterium (assembly GCA_903908495.1). Lineage (GTDB taxonomy): Bacteria > Verrucomicrobiota > Verrucomicrobiia > Verrucomicrobiales > Akkermansiaceae > Luteolibacter. The sequence goes on from CAIVSK010000069.1 coordinate 16,822, forward strand.
CGGCAAACATCTGGATAGGTTCAAGAAGCTCGCTCCGGACTCACGGTATATCCCGGGACTGGAGAAACTCGTCCGGCGACCGCAGGGACAGCCAGCCGCGCCCCTGAGTGAGGATCCCTCGCAGCGGTGAGGCGGGAAGCGGTGAGGCCAGCGGCACAGTTGGTATTCACCTCGTGGATTACCTTTCCGTCCTCGGTGAACCGCCCTTGGAGAACTTCATGCCCGTCTTCAGCCCCGACCGCCATTCATCCTTGTTTGATGTGTAGGGAAATGGATCAACGACAGGGCTTTCGTCCACTTTCAAATACACCTTCGTAGTGCCCGCCATGTATTCCATGAGCTCGAAATAGTCATAATCACCCTTCCTGCCCTTGTAATAGACATCGCTTAGTTGCTGGGACTTGGCCTGTTCGGCAAGTTTGTCAAGTTCACGCCGGCTTCCCGCTGACGAAAATCCATCAAACCTCAGAAACAAGCCGATACCCAGAACCAGGATCAGCGGGAGCGTGGTTGCTGTCCTCCATTTGGTGACTAAGCCAGCCAGTGACGAAATCCACTCCAATGTCGTCACCGCAGCGTTGAGAACAGGTTTCATGGGGTCTGCGTTGCACACGGGTCACACCGGCGGGGTGCTCGAACTGTGGGTTTGAGTTGATTGGTTCATTCCGGTCATCTCGTGCCGGCGAAAAAGATCTCCGGAACTGAGAACATGCAGACTACCGTGAGAATCGCCAAGGCGGCCACTCCCAGGAATCCGATGCCCAGCACCCAGATTCCAAGCTGGGCGAGAGTTCCGAGAATCCCAATGACAATCGGCATCTTGCGATTGCCTTGAATCCAGCTCACCGCTGTCACGACGATCCATGCGGCGCTTACGAGATAGTACATTACGGGCGGTCTTGGTGTGGGTTGCGTGGGCCGGCTTCCTCTGCTATTCGACAGTCCCCCTGTTCCCAGCGCGGCATATCCCAATGGCCACTAAAACATTCATCAATGGAAGGGGGGTGTCATTTGTCTTTGTCAACGCTGGTCGGAATTTCAGCGATTGTCCCCGTGGCAAGCCATGTCAATCACGACCGTGGCGGCGAGAATCAGAATATCGTCTTCGCCCTCGACAAGCTCCACTCCATAGGTGTCGGTCAATGAGAACCATTGTTTTGAGACTGATGCGACCGGTCTCTGCGCCCGTTTGAGAACATACTCGCGATCCATAAAGTCGCCCCCGGCTTCCAAGTCATCCGGTCCGGGCATATCCACCGCAAACCTACAATTGAAAAACGAGAACAGCTCCTTGGTGACCACCGCCTGGAGTTGGCCGCCTCTGTAAATCTCGTAGTTAGGTCCCCATGAGAGCAAGCGCTGTTTGATGAAGGCTAGTTCGTTGCCTTGGAGGTCTTGGAATGAAAGTTGAGCGCCAAGGCAAAAGGCCTTGCCATCCACAAAGAAGACATCGTTGCCGTTCTCGTCCTGGATAAAGAAGTCATCTCCCAGGGTGAGCCATTTTTGTCTCATCATGTAGCGCATGTTTCTTGGTCTAGGTGAATTGGAGCCTTGCAGTGGTGAGTCAGCCGTTGGGCCGGAGGAACTTCTTGATGAACAATAGATAGCCCAGAAACGGCACCGCCGACAACGACATCAGCCAGCTCATGCGGTTGCCCTCCAGCAGCCCGGACTGTTGGATCTGATCCAACTGCGCCTTGGGATAGTTCATCAATTGGTACATTTCCAGCATGTCGTGCCGCGCGAATGTCAGGCCGCCGGACACCATGAACACACACATCGCGATGAAGATCAGCCACCAACCCCGGGAGTCGAGCCGGTAAAGCAACCATCCGGCACAGGCCCAGAGGCCGGCCATGACCAGACAAAACACGGTGCCGGGAAACCCGGTGAGGAAGACGCCGAAGAACGGCATCACCCCATGGCCCGAGATCGGCAGGATCAACAACATCGGCACGGAAATCCACAACCAAAGGCAAAGCCCCAGCACCGGCAACGGACAAGCATCGGTCCACCGCGGAACCGGGTCGCGCCTCTCACAGGTCATCTTCACATGACGGCTTTGATAGAAGATCGTCCAGATCGCGGGCAGCACGACAAACATGACGCCGTAAATCAAGAAGCTGCCGACCAGCACGGCGGCCATTGCTTCGGGAGGCATGGCCGGTTGGCCGGGTGCCGCGTTGGCGGGCAGCCCCGCCAGGATCTTAGGCATCACGAAAGCCATGACCGTCACCGCGATCACCCCCGTGACAAGCCAACTCCAGGAGAAAATCAGCATCAATGCCCTGGCCCAGCGTCTGGCCTTGATCGAGCCAATGCCCAGCCAAACCAGCACCACGGCCATGATGCCGTAGATGCCGATGGCGGGCATGATCAGCGAAAAGTCGGTCGGGGTATGGTTGACCTTGGCGGCCATCGACTGTCCGAGGAACATCAAGGGGACAAACAGCCCGGCCAACACACCCAGCAGCAGGGTCATCACGCCGAAGGCAACCAGGCCGCCGGAGCGGTCCTTGTGCGGCACGGTTGGCAGTTCCATGGGGGCGGTTGCGGAATAGGGTTCGTTCATGGGGAATGAATCGGTGGTTTAGTGGGGTGGCTGGGTTGCTTCCTGCGGCTTGCCATCCGGGGGGTGCTGGGCCTTGGTGCCGATTCCCTCTAAGAAAAGGGCACCCGATGGCTGCAACTTGCTCAGGCTAAACCGCCATTTCAGCGGATACTTGTAGGATTTGTAATCGGCCATGCGGAAGTCCCGGGCGGGGCTGTGTATTGCCACGTCCACCTTTTCGCCCTTCTTGCCGAGTCCATCCACAGCCCGGTCGAGTTCGAGGGTCGCAACAAAGAACGGGATGGAATTCGTCTTTACTGCAGTGCCGCGATGTTCGCGGATGGACTTAATGGAATGAATCGTGGCGTCAAAAATCTGCGCCGCCGCATCCTCCCCGGTCGCAGAGCAAAGGGATCCGCTGCCGATGACCGCAGCAATGAGAAATGATCTAATCATAATGTCAGCTCTTGTGTTGCAACCGCTTTCGTCGACCCTTTCACGGACGCTGTCTATCGCTTTTCCATGCCGCGGTGCAAGGCAATTCTTCCGGGGATTTCTGACTCCGGCGCCCGGGGAAATGGAGACACGACCGTAATGTCGTGGTTTCGTGTCGCGGGGCGCGGTACAGTTCCAGCTCCGACGCTTTGCGAGGTCAGGGCGAAATCGGTACCGCCACGAGCACGATGGGTAATGTCCAAGACGACCTGAAGTGCTCATGCCAAAATGCGCGAAGCACATCTGCGCCATCGCTTATCTCCGCCCTGCCGTGGAATGTTCGGTAAAACTGTCCGGCACTGACGACTTGGCTGACGAGCGGCCCGCCGTCGAAGTTAAGGGCGACGACAACGTCCTCCGCCCGCAGTTCCAGTTCCGCGGTCTCGAGGCCAGGCGAACGACTCTCCCACACAAGCGCCGAGGTTGTCGGAATGGGCACAACCGGTTGCAGGGCGATGCGCAGCCAAGCAGGACGGGTGCCGAGGAGGAGTCCCCACGTCAGCAGTATCATAGCGGCCACCGCGGCGGCTCCACGGGACAGCCAACGTCGGCTGCCAAGACGGCCGATGGCGAAGACGACGAGGGACAGCAAAAGCAGGACGCCAAACACGTAAAGCGAAAGGTTTACCGCCCGGTCGGCTGGGAGGAACTGAGGCGGACCCAGAAAATCGGGCCAGGGGCTAAGCTATGATTGTGGTGTGGGCGATCGGCCTGTAAACCGAACCCAACACACACAAAATGAAAGCAACACGCAAAAGACACGACCCCGAATTCAAGGCCCGCGTGGCGCTCGAAGCGCTCAAGGGCGTCAAAACCATCCAGCAAATCGCCAAGGATTTCGACCTCCACCCGGTGCAGGTCCCCGCAGGAACAAAAATGGATCAACGCTCAGTTCGAAACCCTGCCACTCCTCCCCACTCCCATCCATCTCTGGCGCAATGCCACCCGCCTTGGTCAACAATGCCGGGCTGCCGGGGTCAACGCTGGCTCGCTCGACTTACTCATCGCGGCCCTCAGCATCCACCACGACGCGGAACTCATCACCTTCGATGCCGACTACCTCGCCATCTCCCGCGTCTCAAAACTCCGTATCCAACACCTCTCCCGCAACCTACCGTGAAAACCACGCCTCCGGCCGAGGACGCCCAGCTCGACCGAGAGCTGTCCGCCGCCTAACGGGTTGCTCGAATCCCTGTCTCCAAGCAAGTAGATGGGGCGGGTCATGTCTTGCGGATCGCAGTGGGTTGCCGGTCAGGAATTTGTGCTGCAAAAATGGCAAAATAGCTAGCCGGGTTTTCTTCTGCCGGGGTTTCTACTTTGCGGTCTGGCTATTCTGGGGAGAATTACCCGTGATCATGGCCGGATACCCTACCCCTCGAATCCTCGCTTTTCGGACAAACCCTTATGGCAGTACGGCTAGTCGCCGACATGAAAACTGCAAATTACGTGATGGCGATGGTCTACAACCTATCCAAGGCCGCAGGTAACCGTTCGGCGAGTGTGGCGAGAATTTCGGTGCCGGGGGCGGTGGAGCGTAGATCGAGAAGTGGAAGGAGGCCGGCGGCGGCGAGTTCTTGACCTTGGGCGGAGAGGGTTTCCCGGAGGCGCGAGGAAAGAAGGGCCGAGTGTTTGGGGGATTCACCAGTTTGAATGAGCGACTCGAGGATTTCCTGAACGATCCGCCAGAGTGGAGTCCACGGAATCCAGCGAGGAAGCGGCTTGCCGCCGGTGAGGAACGCCCAATCGCCCGCTTGGAGATGATAGCGGCGAGAACTGCCGCGCCCGATGCTGCCGGGCGGCCGTGATGGTGGCTCTTGGGTGAGAACGTGACCGGACAGCGCCATCTCCTGAAGCAACAACTGCATGGTGCGGGGCTTGTAGCCGGTGAGGCGGGCAAGCTCGGCGGCATGGACTGCCGGGCCGGTGGCGAGGCACAGAATCACCTCGGCACGGGCTCCGACCCCAATTAGGGCACGGAGAGCCAGAAGCAAATTGGGCGCAAGCGTTGGATTCGGAGCGCGGCTCATGCCGCGCAGGACCACCCGTTCCCGCAAAAGCCCATGACGCAGAAACACCGGATCGGGAGATTTGGGTGATTTTCCACCGAAAAAGGGCAGCGGATCCACAACGTCCGGTCTGTCATTGGCGAATGCCCGCCATTTCGGCTGCCGCCCCTCCTTGACGAGCCACTCCGCCATGGCAGCGAGAACTATCGGATCGCCGAGTCCGGTGTCCGCATGAAGGGTCTTCAAGCGCTGAAGGTGGATGAGCGAGCCATTCTTGCTCAGCCAATCGAGGGCTTCATCAAAAAGGCGCGGGTCATGGCGCCCGATTTGAGTGGTGGCCAGCAGCAGTGCCTCCGGGTCGATGATCCGCGTAGGTTCGGCTGGCTGGGCATGCCCGGCCGCCCCGAGGCTGCACCACTGCCGCCAGAGAAGATCGAGGGCAGCCTCCAGGCAGCGTTTTTTAAATTCGGTCGGCAAGGGATTCATGGCCAGTTTCTATCAGAATGTTGCGAACGAGTTGCGGAAAGACTTCGCCGGCATCCTGAGTCAGCACCCAGCGGGCAGCAGCGAGCAACTCATCCTCCGTGGGTTGAAGGGCTGTGAGATCGCGGGTGTGACGACCTACGCCCTGATCAACGGCCGCGAATAGTTTCAGGTGGATCAGGTCGCAGCGTGCAGGAAGGTAAATGATGAGATGAGCGCCGTAGTCGCGCCGGGTGAGACGGGAGAGAAAGCCATCTGGGAGACCGGCTTGCACCTGGTCGGCCGGGCCGGTGTTGAGCCAGTGCGGGTCGAGATCAAGTTCGCGAGCGACCTTGGCCGCGGCTGTTTCCAGCGCTGCCGACATCGGGCGGGGATCGACAAGCCCAACTCGGGCATCCACCCCGGCCATGATATCCACGTCCCGAGTGGTTCTCGAAACCAACCCAAGCGCCAGCAAGGCGGCGCCACCGATCAACACAAGATGCTCAGGTGCCGCCTCGGCATCTTCAAGAAATGCAGCCAAGGCGAACAATGTGTTATCGAGATTTTCAGTGGAAATCGGATTCATGGGGCAGCGGGGCTAATGCATAAGCGAAACTAAATTACGCAAAATGCGAATATAGTCAATGTCTATTGCAGAATCAGATGAATACAGGGCAGGATGAATCGATCACCCAGAGGCCGTGATTGGCACGGCCACCAGTCAGGGTTATGCGGCGCTGAAGCCGACCAGACGCAATTTGATCGCGGCCTCAACCGCTGATCTCGAAAAGCTCCGCTGCGAACTGCCACGTCACCAGCCCCGCCGTTATCCCTCGACTGGAAGGTGCAGGACATCGGCATCCTGCCTGCCATCCTAGAGGCGGCGGACCAAGGGAAACGCGTGATTGTGATCACGAGCGATCATGGGCACATCCCTGAATTGGAGAATACCAAAGCGATCGAACGCCAATCCCAAGGGGAGGCCCGCTTCCGCCACGGTGAGGTCAGCGACGAATGTGAGCGGAAATTCTCCGGACGAAGGATCGAGGCCGCAATCGGCACCCCTTCGATCATCCTGCCGATCACCGAAACCCTCCGCTATGGTCAGAAAGCAGCAGGTTATCACGGTGGCCCGCGGAGTGAGGGACGTGCTGTTGTCGGCGGAAAGTTCAACCCGCTGGTCGAACCGCTGCAGAGCGAAGTTGGAGACCCTGCGCGATGACTACCGCGCCCGGGGTGCCGAGAGCACCAACTGCGTCTGCGATCAGGCTGAGAATCACGTGATCTGGTGGAACTTCGCAGGACGTTTTCTCAACAAGGCGTTCGCTTCCATCCTCGAAACTGGCGCTGGTATCGAGGCGAAGTTCGACGACTTCAGTCTCAAGGTGCCCTACGGAACCGACGTCTCAGCGGTGAGGGACACGATTCGCAGGGCGATTGCAGAACCCGACGCCTTGCAGAACCTACCTATCTCGAAGCAATGGCTCGATGGGCTAAAGTTCTCGGATTGCCTGCCGGAACGGTTCGCGTCAAGGGCGGCACGGGGGCGTGTCAGGGTGAGCGAAGACGTGCTTGGCATGATCCGAATTTGATCTCAACCAAATCACAACCCTTGACCTGGGGATACTGGATGTGCGTGCATGAAGAACCCGCTTGGGCGGCAGAATAGCAGAAAATCTCCGCCTGCGCCAACCGTCGCGCGGGGGTAGGAAATCTATTAAGCGGGACGACAAAGTCCCCGGTTCCCCGCACCCACCACCAATTCCTGTGAAAGATGAAATTTTCGCGCTTTACACTTTTTTCACGCATATGAATTGTTAGTTTCGAGTCGGAATTCAACCCTGATGATGAGCTCGAACCCTACGGCCACAATGGATTCAAGCGATTCGTGAAATTCGCCTTGGCGGCTTTCCGACGCTTCCCCGAGGTGTAAAGTGTGTAAAGCACTTTACACCCTGACAGGCGGATTTCGGCGCTTCGAACGGTCCCCTGACGGTTTGTTCTGGCCGGTCCCACCTTGAGTCCAGCTGATCGCGGCGACCGGATGGCCATTTGACATTGCAAGTCCATGCTTCAGGTGGCCGCCGTGCACTGCCACCCCACTGCCACTACGACGTCTTCCAGCCGCTGGCGCAGGCAGCCGCCGAAACGCGCTTGCACTCAGGCATTACCGGCGATATTCTCAGCTCAGCCACGAACATGACCGACACCGAAAAGAGAATCGAGCATCTGGAGGAGCAAATTCCCAGCCTCTCCGCGGTCGCGGTTGGCAAGGCCTACCGGCAGGCGCTGGCCGCCGGACAAAGGGTGCTGGTGAGCGGAAACGATGGCATTTATGAGATCGGCCCTGACGGAACAAAGAAATTTCTCAAAGCCACGGGACGGCCCTTGAGCGTGCCTGTGGGGACACGGGTGCGCATTCCCTGTCCATGAGTGTGCCCCGCCTGCGGATGTTCGCGGGGCCCAACGGCTCCGGCAAGAGCACGATCAAGAGCGTGCTGCCGCCCGAGTTGCTCGGTGTTTACATCAACCCGGACGAGATCGAAGAGGACATCCGCCAGCGAGGTTTCCTCGATGTGCGGACCTTCGGCGTCGAGACCTTGCCCGAAGAAATTCTGCCGTTCTTCTCCAACTCGGCCCTGCTGTGCAAGTCCGGGATGAGCGAGGAGGCGCGGCACCTGTTTTTCGCCGATGGCAAGCTCAGCTTCACAGCGGTGTCCATCAACGCCTACTTCGCCTCCGTGGCGGCCGACTTCCTGCGGCAGAAGCTGCTGGAGAATCGAGTCTCGTTTTCATTTGAGACCGTGATGTCGTCGCCGGACAAGGTGGTGCTGCTGGAGAAGTCGCAGCGACTCGGGTACCGGACCTACCTGTACTTCATCGCCACTGACGACCCGACGATCAATGTCGCCCGCGTGAAGAGCCGCGTGCATCTTGGCGGGCACGATGTGCCGGAGGATAAGATCGTCAGCCGCTACACCAGGTCGCTGGACCTGCTGCTGGACGCCGTGCGCCACACCAACCGCGCCTTCGTCTTCGACAACTCCCGCGATGGCTCGGATCACCTGTGGGTGGCGGAGATCACCGATGGCACCGATCTGGAAATGAAATGTGATCCGATGCCCGCATGGTTCCAGCGTGCGGTGTGGGACAAGATCCAATCGCCGGGCGACGGGCCCTAGCAACTTCTGCGGGTACCCTTCCGCAGGATTGGGAACAATTTGGGAACTAGCAAAAATCCCTAACTAGAAAAACCCGAGCTTTTCAACTCCGTAACTCCTTGAAAATCAAAGAGAAGTGCTCGAAAGAGGACTCGAACCTCCACGGGTTACCCCACTAGATCCTTAGTCTAGCGCGTCTACCAATTCCGCCATCCGAGCATTCGGTTGGGTGAGGCGCTTTGATACGTCGGCGGAGCGGAGTTGGCAAGAAAATCTTCGACGAGGGTGCAA
>CAIVSK010000070.1 GCA_903908495.1 Akkermansiaceae bacterium
CGCCCCGGCAACTGCGACCAGACGACACCCAAGTTGTGATGCGCCTCGGCAGAGTCCGGCTTCAGGCGCAGCACCGCCTCATACTGGGCGGCCGCGTCCTGCAGCCGTCCGGGCACCTTCGCCAAGGCAAGCCCCAGGTTGTTGTGGACCTCAACAGAATCCGGCTTCAGGCGCAGCGCGGCTTCATACTGGGTGATCGCATCATTCAGCCGCCCCGGCAGCTGCGACCAGGCGAGACCCAGATTGTTGTGGGCTTCGGCAAAATCCGGCTTAAGGCGCAGCGCCGCTTCATACTGGGTGATCGCATCATTCAGCCGTCCCGGCAGCTGTGACCAGACGACGCCCAGATTGTAGTGCGCTTCCGCGTAGGTCGGCTTGATCCGCAGCGCCTCTTCATACTGGGCAGCTGCGTCCTGCAACCGCCCCGGCAACTGCGACCAAGCGTGGCCCAGATTGTAATGCACCTCGGCATAACCTGGCTTGAGGCGCAGCGCCGCCTCATACTGGGCGATCGCGTCCTGGAATCGTCCCGGCAGCTTCTCCAAGGCAAGCCCCAGGTTGTTGTGCGCCCGCTCATTGTTGGGCCGCTTGGCCACCGTGTCGCTCCAGATGGCTGGTTCACTGCGATACTCCTCGTTGCGCTGGATCGTCAGCCAGCCCAGTCCCAACGCCGCGGCGGCACACACGAGCAGGCTGCGTCGCCCCAACTTCGCATACAGCGCAACCACCCCCAGCCCGCTCACGGCTGCCAGCGGTAAGTACATGCGATGCTCTGCCATCGGCTGTCCCGCCAACGGCACCACACTCGAAGCCGGGGCCAGAATCACCCAAACCCACGCGCCGGCAAACCCGACCACCGGCCGGCGCCATAAGGCAATCGCGGTCCCCACCACCAACACGGCCAGCACCATCATATACGGTATGACCTCGCCCGCGTGGTGGACAATGTCGGTGCCGTAGTCCAGTACGAGTGGATGCGGCCAGACGGCCAGCTTGAGGTACAGCACCACCGAGCGGCAGGAGTTTAACGCATAGCGCCACCACGTTACTCCCAATCCGAATCCGGCACTTCGCTGGTGCACGCCGGTCAACAAGGGCACGAGCAGCAGCCACATGCCCGCCAGCCCAAGATAATAGCGCCAGCGCCGCCGCCCCGCTTCGAGAAAGGATCCGGCGACAAACGTGCGATCGTAAAGCAGGACCATCACCGGCGCCGTGACGATCATCTCCTTGCTCATCACGCCCAGCAGGCACGCCCCGACCGACAGCACTTGCCACTTCGCGGGCGCGGCCGACTCCATGCTGCGCACAAAACAGTAAAGCGTGAGCAGATAGAAAAGCCCCATCAGCGACTCGTAGCGCTGGGTGATATAGGTCACCGCTTCGGTTTGCAGCGGATGCACCGTCCAAATGACCGCCACGGCGAGTGCCAGCGGCAGCGCGAGCGCACCAAAACGCTCGTTGAGGACTGGTCGCTGCAGCGTTCGCCGCACGAGGCCGAACAGGGTCAGGCCGGCTAGCGTGTGGATGAGCAGATTGAAGGCGTGATAGCCCCATACGTCTGTCCCACCCAAAGCATAGTTGAGCGCAAGCGTGAGATTGCTGATGGGCCGGCCGCCCACACCAACGTCATTCGGTGGCGACAGAGCACTACTAAAGTGCCGGATCGTTGGGTTGTCGGTAATCGACAACAAATCGTCCCAGATGAACGGCCCGGAAAAGCTGTTGTGATACGCGGCGAGCGCCGCGAGCACAAGGATGGCACCAGCTAGGACAACCGCCCAGCGTGATACTGAACCAGATGGCTGTGTGCGCACGATGCGATCCTTCTTGGGAGTTTCGCAAGGAGCCGGTGCCTTTCTCACCATCGCAAAATCAAAAGCCATCAGATGTCCGGCTGCAAGCGCCGGTCATCGCCCGTCACCTGATTCCCGCCCCGGCTGGAAATGCGGCCGTGATCGGACTCACCTTTTCGAGCCACCCACAGAGTTAGTCCAGGCAATGATCTGAGGTTGATCTGGTGGGTTGGGTTTGTTCATCCCCGGCGGAGGGAGCCGGGGATGGGAGGAATTGAGCCGCGAAGCGGGCCGGGCTGACGTAGCCAGGTTTGCTGTGCGGCCGCTGGGTGTTGTCGGTGCGTCGGAAGTCTTCGACGACCACCCGAGCCTCGGTGCAGGTACCGAGTTGTTCCCAATGCTAACAATACAAAATGGTGGAGGTGGCGGGAGTTGAAATCGAATTGAGCGGCTCTCGTAAGCTCCTATAGAATATGCAAATACGCGATTATCAGGCAGTTGGTTTTTCAGCGACCCTGACAGGAATTGGCAAGAATGGGCACCGAGCGGCACGATTTCTGACAGGAATCGGACAGGAATTTCGCTGCCTAGCTGCCGCGTGCGCGCTTGAGGACGATCTTGCCTTGGCGGATGCCGAGAAGCACAGCAGCATGCATGACAGCTACCAACAGCCGCAATACTCGCGTCTACACAAATACTAGTAGGTGGGCAGTGGCGGGGATCGGTCGATACATGTGGCGCGGAGTGCGCGTCAATGTGCTAATGTTGTAGGCAATTCCACAAACTATGGCTTCCCGCTAAAAATCGGCGGATATACACGCAGGCCATTTGCAGCCACTTCTTCCTACCCTCTAGTGGCGCCGGTTCGATTCCGGCCCGCGCTTCCAATTTGTCGTAGAATGTCGCGCATAGCCATGTGCATAGCCGGAGGTATCACGAGGGTCTCCTCCGCCCGTTCAACCAGCGTAGCAGGCTACAGCCAGACTCCGAAGCACGGCATGAAATACGCCAAACATGATCCGCCAAGCTTGACGAATGCCGCTGGCAGATCAACGAATTCAATCCAGACGAGGTTTTCGCTGACCAGCGTCTGCGACCGCGTCTGTTTCCCCAGCAAGACCGACCCCCCATGGACTGTGTGCCTCCAGTCGGGCTCATGACGCGACGGGCCTTCCTGCGCGCGTCCTCGGCGACCCTGCTGGCTGCTCCCCTGTTCCAGTTGCCGCCTTTTTGGGAATCATCCCACCGCTATTTGACCGATTCCGAGGCGGCGACGGTCAATGCCATGTGCGAACGAATCATCCCGGCGGACGAGGATCCCGGGGCGGCGTGGGCGGGCGTGGTCGAATTCATCGATCGCAAGCTCGCCGGCTATCATCGCC
>CAIVSK010000071.1 GCA_903908495.1 Akkermansiaceae bacterium
TCCCCGGCCAAGGCAACTGCACGCCAAGGCGAATCCAGGTTGTCTTCCTGACTCCGCGCCAAGGCCAGAGGTTTGATCGCCGTGCGGCACCTTCATTCGCCTTCTCTGTCTTGGCGTGTTCATTGTCCAATTGAACCACCATGAGCAGGTCCCGGAAGCTCGACACCGCTTGCTTCGGCGTTTGGGCCGCGATTGCTCCGGCCTCGGCGTGGGCGGGGTGGAAGGCATCCTCGGCGGTGGTGAGCAACTCGGTCAGGCCAGCCTTCAAGCGAGGCTCGCGGATGCGCTTGATGGTCACGGTTTCCTCGGCCCGCGTGAGTTCACTCAGCAGTTTCCGGGCATCGGCCTCGTCGCGGCAGTCGCCCATGCGGGCCTTGATCGCGTCGAGGGCACGGATTGCCGCGTCGAGGGTGGCGATTTCAGCATTAAGCGTGCAGGCCTTCTGGACGAGGGAGCGGAAGGCGGCGGTTTTGGGAGTTAGTTGGCGTGTCATAACACGAACCGTGCCGTGTCAACGATTCGTCGGATAATTTCCGTCCGGGAGATTCCGTGCCGGCCAGTATGTCGGGTTCAGGCTCTATCATAATGCTTGCCGACCTCGCTTTGATGTGGCGCAATCCCCGCTGTCACGTCATGAGTAAAATAAATTGGACATCCCGTCTGCTCGCCAAGCTAGGCACGGCGGCCGATTCGAAGATCGCGAAAGGGATGGGAGTGGACAAAAGTACGGTGGCAACCAAGCGGAAACAACTCGGCATTCCGTCGCATGGGTGGACGTCGGTGAAATGGACGCCGCGACTGCTAGCCAAGCTCGGAAAAGTGGCCGACTCGGAAATCGCGAAAGTACTCGGCGTGCACAGGGCTTCAGTGGCATACAGGCGGAAGATCCTCGGCATTCGACCGCACTGGGAAATCGCGGCGATAAAGTGGACCCCGAAATTGATCGCCAGACTAGGTAAAGAATCCGATCGTGGGATCGCCGAGTCACTGGGTGTTGGCTATTACAGGATCATGACGAAGCGGTACGAGTTGGGGATACCCTGGTATCGGAAAGTTCAATGGACGCCGATTCTCCTCCGCAGGCTGGGCACGGAGTCGGATTCCGCCATTGCCGCAACCATGGGCGTCACGCTTGGCGTAGTGCTGCAGAAGCGCCATGAGTTGGGCATTACTGCGCATAATAAGATTCACTGGACCAAGAAAGCACGCAAGCAGTTAGGAAAGATGCCGGATTTGGAGATTGCGAAAATGCTTGGTGCGAGCGCCAGTGCTGTGGCATTGGAGCGAGCGAGACTAGGAATACCGACCTACAAAGAAGGTCGATGGAATCCCCAAATGATCGCCATGCTCGGCACAGTGCCTTGCACAAAACTCGCAGAACCGTTCGGGATGTCCGTACAAACGGTGGCCTGGAAGCGGACGCGGCTAGGAATTCCAGCCCACAAAAGCCTGAAATGGACCCCTAGGATTCTGGCCAAACTGGGCAAGGTTCGGGACATCGTGATAGCCGAAGAAATTGGGGTCAGCGTGTCGACAGTTCGTGCCAAACGCAACAAACTTGGGATTCCTCTGCGCATCCGTCCCGTGCGAGCCAAGTGATCGCCAATGGCCAGGTCTGCGGTAGCGGGCGGCTTCCACCTTCATTTTCGCCACTCCTCTCGGCGGGCGCGCGTTTTCACGGAGTTTGGCGACAGTCCGAATTTTTCGGCGGTCTTGTTGATGCAGCGGCATTCCTCCCAAAAGGCGCGGGCCTGAGTCCAGAGGTCGTCGCCATGGCCGGGATTGCCGTAGTGCTCATCGACATACCGTGTGATCGCCACAGTCTGGTCCACGACCACCAGCGCGTATGTCTGCCGCTGGCCTGTGGCGTAGGATTCCTCGGCCCGTTGCTTCGCCGCCTTGAGTTCGGCGTTGATGCCGTCACGCAGGCCCCGGTAGTATGACGCCTTGTCAGGTTTCCACGCCGACTTTTTGAACTCGTTCCAACAGCGGAAGAATGTCTGCCGCAGGTAGTTGAAGGCAAAGATGGCAAAGTCCACGTCCTCGGGTGCTCCGATGATGTCCACCGGCGTTCCTTTGCCGTCGTGCATCAGGATGGTCCGCACGTTGAAATGCGTCTGGAGCAGCGA
>CAIVSK010000072.1 GCA_903908495.1 Akkermansiaceae bacterium
CGCTTACGGCAAGTCCAAGGACCAGCAAGAAGGCTACTGAGCGGCCAACGGCCAACGGCCAACGGCCAACGGCCAACGGCTAACGGCTAACGGCTAACGGCTAACGGCTAACGGCTAACGGCTAACGGCTAACGGCTAACGGCTAACGGCCGGTTGCGCGGCGCAGGCTTGCCTGTGCCGTGTTGTATTGGGCCACGAGCTCGAACCAGGTGAGCCGGGCGAAACTGAGATCTTCCTCGGCACGCAGGGTTTCAAGAACCCCGCCGACTCCGGTAGCGCCGCGCTCGCGACATAATTGGTAAGCTTTTTCGGATACTTCCAGCAGTTTGCGGGTGGTGGCCAGACGCGAGTCGAGTGAGCGCACGCGGGCAATGGCTTCCAGTACTTCGCGGGAAATCCGCAGCCGGGCTTTTTCCAACAGGATGCTCTCGCTGGCCTCGGCGGCTTGGGCGCTCTCGCTGCGGGCTTGGTCGAACAAGCCGCCGGGCCCGATGCGCCAACCCACACCCACCATGAAATCGGAAGTGCCGCCGAAGTTGCCGGTGCTGGCGTTTTTGCCACCGCCGAGTCCGCCGGTGTTGGCGCGCAGCGATAGATCGGGAATGAGCGGCCCATTGACGGCCGCCAGACTGTCGGAACGGGCTGCTTCTAACAACATTTCACGGCTGCGCAACTCCGGCCGGTGATCCAGCGCGCGGCGGACCTGCGAGCCGATGGAGGCGTCCGGGGGCAGCAAGTCGAGCGGCACCAATTCGGCATCGAGTCCGCGGAGGTCGAGGCCATGGGGCAGGCGCAGCAATTCGCACAAGCGGGCGGAAGCGATCTGGATGTCTTCGAGTGCCTTGCGGGTGGATAGTTCGTGGCGCAATTCTTGCGCCTGGGCGCGGTATTGGTCGGCCTCGAACACCACCCCGGAGGCGACTGCGGCAGTGACTTGCGCGGCATAATCGGCGGCCAGCGATTTTGACTGCTGGTTGACCTGCAACCCGGCCTGGGCGCGGAGCAGATCGAAGTAGCCGGCGCTGACCTCGGCGAGCAGGTTTTGTCGGACCGATTCGAGGGCGTGACCGGCGGCGGCAGCGCGTTGTTTGGCGGCAATGGATTGGTAGACAGCCTCGCCGAGGCGGAGCTCGGCCACCACGCCGAGACCGGCCTGATAGGATTGTTTGGAGACGTCGGTGATGTTGCCTGCGACGTCCTGGGTGTTGCCATCGAGGCGGTGGTAGCCGGTCCCGACGCTGAACCACGGGAAAAACTTGCTGCGGGTCTCGGCGTACTTGGCCTCGGCTTGGCGCACGCTGTTGCGGGCGAGTTCCAAATCGAGGGGTTTGGCCCCGGCAAGGCGCAGGGCGGTGGCCAGGTTGATCGTGGTGGATGCGCCGGCAGCAAGAGCAGGCATCAGGGCTGCGAGAAAAATGAGAGAGCGCACGGCGGTGAACGTGAAAGGGGAGGATGAAAGGTGGCGGGGGGGCTGTGTCACTTGGCGATGCTGACCGGCTGACCGTCGGTGACGGTAATGCCTGTTAGGACGACGAGGGTTTCCGCGCCGCTGAGGCCATCGAGGATTTCGGCATGCTGAGGGTCGATGAAGCCGGTCACCACCTTGGTTTTGACCGCCTTGCCGTCTTTCACCACAAACACGGACGAGGAGGTTTTCTCAACCAGCAAGGCGGCCACGGGAATGAGGCGCACATTGACGTGGGTCTCAACCGCTAGCTGGGTCTTGACGTAGGTGCCCGCGAGCAGCTTGCCATCGGCATTGGGCAAATCCACCTCCACGGCAAGCGTGGCGCTCGGTGCCACCACGCTGCGGCCGTGGCGGGACACCTTGGCTTCCAGCGGCGCACCCGCCGCCAGGACCAGCACGCGCGCCAGCGTGCCGGGCTTGATGAAGCGGGCTTCTTGCTCGGGCACCGGCACCCGGTCCCGCAGCAGCGAGAGGTCGCTCACCGTCACCGTCGCCCCGGCGAGGGTCGTGCCACCTGCCGGAATGTAGGCACCCGGATCCGCATGGCGGGCGGTGATCACGCCGTCAAAGGGCGCGGTGATTTTGGCGAAGCCGAGCAA
Source organism: Akkermansiaceae bacterium (assembly GCA_903908495.1). Classification (GTDB taxonomy): domain Bacteria; phylum Verrucomicrobiota; class Verrucomicrobiia; order Verrucomicrobiales; family Akkermansiaceae; genus Luteolibacter. Next base: position 2,068 of record CAIVSK010000072.1, read on the forward strand.
CACCTCGGTCCGCCGCAACCCGGCTTCGGCGATGCGCTGGCGGCCGTCCGCTTCGTCGACGGCTTGGGGCAGCACCAGCCCGGGCGCCTTGGCGCGGGCCGCCTGCAGGCGGTCCAATTCGGCGTCCGCCACCTCGAGTTCGGCGACGGCTTTGATGCGATCCGCCTCCAACTCGGGCACCTCCAGGGTGGCGATTTCCTGGCCGGCCTTGACCGCATCGCCGACATCCACGCCGATGGATTTCAAATGGCCGCCGACCTTGGCGTGGAGCACGGTTTGCTGGTTGGGTTCGAGCCGCGACGGGAGGGTGATCCAGCGGTGGATGGTGCCCTGCTCGGGCGTGGCGACGGGTACCGGAGCGGCACCGCATGGCAGGACCAGAAGACTGAGGAAAATGAGCGTGCGCATGGAAAACTAGGTGGCTGGGGGTGAATGCAGCGGGCTATCCGGATCGTCCGGATCCAGCGACACGGAACGCGTGCGCCGGCCCGCCAACAGGGCGAAGAAAACCGGCAGAATCAACAGGGTGGCGCAAGTGGCCACGGCCAGGCCACCGACCACCGCGCGGCCGAGCGGTGCCATCTGCTCGCCGCCCTCGCCGGTACCGAGTGCCATCGGCAACATGCCCGCGATCATCGCGCAAGACGTCATCAGGATCGGCCGCAAGCGCGACACCGCGCCGCTGACAGCTCCAGCCCGGGCGTCACCGCCATTTATCCGTCGTTCCCGCTCCGCGAAAGTCACCAGCAGGATGGCGTTGGCCACCGCCACGCCGACCGCCATGATGCTGCCGATGGCCGACTGGATGTTGAGCGTGGTGCCGGTTAGATGGAGCATCAGCACGATGCCGACGAGCACCGCCGGGACGGTCGAGGTCACAGCGAAGGCGAGCCGCCAGGATTGAAAATTGGCGGCGAGCAGGAAAAATAACACCGCCACAGCGATGCCCAACCCGCTGGTAAAGCCATTTTTCAAGGCTTCGAGCGTGCCGGCCTGACCGCGCAGCTCGACGGTGGTCTTGGGCGGCGGCTTACCGGCGGCGGCCACCGCGCTGCGGACCTCGGCGAGGACGCCGCCGAGGTCGCTACCATGAAAATTGGCGGTGATGGAGACGACCCGCACCATGTTGTAGCGCTCGTATTGGCCGACGGCGGTGCTTTGGGTGATGGTGGCCAGGTTGCGCAGCAGCACCGGTTCGCCGCTGGACGACGGCAGCGGAATGTTGCGCAGGTCCTCCAGGCTGCGGGTTTCCGTCTGCGGAATCTGCACCTGCACGTTGTAGGAAACCCCCTTGGATGGATCCGCCCAGAAATTTGCTTGGGTAAAGCGACTCGACGATGTGGCTGCCACCATCGCGCGGTTGACGTCCTGCATATTGACACCCAACTGGCCGGCCCGCTCCCGATCAACGTCGATTTTCACTGCGGGAAAATCCAGTTCCTGGACGATTTGGGCGTCGCGGATTGCAGGGATTTTGCGCATTTCCGCCAGAATTTTCTCGGCATGGCTGCGCGACACCTGGAGGTCGGCACCGCCCACGGCGACTTCGATCGGGGTGTTGGAGCCGAACGACATGACCCGTGATGTGATGTCCGCTGGTTCAAACGAGACCCGCAGCGTGGGCAGTTCGTCGGCAAACGCGGCCCGCAGTTTTTCCTGCAGCGCGGCGACGGGCACGCCGCTGGCAGCCTGCAATTGGAAGGCGAGCCAGCCTTCCTCGGGGCCGCCGTTCCACAAGTGGATCAGATTGACCGGATAGTTCGGGGCGTGGACGCCGACCAGGCCCATGCTCAGCGCGACCTTGCCTTGACCGGCCTCGCGGTTGACGATGGCGAGGATGGCTTTGGCGATCGCCTCGGTCTTTTCCACCTTGGTGCCGGCCGGCGCGCGGAAACGCAGGGCAAATTGCCCGGCATCACTGCGCGGGAAAATCTCCGTGCCCAGCCCGGGCGCAAACCACCACAGAAAACCGATGCAAGCGGCGAGATAGATCGGTGCCAACAACCAGCGGGCCGCCAGCACCGGCCTGAGCAAGCCACGATAGGGCGTGGCTAACAAAAATGTGGGGTCGGGCCCGCTCCGGCCGCCGTGGCGCAGAAACCAAATCGACAGCACCGGCACCAGCGTCGACGACAACAAATAGCTGGCGATCATGGCGAAGCCGACCGCGAAAGCCAGCGGCTTGAACAACGCACCCGCCGCACCCTCCATGAAAAAGGCGGGGATGAACATGGCCAAAATGCACAGCATCGCCAGCAGGCGGGGCATCGCCGTTTCGCGGATGGCGTCGGCCGAGGCCCGGGCGGGAGATGCGCCCGCAGCCAGCCGGCTGTGGATATTTTCGATCGCCACCGTCGCCTCGTCCACCAGGATGCCGACGGCCAAGGCGAGGCCGCCGAGGGTCATCAGATTGACCGATTGGCCGGTGATCCACAGCGCGAGGGCGGCGGCGAGCAGCGCCAGCGGGATATTGATCACCACGATCAGCGCGCTGCGCAGGTCGCGCAAAAACACCAGCACCATCAATCCGGTGAGCAACGCCCCAAACCCGGCTTCCTTGGCCAGTTCGCTGATCGAGCGCCAGACGACGGGCGATTGGTCGAATTCGTACGAAACCTTGATGTCGTCGGGCAACGCCGCTTGGAACCGGGCCAGATTCGCCTTCACCAACGAAACCACGGCCAGCGTAGAGGCTTCCGCACGCTTGGTCACCGGAATGTAAACGGTGCGGCGGCCGTTCACCAGCGCGTAGGACGTCACCAGATCCGCGCCGTCGCTCACCGTGGCCACGTCGCGCACGTACACCGCCCCTGCCGCCTCCGGGCGCAGCGCCACATCGGCCAGTTCGGCCGGCTTGGTCACGATCGCATTGCTCGGCACGATCGGATAAGAATCGCCAAGGTTCATGTTGCCCGACGGTGAGACCACGTTGGCCTTGGCGATGGCGGCGACGACTTCATCCGGCGTGAGCCCACGGGCGCGCAACCGGTCGGGATCCACATTGACGACGATGGTGCGGGCGGAGCCTCCGAACGGCGGCGGCGCGGACACCCCGGGCAGCGTGGCAAACATCGGCCGCACCTTGTTGAGCGCCTCATCCTGCATCTGGCCCAGCGTGCGCTCCGGGTTGTCGGTGGCGAATGTCAGATACCCCACCGGCACCGAGCCGGCATCGAAGCGGGTGACGAAGGGATTGGGCGCGCCGGCAGGCATGAAGGCCCGCGCGCGGTTGACGTAGGCGATCGTCTCGGCCATCGCGGCCGCCATGTCGGTGCCGGGGTGAAACTGCAGCTTCATGATCGATGCGCCTTGAATCGTCTTGGATTCCACGTGCTCGATGTTGGCGATGTAGAGGAAATGGTATTCGTAGAAATACGTCAGGTACGACTCCATCTGCGCCGCATCCATGCCGCCATACGGTTGGGCCACGTAGATGGTCGGCACGCCCAGCGGCGGAAATACGTCGCGCGGCATTTTTTTCAGCGCCAGCAACGCCCCCGCCACCACCGCCAGCACGACCACGATGACCGTCAGGGGGCGACGCAAAAACAGGCCTGTTGATCGATTCATGGGTGGGTTGCGGGATTTGCAGGGCCCGGCATGCCCTCGTGTCGCCGCATACCTCCGGCATTTACTCCGTCCGGTCAACTCGAAATCGGCCGCACTGGATGTCCTCGCCCGAGAATCGCCTACGCGGGGGCATGCCCACCTCCGATCCGACCGGAGCGAAAGGCAAATAGTTTACCGCCGTGAAGGGAGATTTGTAGCTGAGCAGCGGCACAGCGGCGGCGGGCCCTCAATTGAACTCCGCAAACACCATGGTGCCGGCGTTGGTCTGCAGCGTGCTGATGACCGTCACTTCCACCGTCTTGCCGATGGCGGAGGCACCGTGGTTGACCACGATCATGGTGCCGTCCGGCAGATAGCCCACCGCCTGGTGCTCATCCTTGCCGCCCCGCACCAAGGTGATGCGCACCCGGTCGCCCACCACCACGGCAGGCTTGAGCGCTTCATCAAGTTCGTAGATGTTGAGCACATCCAGGCCCTGCAGCTTCGCCATCTTGGTGAGATTGTCGTTGGCCGTCATGATCCGCGCCCCCAGCAGGCGGGCTGTCTCGATCAACCGTTGCGGCACGGTCTCGTCGGGCGCGATGCTGCGACTGTCGTGGATGGTCACCTGGATGTCCGGCGCGTCCTGCATCTTTTGCAGACATTCAAAGCCGCGCTGACCGCGCTGGCGGGTGAGGTTTGCCGCCGCCGTGGCCATCGCCTGCAATTCTTCCAAAACAAAGCTCGGCACGATCAGCCGACCATACAGAAAGCCCGCCCGGAAAACCGCCGGAATCCGCCCGTCAATGACCGCCTCCGCGTCCAACACCACCGGTTGGCCCGAGGCCGCGTCCTGCCGGAAGCGCACGTAGGGAATGATGAAGGCGAAGTCATCGCGATTACTGCGCAGCGCCAACACCGCCCCGATGAACCCCAGACTGGCAAACAAGGTCACCTCAAACGCAAGCCGCAACGCATTGAGCAACAGGTCCGCCCGCGCCTCACCCATGCTTTCCTCGGCGTTCGCCCGGAATGCCAGATCGAGCAAATTGGCGATGTTCACCCGCGTCAACAGCCACGCACACAGCAAGCCCACTCCCAAACCAAAGGTGGCGGTGGAAAACCCCCGCAGCGTGAACCCGGTCATCAGCGACTCCATGAAAATAAACAATCCCGCCACCGCCACCCCGCCCAGCAATCCCATGCTCACCGACGCTCCCAGCCCCTTGGCGCTCAGCGCAATCGCCACCCCCGCCGCCTCACACACCAGCAAGTAGCACAGCCGCGCCACATTCACCGAGGGCGTCGATGAAAAAAACCGCCGCGTCCCCGACTGTTGCCAATTCGTCGCCAACCGCAGGCCCAAGCCCCCACCCGCGCGGCTTGCAGGATGCCCGCGCTTGCGCGATTCTGCTTCCCCGGGCTCGTTCATGCGTGCTCGTCCGCCGTCGCCTTGATGTCGGACAATGCCGCAATGAAATCACCGAGGATCTCCGCCGGCACCATGATGGTGTCGCGGTTACCACTGACGTCTTCGGTGATCTTCACCACCATCCCGCGCTGGTTCTGTTTCAGATCGAGATAAAATGTCTTCCGATCCGCAAGAATCTTTTCCGTATGCAATAGGTCGCTGTCCACTGGCTCTCCTTGATGGTTGGTGTTGCGCCCAGCCTGCGCCGCGCGTCTTGTAAGTCAAGCACTTTCCAGCTATCCCTCCATTTTCCCACCCGCAAGATCCCGTGCGCGACCTCCTCCCTCCCCTCCGCCCCGCCCTCGTGCTCGCCCCCATGCAGGCCATCACCGACCTGCCCTTCATGCGCGTGCTGGCTCGCCGCAGCGCTCCCGATTGGTTCGTCTCCGAATACTTCCGCGTCCACCCCGCCTCCTCACTCAACCGCCACCTCCTGCGCGCCATCACCGAAAACAATACCGGTCGGCCGGTATTCGCCCAAATGATCGGTTCGGACCTGCCGAGCCTGATCCGCAGCGCCATCGCGCTGGCGGCGTATCCGATTGCCGGGATCGACCTCAACCTCGGCTGCCCGGCACCGATTGTGTGCCGCAAGGCGGCCGGTGGCGGCTTGCTGCGCGACCCCGAGGCGATCAACCGGTTGCTCGGCGGGCTGCGCGAGACGGTGGCCGGGCGCTTCACCGTCAAGACCCGCGTCGGCTACGCTCACCGCGATGAATTTCCCGTCCTGCTGGAGATTTTCCGCCGCCACGCGATCGACGGTCTGGCGATCCATGCGCGGACCGTGGCCGAGGGGTACCAAGGCGGGGTTCATACCGCCTGTGTGCGCGCCGCGGTCAGCAGCCTGAGTTGCCCGGTCATCGCCAACGGCAATATCGTGGATGTGCCAACCGCGCTGGCCTACCACCGCCAAACCGCAGCCGCCGGGCTCATGATCGGCCGCGGTGCCATCCGCAATCCGTGGATATTCGGCCAGATCCGCGCCGCCGCCGAAGGCGTCGTTGGCGTAATACCGACCTACCGGGATCTATTTGAATACATCCAGGACCTCTCGACCGAGATTGCCCGCGAGGCGCCGCGGTTTGAGCCGCTCGGGCACGTGCAGCGGATGAAGCGCACGCTCGGGTACATCAGCCACGGTTTGGATCCGGCGTTTGAGCAGGCGATCCGGCGCTGCCGGGAGCCGGCTGACTTCTGGTCGATCTGTGAAGCACACCTTGCCAGCGACGCGCCGCTGCCGAGCCGTCCGCCTGCCGACTCCAGGCTGTTCAGCGGATTTGCCGAACTGGAGGAAGGTGCCTAATTTTTTGGATCCGGCCTTGGAATTTTCTGGTGGTCTGCCTACCTTGCGTGGTTCCTTTCGCCGCCTGCCATGTCATTCGCCATTTCTCCCGAATTTCGTCCCGTGCTCGACCCGGGGTTTGTTCCTGCCGTACTGTGGAATCGCGCGTATCGCGCCAAGGTCAAAGCCGAGCGCGGCAGCCGCGCCATGGAATTGGCGCTGTGCCGTGATGACGGCACCGTGTTCCGGTTGGCCGACACCGTGCTGGCTGCCGGCGGGGACAACGACGCGCTGACGCTCAAATACGTCGAGCGGCTGTTTAAATTCCTGCTGTGGCAGAAGGGCGGCAACCGCTTGCTGTTGGCGGGCGCACCGGAAGTAGCCGCCGCCTTGGGCCGGATCTACTCGGCTGCCGGAGCCCGCTCGTTTGATTGGGACTTCATCGGCAGCAAGATTTTCGGAGCGGCCATTGCCGTCGTCGCGGTGGAGCCCTCCGAGCTGCCCGCCGCCCATGCCAACACCATGACGCTCGGCCGCAATTTGGACGGCTGTAGGATCGGCTTTGATCTCGGCGGCTCGGACCGCAAGTGTGCCGCGGTGATCGACGGCAAGGTCGTTTTCTCCGAAGAGGTGGTGTGGGACCCGTATTTTCAGAGTGACCCGAACTATCACATCGAAGGCATTAATGATTCGCTCAAGCGTGCTGCGGCGCACCTGCCGCGGGTGGATGCGATCGGCGGCAGTTCCGCCGGAGTCTATATCAACAACGAGGTGCGCGCCGCCTCGTTGTTCCGCGGAGTCAGCCCCGAGGATTTCGAATCCTCCATCCGGCGGGTCTTTCTAACCCTCAAGCAGCGCTGGCATGGCATTCCGTTCGAGGTGGTCAATGACGGTGAGGTCACCGCCTTGGCGGGCTCGATGGGCCTGACCTCCAATCAAGTCCTCGGCGTGGCGATGGGTACGTCCCAGGCTGCCGGCTACGTCGATGCCAACGGCCACATTACGCCCTGGCTCAATGAGCTGGCATTCGCCCCGGTCGATTTCCGCGATGACGCGCCGATCGATGAATGGTCGCAGGACCGGGGCTGCGGCGCACTGTATTTCTCCCAACAGGCGGTCGCCCGGCTGGCCCCGCTGGCGGGATTTGATTTTGGCAAGATGCCGTTGCCCGAGCAGCTCGTCAAAGTCCAGCAAGCGCAAACGGCCAACGATCCGCGGGCGGCCGCGATTTACGAGACCATCGGTTGTTATCTGGGTTATTCCATTGCCCACTATGCGGATTACTATGATATCGCCAATCTGCTCATTTTGGGCCGGGTCACCACCGGCGAGGGCGGCAATATCATCGTCAATGAAGCGGAAACCGTGCTGGCCCAGGAATTCCCCGAACTCCTGATCAAACTGGTCGTCCCGGACGAAAACACCAAGCGCCTCGGCCAAGCCGTCGCCGCTGCCAGCCTGCCGCCCCTGCAGGCGTAACGCGCATGCCCGGACGGGCTCATTCCATCGCGGCAAGCGCCGCCTGGGCGAGCTTGCGGGCCTTCGCTTGGTTGAACTTGGGGCTCGAGGCCGTGGTGAAGTCGGCCTTGGCCTCAGCGCTGTGGCCCAGCGCGCGGTGAGCACGGCCACGATTGAAAATCGGATAGGAATCGTCCGGCGCAAGTTGGATGGCGGCTTGATAGGCGGGCAGCGCATCCGCCGCCCGGTCGAGCAGCAGCAGGCAGTCGCCGCGCCGGTTCTGCGCCTTGGCCGTGAGCGCCGCTCGCTGCGCGTGGCCCGGCGGCAAACAGGCCGGCAGCGCATCGAGCACCAGATCACAAATCTGCATGGCGGCCTCGACCTTGGGCGATGGCTCGAGAGCCTCCTTGAGGTCGTCCTTGGCCAGTTCTAACAACGTATCCAGCGGCGCGGCGGCGTAATCACCGGGACCGCGGCTGGCAGCGGTCAGTTGGAGGGCCGCCACACATTCCACGCTGCGGCCCGCGGCGGCCAGTTTGTTGAGAGCGCCCGGCGTGGGAAGCGGCACCGGCGCGGCTTTCGGCGCGCGGACCAACTCGCCTGCAGCAGTGGCGACGGCACCCTCTGTGGAGATGGCGACCGGGCCTGGTGCAGACTGGGCGGGTGCCAGTCCTGCCAGATAGATATCATCGCCGACGAGCCGCGAATATTCGGCGGGGATCTGCGCGCCTGCACTGCGTTGCATCACATCGGCCCGGGTGCGTTTGAAAACCTGCTCGATGGTGAGGCCGGGCGTGCGCAAGTGCTTGAGCAACTCCTCGGTGTAGAGACCGTTGGCACCATTGCCGTCCTGCGCGGTGCGCCCGGCATCAGTCGCAAACGCGATGAGCGAACCGGCCGGCGGCTTCATTTCAGCCAGACCGCCCGGATTCGCCAGATCGCGGGTATGCGGGTTGCGGGCCACGGGGGTGCTGCGACAGGCGTCCAGGATGACCAGATTGCAGCCCCCGCCGGCGGCGCTCATCTCGGCGACGACTTGTTCAGCGTTGAAAAGCTTGGTTTCGGCGAGCATCCGCAAGGTGGTGTCATCGGCGTCTTCGGGCTTGTAGCCGGACTTGACCGGGATGAGATAGTTCGAGCCGGCCACCGAGATGCCATGGCCGGCATAATAGAACACGGCGACTTCCGCGCCGCGCAGCTTGCCGCGGAATGCGGCCACCGCCTCCAGCAATTCATCGCGGCTCACGTTGTGTTCCTCGATGACGGTAAACCCGAGGCCACGCAGCGTCTTGGCGATCGCCTTGGCGTCGCTCACGGCATTGCGCAGCGGCCCCACACTGGCTTCGTACTTGGCATTGCCGATGACCAGCGCGGCCCGCGCCGGGGCTTTCGTCTCGGCGGCGCCACCCGTGAGCGCGAGGCCAGGGATGACTAGAAACGCAAGGCGTAAGCAGAGGCTCATGACCCGCATTGTGCAAACGGCCGTGCCTCACGTCAATCCCAATGGGACAGCGTGGCATGTGCTTGACCGTCCGCGGCCGGTTGCGCATCGTCGGGGAGTGAAGCTGCTCGCTATTGCCATCCTGCCGTTAGTCACGAGTTGCTCGGTGACTCCTCCGCCGCCGCCGGTGCCTCCGCCGTTGGTGGCGGGCGAGGCGTCCGCCCCGTCGCAACTCACCCCCCAGGAGTCGATTGCCATTGCCCAACGCCTGGCGACACATGCCTGGCGGCCGTTTTCCAGCAACATTCTGCACGCCAAGGACAAGGCCGGCATCCGGGTGAACACCCCGGATGTCGGTCACGAACCGGGGCTCGCACGCAAGGGGTGGTGGGTGCCGGGCGAGGTCAATGCCGGCATTCCCTACAAGTGGGGCGGCTTTGATGATCCGGAGTCGTTTGATGCCGCCATGGCCAACGGGCTCGCTGGCGGCGATGTCTCGTCGCCGGAAAAACGTCACGCCGACAATGCCGCGGTGAGCAGGCAGGCGGCGGGGGTGGACTGCTCCGGTTTCGTTTCGCGTTGTTTGAAATTGCCGACGGTGCATGACACCACGCAGTTGCCGGCGGTATGCGCGCCGCTGCCGAGCCCGCATGACCTGCGGGCCGGTGATGTGCTCAACATCCCCCACCGCCACGTGATTCTATGCGCCGGTTGGTCGAATCCCGCGCACACCTGGCTGTATTATTACGAAACCGGCGGCGGCCCCGACTATTGGAAGCCCGGTCTCAAACAAGCGCCGTTGGACGCGCTCCTCGCCCTGGGCTATCAACCGCTGCGTTATCGCGGCATGGCCCGCGAGGCCGTGCCAAGCGGTAGTGATGCCAAGGATGTGCTGACCCGCGGGGTGAAAGCCACCGCGCTGACCGTGGCGAATCCGACCATCGGCGAGCCGTGACCCGGGAGTTACTTGCCGATGCAGGTCAGCTTGGTGCCGGTGCGGATGAAGAGACAGCCGTTGGCCGCGACGATCGAGGCGCAGGCGGGGCCATCGGCGTAGGTGGCGCGGGAAAGGATCTTGCCGTTGGGGCCGGCGGAGACAACCACCACTTCGCCTTCCTCGCTCATCACATAGATCTTGCCATCCGCGCCGGTGGGGGAGGTCCGCCACGCACCGCCTTTGGCGAGTTGGCAACGCCCCGTCTCCTTGCCGGTGGCCGGATCGATTGCTAACAGAAATATGCCGGGACTGCTCTTGCTGCCGCGCGCCCACGGATCGTTCTTGTCGCTTTGCAACACATAGATCAACCCTTGATAGACCAAAGGTGTGCCGGAGTCGCTGGTGCGTTCGTCGTAGGTCCAGGCCAAGGCGTCAGGCTTCAACTCGCCCTTGCCGCCAGCCTTGATCGCCAGCAGCGGGCCGCCGCGGGGTTTGTTGACCACGATCGTGTCGCCGACGGTGACTGGCGAGGGGATCAGGCGCCAATTCGTCTCGCGCTGCGGGTTGTAATCCAAACGCCAGAACTCGTCGCCGGTGGCGGGATCGTGACCGCTGATGCAATCCCCGCCTTGGATCAGCAATTCCTTGCGGGTTGGATTGTCAAAGGGAATTGGCGAGCAATACGACTCGCACGATTCGTCGACGGCAGCACAGGGGCGGACGTGTTGCCACAGCGTCTTACCGGTTAGAGGGTCGAGCGCCAGGATCAGGGAAGCCAGATCGCCATCGATGCCGGCGGGTCCGGAATAGGGTTTTGAGCGGCGCAGGATCTGGACATAGAGTTTGCCCTGCCACAGCAACGGGCTTGAGCTATAGCCGAACTTGGTGCACAGGTTGCCGTAGTCCTTGACCAGGTCCCGTTTCCACAACGAATTTCCATCGACGTCCAAGGCCGCCAGATCGCCGCTGCCAAACAGGAAATAGACAACTTTGCCGTCGGTCGCCGCGGAGGGGGTCACTCCGTTGTTTTGAGGGGCCTTGATTTCGTTGCCTAGGCGTTTTTGCCAATGGATCTTGCCATCGCGGGCATCCACACATAGCGCCAGCAGTCCTTTGCTGGCGAGATCCGTCGAGGTGACAAAAATCCGCTCGCCCCACACAATGGGCGTGGCATAACTGGCACCCGGCATCGCGGCCACCCACTTCGCCTTGGCTGGATCGCAGGAGTCCGGCAAGCCGGTCTCGCCGCTGGATCCGTTAAACAGCGGCCCGCGCCACTGCGGCCAATTCGCGGCTTGGAGCGCGGGCGGGAATAACAACAGGCATGCGAGCACAAGCGGCGCGCGGCGGTTTGCTGGATGCCCGGGGGTGGGTGGTTTCATCGGCTGGAGGGTGAGGACTGGCCGCAAGGCTACGCCGTCCCCCGCGCGCATCTTTCAGGACCTTGCTGCGGTTCACAGATCTTCTCATCCCACTTCATTAAACAGGATTGTCCGTCGCGGCATACTCCAACAGTTCGATTCCTTCATTCAGACTTCGTATCCGCCCCGGCCGTCCAGCCTTCCGGATCCACATATCTTGGCCCCACTTCTCGCTAATCGCGATAGCAAGCATTGGCTCAATCTTTGCGACCGGTTTAGCCTTTGGAGACTTATCACCCTTATCAACTTCAACGATTGCCTCAGGCCCCCCATGGATGGAGCCGTTTCCCAAACTGTCCGGCTGGGGCGTGCCGGCAGTTGCTCAGCGCGCGCTCTTGCGGGGTGCCGGTTTAACCGGTTTGACCGGTTTGACGCCCGGGGTCGCTGCCGGGGTCACTGCCGGGGTCGCTGCCGGGGTCGCTGCCGGGGTCGCTGCCGGGGTCGCTGGCGGGGTCGCTGGCGGGGTCGCTGGCGGGGTCGCTGCGGAGGGAAATGTCACATTTGTCAGGAGTTGTTGTCCGGCATTGGCGGAAAGGATGTTGTCAGCAAAGGTGGAGGCATCGATGCCTGTTTCGAGGCTGAGGCCAGGGCCGTGGTTGTGGCTGAGTTGATTGGCACTGACCGGGATGCGGCTGGCGGAGCGGATCACGAAGCCGCCGAGGAGGTTGCCGCTGGCGGTGTTTTTGTGGACTTGACCGGATCCGGCTGCCTCGAGCACCAAGCCGAACTCACGGTTATCGTTGAGTTGGTTGCCTTCCACGGTGGTGCCCGCCTTGGGATTGTCGGCGTGGATCCCGTTGCGGGCATTGCCCTCACAGCGGTTGTTGAGCAACGCCACGGCCGCCCCGTCCCACGACTCGATGCCGTGCTCAAAATTGCCGGTGGCTTTGGAATCGCGGATTTCAAGGACGCTGCCGGTCCCCATCGCTGCGGCCCCGTCCCAGCCGTTGGCGGCAAAGCGGCATCGTGTGGCATCGGCCTTGCCGCCTTCAATGACGGCCAGGCCGTGGCCGCTGGCGTCGATGAACCCGCAGTCGAGCAGCGCGACGGCGGCTCCCCGAATGAGACCTGCCGAAAAGCGCTCGGCGGCGGCGCTCTGAGATTCGTGGCGGAAGGTGATGCCGCTGATGCGGGCACCGCTGGCCGCGGGGCCCAGGGTAATGGCGCAACCGGCGTCCGCCGGACACTCGATGCGGGTCTTGTCGGGGCCGGCTCCTTGCAGTTCGATGGCTGCATTGATGGTGAGCGGACCTTTCCAAGTCCCCTCGTTGAGGATGATGCGGTCGCGGTCGCGGGCGTTGGCGAGCGCCTCGGCCGGCGTGGGAAAATCCCTGGGGACACGCAAGGTGCGGGTGTAGGCCGCCATTTTTTCCAACTCGGCGGCGATTTCAGGATCCTCAGGAGCCAGCGCACAGGCTTCGCGCAGCCAATCGAGCGCTTGTTGATCGAATTTCCCCTCATCGCGGGCAACGGCTTCCTTGAATAGCTCGCGGGCCTTGATCCGCTCTCCGGCGGCCTGCGCCTTGGCACGGGTCGCCGCGGCGAGCAGAGCAATGGCGTCCGGGTCCTTGGGGTGCGAGGCGAGCAGAGCGTTGGCGGCCTGGATGGAGGCATCCCACTTGCGGTGGGTAAGCAGGTCTTGGGCGGCGGTAACGGCGGCGCGATGGACTGCTGTGGCCCGCGCGGTGGCAATGGTTTCCAATAATGTCGTACTCGCCTTGTCCCCCGGAAAGCGATCCAGCACTTGGCGCGCGGCGCTGGTTGCCTCATCCCAACGCCCGGCGTCCAGCGCCGCTTCGGCCTGACCGGTCCAGAATCCGGCGAATTGTTGGTGTTCTTCGGCCATGCCGGCGTCAATGCTGCGGCGCCCCGGCGCGACAATCCGGGAGGCAGGGTCAAGCCGTTGAATTTCGTCGTAGGCCGCGGTGGCTTCGTGCCAGCGGCGGTTTTCGACGTCGGCCGCGCTTTCTCGCTCCAAAGTGGCGATGCGTGCGAGGGTTTTGAGTTGCGCGTCCTCCTGCTGTTTCGCGTGGAAAAACCAGCCGGTTGCAGCCCCGCCGAGCAGGATGATGATGAGCCAGACAAGAATGGCGGCCCGGTGCTTGCGCCGCCATTTCCGCAGATGCAGGCGCGGGTCTTCATCGGGTTCCAATCCGAGGATGTGGCGAGTTTCTGTGGGAGTCATACGGGAGCTGAACGTAACTGCGGACTTGGCCAAGGGAAAGCGGGAACTCAAGCAGGGCCGGACTTTGCCGGTTGGGCAATCGCTGCAACGGGCAAGTGGCGGCCGGGAGGCGGGCTCAATCATTCCGGCACCTACATAAAGAATGGCATTATGTTCTTGCCGCCCGCAGCAGGGTGTGCTTGATTGTACTCATGAAAAAGCTGCGTGATGGAGGCGGTGGATTGGATGCGGTGGCTCAGGGCGGAACAGGAGCAGGGCAGGGATGTGGAGAGCCTGGGGCAGGGCGGAGGCACGGACGAACGGCGGAGCCGGCAGCGAGCGAGGCGGAGCCGCGCTTGATCTCGCCGCTGGAACGGATTGAATTGCCGACGGGTGCC
>CAIVSK010000073.1 GCA_903908495.1 Akkermansiaceae bacterium
CGGCCACGGCAAATACCTCGAGGTGTCCAGTTGCTCGTGCTTCGGCGATTACCAGGCCCGCCGCATGCGGCTGCGCTTCAAGGACAGCGAGGGCAAAAACCGCTTCCCACACACCCTCAACGGGTCCGGCACCGCGCTGCCACGGCTTTACGTCGCTTTGTTAGAGCAGTGCCAGCAAGCCGATGGCTCCATCCGCATCCCCGATGCGCTGGTGCCGTATTTCGGCGCGGCGAGCATCGCCAGCGAGTGACGGCAACCAGGCCCTGGGGCCTTGCGTGGGCGGCGTGGCAATGATGCCCGCGCCGTGCAAGTATGGCATTGCCGGGTGAGTTGCTGCGTGGTACATTGGGCGCGGCGGAGTTTATCCTAAATGGAAAAATGGGAACGGTAGGAGTGGCGTTTTTTACCACAACCGAGCACAGCGAGATAGCCTGACTGACTGCTTTTCAAATAATCAGGCAAATTTAACGGATTGAAGAGGACTTCGGCGTGAGCTCAGTCGAACGATTACACGGAAAAGATGACCTTGATCTATCAAATCTCAGACTACCCCAAGAGGTGAATGCCATAAAATCCATAACTCTTTCTTTATCCGTGTATTCCGTGAAGTCCGTGGTTTCTATTTTTCTATCTAGGTTTATAGCCGACAGCATCGCATGAAAATCAAAGTCTCTCTTATCACCGATATCCCGGCTCCCACCGTGCCCGTCACAATCAATGACCTGCCGGCACCGGCAAAGAGGCGAGGGGAAATGCCCCGACCCGAACGAATGAATGGTGCCATGAATGCCCGCGTTTCACTGATGACGTTGGCCGCCCTGTTGGCCGTGGTCGCCACCCCGCGGACGATGGCCGCAACGGAACCACCAACTCCTGCGACGGAGCCGCCGGCTCCCGCAGTCTCGTTGCAGATTCATTCCGCCCGCGTGACCCGGGCCTCCGAGGAACTCAACAAGCGCTTCCCGGGGCGGCCCATGAGCGAGGGCAATCCGGGAGTGAGCCTGCTACTCATGCTCACGCTCAAGGAGGGAACCATGCTTCCGGTCGGGCGCGAGGCGGTATCGGTCGAGACCTTTGTGGATGACACTTTCCAGAGTCTGCTGGCCACAGGCAACGACAGCTATGGCAGCGGCAATAGCCAAACCACGGTGTCGGAGGATGGGCGGGCGCTGCTCTTCACCGTGGCCACCGGCCACTCTCCGGCGGCGGAGGCCACCCGCGTGTTTGTCCGCGGTTCCGTCGCGGCACGCTTCCAGGCTGGCCCGCCCAGCGTTGCCACCAACCACTTGCCGCTCACGGTGGGTGAAGAAACCACGGTGGGGCCATTCCACACCGTCGTCCGCTCGGTTTCCGTGCCCGATAGAGACACCCGGGTGGATGTGAGGATCGACGTGGAAGGCGACGCCTCGCGCATCCAAAGGGTGCGCGTGCTGGACAGCAGTGGCAAAGTACTCAGCATGGACTCCCAGCCAGTCCGCTTCAACACGTTCCCGCCGGGAGATCGCCCCACCAGCGTCCCGGTGATCTTGCGCGCCTTGCCCAAGGAGCCGGTGACGCTGGAATACACGTTTGTGGAAAAGCCGGAGCCGGTCCGGATTCCATTCGAAGCCCAAGTGGATATCGGCGTGGCCAAGGCCGGTCCGGTCGAGCCGGTGGAGGCTGGCAAGGCTTCCAAGCGCGCCGGCGCGCGCACCTGGCCGCCGCCGCGCGAGACTCCCGGCGAGGCGCTGCCGCCGCGCCGCGCCGCCTTCAATCCGGACACCGATGCACAAGCCGGCGCGGCCAAAGCGGCACCCGCCAAGCTGGAAAAAGCAACCGTGGACCTCTTTTCCATCACCGTCGCCAAAGCGGCACCATCGGAAGTGGAAGGGGTGGAGTGGAAAACCCCGCCTTCGCCCGCTTTCTCGCCCAGCGGCTTTACCATCGCCCGCCTCCTGCTCTCCACGCCCGGGGCCTCCATCGTCTCGGTGCCGCCCGAGGGCATTACCATCACTCGGTTCGAGGACAACAAAGGCGGAAAACTCGATACCACGCTTTACCGGGAGACTTCCACCCCGTCCTTCCCGACGGCGCCGGCACCGCAAGCGCGCCGGTCCCCCGCGGGCGACCAGATGCTCCTCAATCTCTCGCTCGCCTCGACGCCGACGCCAGGGGCGAACCATTGCACCCTGACGGGGAATGTGCAGGCCAGGGTCATCCGCGGGGAATGCACCGACACCACCGGAAAGCTGGAGCTGCGGAAAGGGGAGGCGTTCGCCGCCGGGCCGTTCAAAGGCACGGTCACCGAGCGGCAGACACCCCCTTTTGCCCCCGCCCCCCAGGACCCCGGCGAGAAAGAGGCCTGGATTCTGCTGTCCGGCCCTGTGGCCCGGCTGCGCTCGGTCGAATGCCTCGACAGCAAAGGAATGTTACTCGGCGCGCACAGCAGTGCCGCCGAGGGACAGCACGAACGCGCCGATAACGAACGCGCTGATAATGTCTCCTTAGGGCTCCGCCTCCAGTTTTCCCAGGTGCCGAGCGGGCCGGTGACCCTGCGCATTCGCTACTACGAAGCCGCCGAGACGGTCCAGGTTCCTTTCACGATTGAAACGGGAATTGGTCTGTGACCGGTGAGCTCAAACACTGGGTTCCGGACCCATCGTCCGGTGGATGAGCCGGGTGATTTCCAAGGCCACGCCCAGGGCGGCGGTGCCTTGCTGGCCGCTCACGGCGGGAGCGGCACCGGCGGCGACGCTGTTGACAAACGCCTCGAGTTCCAGCCGCAGCGGCTCGCCGGGCTTCACCGCCACTGCGGCACGCTTGATTTCCATGCCTTCCTTCCAGTGGATGTGGCCGGATTGCTCCTGGTAGTCGAGCGACAGATAGCAATCTTCCTGAAACACCCGCAGCTTGCGCATGCGTTCCGGGCTGATGCGGCTGGCGGTGACGTTGGCGACGCAGCCATTCTCGAAGCGCAGGCGGGCATTGGCGATGTCTTCCTGGCCGGTCAGGACCGCCACGCCCACCGCGTCGATGCTGGCGATGGGCGAGCGGAC
>CAIVSK010000074.1 GCA_903908495.1 Akkermansiaceae bacterium
GCCTGGGCCAAAACCCTGACTGGAGACCAGCAGACTGCGGCATTCCGCCAGATCGCGCAGGCGAACATGGGGACCGATCCGGCACAAGCCCAACAGGTCATCGCGCTGATGGTGCGGAATCTATCCGGCGAGGATTGGCAGAAATCCGAGAACCGAGAAATCGTCGGTCAGATGGCCGCCTCACTCGCCGAAACCGACCCCCATGCGGCGGCCAAGTTCGCCGACACCCTGCCGGTCGGCGACGCGCAGACCGATGCCTACTCCAAGCTGGTGAGTGCATGGTCGCGCTATGCCCCCGCCGAGGCGGAGGCCTGGCTCGGCCAGATGGACGGCGGCACGCTGCGCGATCAAGCGGCCGCGCAATTCGTGGCCACCGTTGCCAACTCGGATCCGGCCAAGGCCTACGAATGGGCGGCGTCCATCAGCGATGCCACCGAGCGGCGGAAAGCGGCCGAAATCGCGCTCAGAGCCTGGAAAGCCAGCGGCGAGTTGCCACAGGCGCGCCAGGCACTGCAAGACGCGAGCGTCTTCACCGAGCAGGAGATCCAGGAACTGACCAAGGCCATCGAGTGAGCCCGGCTGTCCCAGCTCGGACCAAGCCCGCCAAGTGGGGCTCAGCCAGATCCAGGGGCTGACCGACGGGCCGGTCCGCGGGCCGTGACGTGGGTTGTAAGAACCGGCATGCCTGGCACGTTGTGAGAAACGGGTAGAACACCCCCTAACACCCCTATGAATGCGCCAGACAGAAATTCCCGCCGCGAGATGGATGCCGACCCCACGAGATCGTTAGGCACGTGTTGTCGGAGCCTTGGACGCTGGAGGTGGGCCGGGGCGTTGGGCGGCTTGGCAGCTTGCTTGATGACGGTTGCGGCAGGCAACGCCGCCCCCGTGACCACCGCTGTCCTGCTCGACGACATGACCGGCTTGGCAGGGATGGCGGAGTTTCCCGATCCGCCCTATACCTGCAAACAATTCTCCTCGTACGACAGGGCGTCCAAATCCCCTGCCGAAAACTGGTTTGCCAACAATGACTGCGGTAATTACCTCCGGATCGAGGACCGCAGCGGTCGCAAGGAATACGTGATGATGGACGCCGCCGGACCCGGCGCGGTGGTGCGCATCTGGTCGGCCAACCCGGCCGGCACCCTCCGCATCTATCTGGATGGAGCGGATGCCCCGGCACTGGAAACCCCGATGAGCGACTTGTTGGGAGGCAAATTCGCCGGGCTGCCACGTCCACTCTCCGGTGAATACAGCAAGGGCTGGAACCTGTATTTTCCCATTCCCTATGCCAAACACTGCAAGATCACCAGCGATGCCGGAAACTTCTATTACCACCTCAATTACCGGACCTATCCGGCCGGCACTGCCGTGGAGTCGTTCAAGCTCGGCCAGCTCAAGACGCTCGCCGGGCGCATCGATCAACTCGCTGCCGCCCTGGCAAAGCCGCAGGGGGACGACCCGCATGCCGACGCGCAATCGCAGGCCTGGGAATTGCAATTGCAGCCGGGTGAGGCGGTCCGCCGCCGGATCGGGGGTCCCAAGGCGATCACCCATGTGATGATGAGCCTAACGGGTGGTGAGCGCGAGGCCGCGTTGCGCGGGGTTTTGCTCAAGGTCACGTTTGATGGCAACCTGGCGGTGGTTGCTCCGTTAGGTGACTTTTTTGGCAGTGCGCCGGGAATCAATGCCTTTGCCACGCTGCCCCTGGGGATGACAGCCGAGGGCCAGATGCGCAGTGACTGGTTCATGCCGTTCCGGGAGTCGGCGGAAATCGAGTTGATCAATACCGGCAAGGACGCCGTTCTTTTGAATGGCGAGGTGAGTCTGGCGGATTACCAATGGAAGTCCACATCGATGTATTTCCACGCGAAATGGCGCGCTCAATTCGATGTGCCGTCGCGCCCGATGCAGGATTGGAACTATCTAACGGCAACCGGCAAGGGCGTGTTTGCGGGTGCCTCGTTTGCCATCGACAATCCGGTGAAAGGCTGGTGGGGCGAGGGTGACGAGAAAATCTACGTCGATGGCGAGACGTTTCCGAGTCACTTCGGCACCGGCACCGAGGATTACTATGGATATGCCTGGTGCTGGCCGGGGCTCTTCACCCATGCCTATCATTCCCAATCGCGCTGCGACGGGCCTGGCAACTACGGCCGCACCAGTGTGAATCGCTTCCACATCATCGACCGGATTCCCTTCACCCGTGACTTCAAGTTCGATATGGAACTGTGGCACTCCGATTCTCTCTGCAAGGTCAACATGGCCGTCGTGGCTTACTGGTATGCCCAGGCCGCTGCCAGCGACGGGTTTGCTGTGCCCACCGCCAGCGAGTTGGTCGTCCGTCCGATGAATGCTTTCGTCAGGCCTCACGTGGCAGGCGCCATCGAAGGTGAATCGTTGAAAATCCTCCACGTGACAGGCACCGCGGACGCCCAGGATTGGGATGGCGCCAGCGGCGGTCGCCACCTGTGGTGGCATGCCGGCATGAAGCCCGGCGACTCGCTCACGCTGGCGCTGCCCGCCCCCAAGGCCGGCAAGTACCAATTGCGCGGGCGCTTCTTGTATGCTCCGGATTATGGGATCCATCAATTTGCCGTGAATGGCCACAAGGCCGGCGAGCCGATTGATTTTTATCGCGACAAGGTGGAGCCTGCCGCCGAAATCGACTTTGGGGTGTTTGAATTGGTGGCAGGCGACAACACGTTCTCGGCCACCATCACCGGGGCCAATGCCAAGGCGATCAAGACCTATATGTTGGGATTGGACTACCTCCGGTTGGTGCCGGTGCCGTAATCCCTCCATAAACAGGGAGGTTGCCGGATCGTGGCCGCCCCGATAGCCTACACGCGCTTGGGTTTGTGCTCGTTGTCCGGCCATGTGAACACCAAGCGCCATACGCCGCCTCCTTCCGTGAGAAATTTCCGCCCGATGATCTCTATCCGCCAAGGCGCCCGCGCCGTTCTTATTGGCCTCCTCGTGCTGTTAGCCTGGCCGGCCGGGGTGCTGCACGGGGCTGAAGCCGACGATTTCCTCAATCCTCCACTCAAGTACAAGACCCGGCCGCTGTGGTTCTGGAACAACACGGCCGTCACCGCCGCCGGCGTTGCGGAGCAGATGCAGCAAGCGCGGGACAAGGATGGCTACGGCGGATTCGGGATTCTGCCGTTCGGCACCGCCTTCAAACCGGCCTATCTGAGCGATGACTACTTCGCGCTCTACGGCGAGGCGCTGCGCAAAGCCAAGGAGCTCGGCATGAGCCTGTGCATCTACGACGAATTCGGCTTCCCCAGCGGCAGCGCCGGTGCCAGCAATGGCGACGGCACCCCGCGCTTCGCCAACGCGTTTCCGGACGACACCATCAAGCGGCTCGACAAGCACGACGAGGACGTCGCGGGGCCGTCGCTCTATCAAAAATTGCTGCCGCCGGGCCAGTTGATGGCCTGCGTGGCGATGAACCTGCAGACCAAAGAGCGCCGCGACCTGGCCGCGGCTTGCCTGTTAGGGGCGATCAAGTGGCAGGTGCCGGCGGGCAAGTGGAAGATCATGAGCTTCGTCTGCGTGAAAGATGGCGACCCCAACGTCGACTATCTCGATGCGGCCGCCTGTGACAAGTTCGTCGGCATGACCCACCAGAAGTACTACGACCATTTCAAGGCGGACATGGGGCCGGACAAGACGATCGACGGGACGTTTTACGACGAGCCGACGATGTACCGCGCCCAAGGCCGGATCTGGACGGGTCGCTTCAACGAGCGCTTCACGGCGCGCTACCACCTGTCGCCCGCGCTGCTCTATCCGGCGCTGTGGTACGATATCGGGCCGGACACCGAGGCGGCCCGCAATTGCATGTTTGGGATGCGCTCGGAGTTGTACGCCACCGGGTTTGCCAAGAGCGTGCAGGACTGGTGTCACGAGCACGGCAACCTTCCCTCCACCGGCCATCAGGACCAGGAAGAGATTGTCAATCCGTGCAACGTCAGCGGCGACCTCATGAAGTGCTTCAAATACCAGGATATTCCCGGCATCGACCGCATCGGCGGCCCAAGGCCCACTGAGTCGTTCTACAAAATAGTGAGCTCATCGGCCAACAATTATGACAAGTCGCGGGTGATGTCGGAAACCTATGGGGCGATGGGCAACCTCGGCTGGGACCAGATCTATCACATCGCGATGGACCAGTACACCAAGGGCATCAACATGCTCATTCCTCATGCCGTGTGGTACGATCCGGGCAAGGTCACGTTTCTGCCGGAATTGTCGTGGCGCAACCCGCTCTATGCGCAGGGACTGCCGGAATTCAACAAATTCATGGGCCGCCTCAACCTGCTGCTGCAGAACGAGGCGAGGCACGTCGCGGACATCGGCGTTCTCTATCCGATAGCCACGCTGCAGGGCGGCAACCGGCTTGACGGCCCGCTGGGGTTTTACGAGGGCGGGGTGACGGTCCCCGAGGCGGACTATGTCAACGTCGGGGCGTTGTTGTCGGACACGATTTGCCGCGATTTCACCTTTGTGCACCCGGAGGTGCTCGATGAGAAATGCGCGGTGACGGGTGCTTCCATCGAGCTGAGTAACACGCTCAATCCCGAGCGCTTCGGGGTGTTCATCATGCCCGGGCATCGCACGATCCAGTGGAGCAATCTGCAGAAGATCAAGGCGTTTTACGACGCGGGCGGCAAGGTGATTGCCACCCGCATGCTGCCGGGGAAATCCGCGGAATTCGGCCATGATGACGACGTGGTCCGCACGATTGCGGCGATGTTTCCGGAGCGAGTCGCGGGCCCGACGGCGAGCGCCTCGACGGCGTGGAGCGCCGGTGGATTTGATGCGATGAACGCCATTGACGGGTCGCGGGACACGCGCTGGAATGCGGCGGACAAGGCCCCGGCGGGGCAGTGGTTGGAAATTGATTTCCACGCTCCGCAGACGTTCAGCCGCACTGTTGTTAGTGAGAATTTCGGCCGGATTACCGCCTATGAGATCCAAGCATGGAACGGCACTGCCTGGCAGGCCTGCGCCAAGGGCGCGAGTGTCGGCGAACGGCGGGTGGACACGTTCCAGGCGGTGACCGCTGCGAAAGTGCGACTGTTGATCAAGTCGGTCAGCGCGGACTCACCCTCGATTGCGGAATTCGAGGTGTACGGTCGCGACGGCAGGAATCTCGCGAGTGGGGACGACCCGCAGCCGAAGACCAATGCCAAGGGTGGCAAGTGTTATTTCCTGGCGCTTGCCACCGCGGCGAACCTGCGCCAAGCACTGGATGACGCCGTGCCGGTCTATGACGTTAGGTTTGAGGGCGGTGCGAGTGTGCAATATATTCACAAGGTCCGCGCCAACCGCAATATCTATCTCTTTTCCAACCTCGGTGGCGCGGCGGTGGACACCTTCGCCAAGCTGCGTGGCAAACAGGCGCCGCAACTCTGGGACCCCCATACCGGCCGCATCGTCGCCCAGCCTGAATTCACTTGCGTGAGGGAACATGGCCAGGATATCACAAGAGTCCGCCTCAACCTCGCCAAAGACCACTCCGTTTTCGTCATCAGCGCCGCCAACTGAAGCTGCTGCGGAACCCCCAATCTATCCTGAAAACCAACACCTTATGAAGAGATTCCGTTTTGAAATTCCGCTCCGCGCGGTTGTTGCCAGTTGCTGCCTCGCCATCGCTGCCGGGGTGGCGGCTGCCGCCACCATCGAGGATATTTTCCACAATCCGCCACCCTCCGCGAGGCCCCACACCTGGTGGCACTGGATGAACGGCAACGTCACCAAGGAAGGCATCACCCTCGATCTGGAGGCCATGGCGCGCGTCGGCATTGGCGGCGCGCAAATCTTCAACGTCGCCGACACCGGATCGTGCAACATTCCTCAAGGCCCGGCCGATTACCTGTCGCCCCAGTTTCTCGGGCTGGTCAAACACGCGGCCACCGAGGCCAAGCGGCTCGGCCTCGAACTCTGCATGCACAACGGCCCGGGTTGGTCGTCGTCCGGTGGTCCATGGATCGATCCTGCGCATTCCATGCAATTGCTAGTCTCGGCCGAGACTCAAGCCACTGCCGCCGGTCACCTCCGTCTGCCGCAACCCGAAACCCGCCGCGGCTTTTACCGCGACGTCGCGGTGCTGGCGTTTCCGACCCCCGCCACGCCCGCCGCCGCCGCCTTCCGCATTCGTGAATTGGCCACCCTAACCGGCGCGGCGCAGCGTTACCTGCCGCCCACCGAGCCGATCAGCGCACCGCCCGGCTCTGCCACCGGCCACGGCCAAGTCATCGATCTGACGAAACGGATGGACTCCGCCGGCAACCTCGATTGGGCACCGCCCGCCGCCGGGGCCTGGACCATCGTGCGCTTCGGCCACACCACCAGCGGAGAGACTAATCACCCCGCGTCGGCGTCGGGCGTCGGCCTGGAATGCGACAAGCTCAGCCGTGAGGCGATGGACCTGCATTGGCAAAAAGGCATCCAGCCGATCCTCGACTACCTCGGTCCGGTCGGCAGCCACGGCCTCAACAACCTTCTGATTGATTCCTACGAGGTCGGACCTAACACCTGGACCCCGCGCTTTCGCGAGGAATTCACCCAGCGCCGCGGCTACGATCCGCTGCTGTTCCTGCCGGTGTTGGCGGGCCACGTCATCGACGACGGCGACGTCACCGCGCGTTTCCTGTGGGACTTCCGCCGCACGGTGTCGGATTTGTTCGCGGACAACTACTACGCCTATTTCGCCGAGTTGTGCCACAAGGCGGGGCTGTTAGCCTCGGTCGAGCCATACGACGGCCCCTATGAATGCCTGGCCAACGGGCGCGGCTACGACGTGATCATGGGTGAGTTCTGGAGCGAGCACGGCCAACCGGATGCGGATTTCAACTGGGAGGGCACGATCAACGCCTCGGTGAAGGTTGCCTCGTCGGTCGCTCACGTCAACGGCAAGACGTTTGTCGGCGCCGAGTCGTTCACCTCCGGCCCGCCTAACGGCCGTTGGCAGAATTATCCGGGCATGCTCAAGCAACTCGGCGAATGCGTCTGGTGCCTGGGCATCAACCGATATATCTTCCACCGCTACGCCCAACAGCCGTGGTCGGCCGACGTGGTGCCCGGCATGACGATGGGCCAATGGGGCACCCACTTCGACCGCACCAACACCTGGTGGGAGCAATCGCGGGCCTGGATGGCCTATATCGGCCGCTCGCAAGCACTGCTCCAACAAGGGAACTTCGGTGCCGACGTGTTGTTTTTCGGCGGCGAAAACTCCCCCTCCGGCGGCGTCAACCGCACCGAACTCAAACGCGCCGGGCACGACTTCGATGCCATCGGCACCGACCTGATCCACCAGCTGAGCGTGGACAACGGCGCACTGGTCCTGCCCGGCGGGATGCGCTACCGACTGTTAGTCATGCCTAACGAAACAACCATGACCCCGCTGCTCGCCGCCAAACTGCGCCAGCTGGTCGAAGCCGGAGCATGCGTGTTAGGCCCGAAGCCCACCCGCGCGCCGAGCCTGGCCCCCTCTGCCAAGTCGGACGCCGCGCTCGCCAAGGAGGCCGACGCGCTGTGGGGCACTGCGTCGCCGGCCGCCGGCCGCGTCCGCACGGTTGGCAAAGGCCGCGTGCTGAGCGGCGGCACGCCCGAGGCCGCCCTCAAGTTGCTAGGTGTGGCACCGCAGGTCGTCTGCCCGCCCCAACTCCGCTGGATCGAACGCCGCAGCGCCGACAATGACATCTACTTTGTTTCCAACCAATCCGGCAAGGCATTCAACGGGGAAGTTCGCTTCCGTGTTGCAGGCATGGCCCCGGCGTTGTTTGATCCGGTGACCGGAGCCACGGCTCCGGCGCAGGTGTGGAGCGGCAACAAGAATTCAACGGGGGTGACCCTCTTGCTGCCGCCTAGCGGCTCGGTGTTTGTGGTGTTTGGCGGCACCGCAGCGAAGGGTCCCGCCTGGCTCGGCCATTCGTTCGCCGCCCTGGCCGCCGCGCCAGAACCCCTCGCCACCCCCCACACGCTCGTCATCCATGCGGCGAAGTATGGCGTGCTGCACGCGACCTTGCCGCAGTGCGTCGACGTCACCGAGCCGCTGCGGGATGCTCTCAAGGACGGTGCCTTGCACGCCATGGCCAACAACGATTTGGCAGGCGATCCGGTCTTCAATACCCCCAAGGCCCTGTTTGTCGAGTACCTCGCAGCCGGCAAATCCCACAGCCTCCGCATCACGGAAAATCAACCCGTGGTCCTGCCCGCCCCTAACGAGTCCGGGCCGGTTGAAATCACCGCCGCGGTCTATGGCGCGCTGCCTGCCACCCTCGTCGCCTTGCCCAAACCGGTTGCCGTCGATGTGACGGCCAAACTCGCCGCGCTGGTCAAGGATGGTGGTCTAACCGTGAAGGTGGATAATGATCTATCCGGCAAGGATTTGCTGTGGGGCGTGCTGAAGCAATTGCAGGTCGAGTACACCCTCGACGGTCAGACGGCCACCCTGACCAGCAATGAGAACGACGTCCTGAACCTGCCGCCCGCGCCCTGGCACTCGGTGGCACCGCTGCCGGCTGTCATTGCCGGTCCGGCACTGATATCCTTCGCCAAGGAACGCCACCTTTTCACCAAGCCCGATGCCACCAACCTCACCGTCGAGACTCCCGCCCCGGCACCGCCCCTGGTCGTCGCTGGCCCGTGGCAGGTGACTTTCCAGGCCAAGCGCGGCGCACCGGCCGCGACGACGCTGCCAGCGCTGGCCCCGCTCGATACCAACGCCGACCCCGCGATCCGCTACTTTTCCGGCACCGCGGTGTGGCACACCAGCTTCCAGCTGCCGGCCACGCCCGCCGCCAACCCGGACGCCCCGGTGTTGTTGGACCTCGGCCGCGTCTGCGTCATCGCGGAGGTCAAACTCAACGGCCACGACCTCGGCATCCTGTGGCACGAGCCGTTCCGCATCGACGTCGCCAAACACCTCAAGCCCGGAACTAACACCCTCGAGGTGGCCGTCACCAACTTGTGGGTCAACCGCCTCATCGGCGACGAGCAACTGCCCGCCGACGTCGAATGGAACGGCCAGGCGCTGGCCAAATGGCCGGATTGGTTCGTCGCCAAGCAGCCGCGCCCATCGGCGGACCGCGTCACCTTCACTACCTGGCACCATTGGAAGAAGAGCGACCCGCTGCAGCCCTCCGGCCTCATCGGGCCGGTGCTGCTGCGCTACGGCACGCTCACCCCGCTCCGTTAGATAGCAGCCTGCCAACCCGCAAGCCGCCGCATCGCCCTATCTATCAACTTTCAAGCGCCCGCCCGAATTCATGCCAACCGCAAGCACTCCCCAACCTGCGATCCACAGGTTCAGACATCCTGCAAGAATGCCCGCCGCTGGTGTGGACGCTCTGGCGGGAGGCGTGCTCGCCCTGCTCCTCGCTTGCGGCGCTGTGGCGGCGGATGCCCCGAAGAAGGTGGATGCGACCCAACCGCGCATCGTTAATCTATACAACTTTATCCGGAATTCCGACTATCGGGTGCAAAATTCGGAGAATGTGTTGTATGAGACGACGCGCCAGCAGATAGAGTTGATCAAGCCCACCCACCTGGCCGCGACCTGGGCGCTGCAATATGATGCGTTGATCAACCCGAAGTATCAAAAGCTCCTCAAAGAGCAACTCGGGCCGCAGGACGAGATCGGGGCCTGGTGGGAACTGCCGCGCCAATTGGTGCAGAAGGCCGGGCTGAAATGGCGCGGCCATGACCACGACTGGGATTCGACGGCCAACATCGGGTTTTCGCCCGGCTATGCGCCCGACGAGCGGCGCAAGCTGGTGGACGTCTACATGGCGGACTTCAAGGCGATCTACGGTTACTATCCGAAATCGGTCGGCTCGTGGTTCATTGATGAGGTCACCCTCGAGCACATGGTCAGGAAGTATGGCATTGTCGCATCCTGCAATTGCAAGGACCAGGTCGGCACCGATGGCTACACGTTGTGGGGCGGCTATTGGAACCAGGCGTATTTTCCGAGCCGGCTCAATGCGTACATGCCCGCCCAGACCCAGGACGGGCAGATTGACGTGCCGGTGTTCCGGATGCTGGGCAGCGATCCTATCTATCAATACGGCCGGGTCAACGGCATGTTCACCCTCGAGCCGGTCTACTCCGGTGCCGGCGGATCCGCGGCGTGGGTCGGCTGGTTCATGAAATGTCTGATTCAGCAACCGTGTTTGGCCTTTGCTTATACTCAGGCCGGCCAGGAAAATTCGTTTGGCTGGGACGGAATGAAGGCGGGCCTGACGATGCAGGTGGCGTTGTTGGAAAAGCAGCAGAAGGCAGGGGAGATCCAGGTCATCACCCTGGCGCAGGCAGGCAAGTGGTTCAAGAGCCGCTACCCGCTGACGCCACCGACCTCGATGGTTTGCCTGGATGATTGGAGAAACCAAAACCGCAAGACAGTTTGGTATAACAGCCGGTATTACCGCATGAACGTGTTATGGGAGAATGGCGGGTTTTTCATCCGCGATATCCACCGCTTCGATGAAAAGGTCGTCTCGGTGACTCACCATTCGGCCCTCACCACCTCCTCGCTCGCCTATGGCACCCTGCCCGTGATGGATGGCTCGCTGTGGTCCGGCAAGGAGCCGGCCGGCATCCACCCGCTCCTGATATCATCCGACGGCAGCACAGCGCCGATGACCGCCGACGGCCCGCCGCAGGTCAAGGAACTCAACAAGACGGATTTGGCCATCAGTCAGCCGCTGAAGGGTGGTGGCTCGTTTGTCATGGTGTGCCGCGAGGCTAACGTCACCTGCACGGGGTTCGACGGCCAGGGCAAGCCCTTGCGCTGGGCGTGGGAGCTGGTGGGCGGCGACCCTCTGAAAGCCGCCCTGCGCAAGGTTGCGGCGAGCACCCTCACC
This sequence comes from Akkermansiaceae bacterium, assembly GCA_903908495.1. GTDB lineage: Bacteria > Verrucomicrobiota > Verrucomicrobiia > Verrucomicrobiales > Akkermansiaceae > Luteolibacter. The sequence continues at coordinate 10,884 of CAIVSK010000074.1, forward strand.
TATCAGTCCGGCGGAGTGGACTATGACCTCAGGCTGCCGCCCAATTCCGGCAGCTTCCAACAAGTGCCCACCGGTGCCATCCGGATTCTGCCCAGCCCAACGGGACAACTCGTTCTAGCGCTGGGCGGCTTCTGAGGCAGCAGCCCTCCCGGGGAATCTCCGGAATTAGCGCAAATCAGCCTTTCCACACTGCTGCCGAAGGGCTTAAATCCTCCGCGTTCACTTGAACGCGTGAAATCATCATGACCCACTGCCACGAAAAAATCCACGCCCATGAACCCCGCCGGGATGGCGGGGATGGCGTGGATCGCCTGGGTCGGGCTCAGTTGATTGCCTAATTTCAAATATTCTCAATGGACCACGCCACCCACAACAAAATCGTCTCCTTCATCTGGTCCATCGCTGACGACTGCCTCCGCGACGTCTTTGTCCGTGGAAAATACCGCGATGTCATCCTGCCCATGTTCGTTCTCCGGCGGATCGACTGCCTGCTGGAGGAAACCAAGAAAACCGAGGCGAAAATGGCCATCCTCGACCCCGATGGCCTCCGCGAAGCCTCCGGTCAGGTCTTCTACAACACCTCAAAATTCACCCTCAAGGGTCTGCTTGGCAATCCGTCCCAGCTCGAAGCCACCAGCCGCTCCGCGATCTCGCCGAAGTCGTGAAGGAGATCCGCGACCTCGAAGCCGAAACCGAAGGGCTCCTGGAGAGAATTTTGAATTTTGAATCGTGAATTGAGAATGGAAGAGAGCCAAACACCACCCGATATCTGCGAACGGACTTTTGAGTTCGCAGTCCGCGTCGTGAAACTTTGCCAGGCCCTTGACGAAAATCCGGGCGTTTCGCGGACCTTGGCCAATCAGTTGCTGCGTTCCGGAACATCCATCGGTTCCAATGTGGAGGAATCACAGGCCGGACAAAGCAAGGCCGACTTCATTTCCAAGCTCTCCATCGCCTGCAAGGAAGCCCGCGAGACTCATTACTGGCTCCGCCTCCTGACTGCTTCAAACCTCATCCCCGAACCCAAGCTCACTCCACTCACCGACGAAGCCAACCAACTTATCGCCATCCTCACCACCATCATCAAGCACTCGCGCTCTGGATCATGAATTCTCCATTCAAAATTCTAAATTCACTATTCTGATGAGCGAATTGGTTCTCTACACCTCCGAAGACGGCAAGACCCGCCTCGAC
>CAIVSK010000075.1 GCA_903908495.1 Akkermansiaceae bacterium
AGGTGTGGCGGCAGGCGGGCCTTCTCGACACGGTTTTCCACGCCACCTTCGAGCCGCTGGCCGACGGCAAAATCATTCCCCGCGTCTCGAGCCGCGCCTGGGTCAATGCCTCCAGCACCTATTTTTTCGATCCGGCCGATCCGTTCCGGCACGGTTTCTAACCACCGGCCTGAGCAGCAATTCATATTTGGCCACGTTGCTTGAGCCCCTTCAGAAAGGTTTGTGGAGGTCTTCGTCCAGATAAACGGTGGCTCGTTTCTTGGGATAACCATGACGTCAAAACGTCAAGCGTCTTCTTTGGCCTGTGAAGTGTGCGGTATCATTCCAAAAACCGCCCAATGCACAACATGCCGACGTGAAAGGCAACAATCACGCTGCCCACCGCGACGGCGAAAGCAACACCCATGCGGCGGCGCAGCGGTGTTTGAGAACGCACGCAGGCAGCGACGACAGCCAACGAACCGGGCAGCAGCGGCCATAGCCTCGAGCAAATACCCGAGGAGCGCAAACTTCATGTTGATGGGGGAGCCTCACTCCCACTCGATGCTGGCCGGCGGTTTGGTGGACACGTCGTAGAGCACGCGGTTGATGCCTTTGACCTCGTTGAGGATGCGGTGGCTGGTTTCGCGCAGGATGGAATACGGGAGTTCGACCCAGTCAGCGGTCATGGCGTCTTCGGAGATGACGGCACGCAGCGAGATCGCCCATTCATAGGACCGCTCGTCGCCCTTGACGCCGACGGTTTTGACCGGGATGAGGGCGGCGTACGCTTGCCAGACTTTGTCATACCAGCCGTGAACCTTGAGGCGGGAAATGAAGATGGCATCGCACTCGCGGATGATTCGCAACTTGTCCTCGCGCACCTCGCCCGGACACCGCACCGCCAGGCCGGGGCCGGGGAACGGATGGCGTTGGAGGATATCATGGGGAATGCCCAGCGAGGCACCGAGCGCGCGCACCTCGTCCTTGAACAACTCGGCCAGCGGCTCCAACACCTTGCCCTGCGCCTGCAGTTCAAGGATGCGGTCGACCCGGTTGTGATGGGTCTTGATCTTGGAGGCTTTGGACTTGGCGTTGGATGCGCTTTCGATCACATCCGGATAAAGCGTGCCCTGGGCCAGCATCTCGGCGTCGCCCACCGAATCCCAAAACACATCGATGAAAAGATTGCCGATGATGACGCGCTTTTTCTCCGGATCGTCGACCCCGGCCAGGGCTGTTAGAAAACGTTCCGCGCAATCGACTGTTTCGATAGGCACGCCCATGCGGTGGAAGTTGCTGCGGACTTCCTCGCCCTCATCCTTGCGCATCAGTCCGTGATCGACGAAGATGGCGCGCACGTTGGCACCCGCCTCATGCAACAACACTGCGAGCACGGTGCTATCGACCCCGCCGGACACGCCGCACACGATTTGCTTGCCGGCGACCTGTTTGCGGATGCCCTCGATGATCTCGCGTTTGAAGTCGTCGATGCGGAAGGGCAGCAGATCCTTGGCATGCAAGAGGAAATTGTGCAAAATGCGCAGGCCCTCGTGGCTGTGGGTGACCTCCGGATGAAACTGGATGCCGAAAAACCGATCGTTCCATTGCAGGGAGACGGGCGTGCCATGTTGGTTGGTGGCGATGACCTTCGCGCCATCAGGGATGACCTTGACGGTATCCGAGTGGCTCATCCAAACCTGGGACGAGGGCGAGATGCCTTCGTAGAGGCCGCTGCACTCGCCCGGAAACAGATCGGCCGGGCCGTACTCGCGGCGACTGCTGGCGACCACCGTGCCGCCGAACTTGATGTTGAGCAGTTGCATCCCATAACAAACGCCGAGCACCGGCACGCCGAAACCCTGCAGCGCGGCAAAGTCCAGATCCGGCGCGTCCGCTTCGCTGGTGCTGCACGGACCACCCGACAGGATGATCGCAGCGGGCTCCCCAATGTTTGGAAAATCCTCGATGGCGTAAAGCTTGGCGAAAAATCCCAACTCGCGCACCCGGCGGACAATGAGTTGGGTGTATTGCGAGCCGAAGTCGAGAACGGCGACGTGGTGGTGGTCGTGCATCATGAGAATGGATTCCGATCAGCTGATCGGTTGGTAATTGGTGGGCTCCTCGGTCATGACCACATCGTGCACATGACTCTCGCGCAGGCCGCCGGCGGTGATGCGGACATAAGTGGCGCGCTCGCGCAACTCCGCCAACGTGCCAGCGCCCAGATAACCCATGCCGGACTTGAGTCCACCCATGAGTTGGAAAATCACATCGGAAAGCGGGCCCTTGTAGGCCACCCGGCCTTCCACGCCTTCAGCCACGAGCTTGCCCGAGCTGTTTTGGCCGTAGCGGTCACCCGCGCCTTTTTGCATGGCACCGATCGAGCCCATGCCGCGGTACGCTTTGAAGCGCCGGCCCTGGGATTGGACCATCTGGCCCGGACTCTCGCGGGTGCCGGCCAGCAGCGATCCTAACATAACCAGGTCGGCCCCGGCGGCGAGCGCCTTGACAATGTCACCGGAGTAACGGATGCCACCATCGGCAATGACTTTCACGCCGTGCTCGCGGCAATAGCCGGACACATTCTGGATCGCGGTGAATTGCGGCATGCCCACCCCGGCAATGATACGGGTGGTGCAAATCGACCCCGGGCCGACCCCCACCTTCACCGCACTGGCACCAGCGGCCACCAAATCGCGCGCGCCCTGCTCGGTGACGACGTTGCCGGCCACCACCGGTCTATCCGATAGCCCGCGGAGCTTTTCGATCACGTCCAGGACATGGCGGGTGTGGCCCGTGGCCGCGTCAATGAACAACGCATCCGCCCCCGCATCCAGCAGGGCCCGGGCGCGCTCGATGCAATCCGGCCCCACCCCGACGGCGGCCCCACAGCGGAGTTGGCCGTTCTCGTCCTTGGCCGCATTGGTGAAAGTGATGCGCTTTTCAATGTCGGCACCGGTGATGAGTCCGACCAAATGGCCGGCGGCATCGACCAACGGCAGTTTCTCGATGCGGCTTTGATAGAGAATGCGCCGGGCGTCTTCCAGGCTGGTGTGCGGAGGCGCGGTGACCAGCTTGGCCCGCGGCGTCATCACATCGGCCACGGTGGCGTCCTGGCCGTCGAGGTAGCGCACGTCGCGACCAGTGACCATGCCTTCGAGCAGGCCGTCGGCGGCCACCACCGGGAAGCCGGAAAACCCATTGCTGGCCATCAAAGCACGGACGTGGTCGACGCTATGTTCCTTGCGGACGGTGAGCGGCTTTTGGATCACCGCGTTTTCCGAGCGTTTGACCTTGGACACCATCACCGCCTGCTCATCGATGGTACAGGCGCGGTGGATGACGCCCATGCCACCCTCACGCGCCAAGGCGACGGCGAGGTCATGCTCGGAGACGGTGTCCATCGCGGCTGAAACCACCGGAATGTGCAACCCGATGTTCGGCGTGACGTGGGTGGAAATGTCCGCCTCGCCGGGCAGCACCCCGCTCAATGCAGGCACCAACAGCACGTCGTCAAATGAAAGTCCTAGGGAAATCTCCGCCATGGGGAAGGCAATAGAAACAACACCCGCCTGGCAAGTCCGAAATCCGGCCACAGCGAAAATTCTCCGCCCAGCCAGCGACTTCAAGCCCGCAGCGCAGCGATGGTCATCGGTATGGCCAACACCTGCATGCCGGCCCGTTGGGCGGCCAAAATGCCCGGCGGCGCGTCTTCCAGCACCAGACACTTGAGTGGACTCACGCCCAGCAGTTTGGCGGCACGCAGGAAAATCTCCGGTGCCGGCTTGCCCTCGGTCACATCCTCCGCAGTAACCACTTCATCGAACCAATCGGACACATCCAACATCTGCAGAGTTTTTTCCACCACCCGGCGGCTGCTGCCGGAGGCGACCGCCATCGGGACCCGACCGCGCAGCGACTTTGCAAAGGCCGCCACCTCATCAATCAGTGTGATGGTGCCCATGCGCTTGTAGAACGCGTCACGTTTGGCCAGCGCGATCGCATCGGGATCGAGTCTGAGGCCGTAGAGGTCATTGATCTCCATCACGATATCGCGCGACGGACGGCCGCCCATGGCGAAAAACACATCTTCCCGCAACACCCCGCACGCACCATACACGGCCAGCGCCTCACACCATGCCTCAAAATGGGCCGGCATGGAATCAACCAGGGTGCCGTCACAATCGAAAATTACGGCGTCGAAGCCGTTGCGGGGAAAGGAAATTGCGCCTACTGATGCCATGGCGGGCAATGGCGTAGCGGGCGAAAGCGGCAATGGCAAGGACTACCTACAAAAAAACCAGAGGTGGGGAATTGTTTCCCCACCTCTGGCTAAATCGAGCGATCTAATCAGGGTTGCTCCAGCGGCGGGAGAACTTCAGCTGGGGCACCAGCGGGAACTTCGGGCGGCGGAGCGGTGACCTGTTCGGAACCGCGCAGCGGGCGACCGGTGGCATCAATGATCTGCGCCGTGACGAAGATGATGAGGTTGCTCTTGATCCGATTCTCCGCCTTGGATTGGAACAGCCGCCCGATGATCGGAATCGAGCCGAAG
>CAIVSK010000076.1 GCA_903908495.1 Akkermansiaceae bacterium
CAGAAAATTCGTCATGAAATGAAACCGAAATGAATATGCGCCCCTCATCGACTTTGTAGTGCCTTTGGATACGAATCCCTGCAAAATCAAGGGCTGCAGCCTCATGATAAGAAACTCGGGTTAAGTTAGGGATTCACGGAAGTGACCCGGGTGATCCAAAAGAACTTTGATGGCAAGATGACATAGAGCGATGCCAACCCATGCGCCACGGCGCTTACAGAGCGCTGCCGCAATGCCGGCCAGGTGCCCCACGGGTCACTTGAAGATGCCCTTGAGAAAAGCGCATTGTGCTTGATAGTCGGGCACCAGGGCGTGGGGTGCGGCGGCTTCGAGGTGGATCCAGCCGCGGAAGTCGATGGCATCCATGGCCTCGCGGACCTTGTGGAAATCGATGCGCCCCTGGCCGAGCATCGAGTCGGCGTCCTTGGCGTGGAATTCGCAGAGGTGGTCTTTCAACTGCCTGATTTCCTGATAGATATCACGCCCTTTATCGGTGGAGTTGCCGACGTCATAGTACACCTGCACGGCGGGTGAGCCGACACGGCGGATGATATCGAGGTTGTCCGCGGCGCTGAGGTAGTTTTCCAGGCCGAGGATGAGCTTGGCTTGTTCGGCATGCGGGGCGATTTGTTTGAGCAACTCGACGGTGTGGTCGATGCCGGGCGTATCGCCCAGCAGCTCGCCCTTGCCAAACGCGGCGATCATGACCAAGCGGACGTTGAGCGCCTTGGCCACGGCGAGCGAATCGGAGAGCCACGCGGCGGCGCGGGCATCACTCTTGAGCGGCACGTTGTTGAACTCGGCGAGCGCCAGCGAGGCGATCTCGAGGCCGCTGCGCTTGGCGGCATCGATATAGGCTTGTTGGACGGGGGCCTGGCGCAGCGCCATGTTGTTGGCCTCGGTGCCCATATTGACCTGCACGCCGTCGAGGCCGATGGCCTTGGCCACCTCAAAGCACTCCGGCCCGTCCTTGCGCAGCGACCACTGGCAGGCGCCGATTTTAAAGCGGCGCTGGTCGGGTGAGGCGAACAATGGTGCCAGAGCCGAACCGAATGCCAGCACTGCGGCACCCTGCGAGCCGCGGCCGATGAGTTGGCGGCGCGTCATCATGCCTGCAGTCCTTTCAGGTCCAATTCCAGTTCCTTGTTTTCGGCGATGAGTTCAGCCATCGTCAACGACTGGTTGCGGGCCGCGGCCTCACGGCCGAGAATGCCGGTGAGCGCGTCATCCACTGCCTGTTGGACGGTCGGATTGTCGCAGTTGCCACCGACAATATTCTGATAGAACGTGGCCACATTGCGTTTGGCTCCTGCATCGTAGAGATTTTCGACGGTACCGCCAAATTGTTGCGGGCCGCCGCGGAGGAATGACTTGCCGTAGTAATCGAGCTGCGCGTTGGCGACGTCACCAAACAACTCGCAGCGGATGATGTTATCAGCGTTGTTATTCAGCGCCTGGCAGCGGTGCGTCCACACCAGGCCGTCCTCGAACTCATAGGTCACCAGATAGAGATCACGCCCATCACCATGGGCATTGGCCCGGCAGCGGCGCGTGTGTCCGGTGGCGCGCAGCGGCCGTTTACCCACGGCCCACAGCACCGCATCGATGGCATGCACGCTGTACTCGACGATGAAATCCCCCGCCAAGGGAATGCTGGTGATCCAATTTGTGCGCCGCAGGAGATTCTCGACGGAGCGATCCGCCGGGTCCGGCCACACGCCGCTGAAGCCGTGGCTATCCACATGCATCAGGCGTCCCAGCGCGCCGGCATGGATGCGTTTGACCACCTCGATGTTGACGGGATCAGTGGGCATCTGATAGTCGACGAGGTGGACGAGCTTCTTGCCGGTGGCCAGCTTGCCGGCCGCCAAGACTTTGAGCGCGCGCGGCACGTCGATGGCCACCGGCTTGGCGGCGTAGACATGACACCCGGCCTCGATCGCGGCGTGCGCATGATCGGCGTGAAATCTGGGAATGTTCACCACGATGACCGCCTCGACACCGCTGGCTATCAATTTTTGATAGGCCGACAAGCCGGAGAAGCGCCGTGCCTTGTCGACGCCCAGAGCATCGCCGGCCTGATCGGCAGAGGCTTGGAAATAGTCGGCCGTGGCATGGATATCATAACCGCCGTGCTGCTTGAAGAGACCTCCCAGCCATGACCCGCGGCCGCCACATCCGATCAAGCCGATTTTGACCTTGCGGGTAACGGGCGGCGCGGCGGGCGGTGCTTCCGCCGGTGCCCCGTCTGCCTGGCTGTGGAGCGCGCCAAGCAGGCTGCCGGCGGCAGTGGCCGCCAGCGAACCGCCGACAAATTGACGTCTGGAAACATTGCGTTGCGGGTGGATGGATGACTCACTCATAGGGTTGTTTGGGGGTTGGTGATTCGATATCTAGCAAATGACAAGCAAGGATAAAACGCGGGCGTTACCGGATAGCTACTGCTGGGGAAATGCCAGGCGGGCAGGCGCTGCCAATAGCCGGGGTGGCGGCGGGTTTGATGGCAGCGGCGGCTAACGCGGTGCTGCCGGCCAGGAAGAGGCGGAGATTCATGGATGGCTATTTTTCGGGAGTGGCGGGAGCCGGAGTGGCGGGAGCGGGAGTGGCGGGAGCGGGAGTGGCGGGAGCCGGAGTGGCGGGAGCCGGAGTGGCGGGAGCCGGAGTGGCGGGAGCCGGAGTGGCGG
>CAIVSK010000077.1 GCA_903908495.1 Akkermansiaceae bacterium
ACCGCTGGGATGCGCATTTCCCGCGCGGTCACCGCTCCGTGCGAGAGCGGTCCGCCGCTTTCGGTCACCACCGCCGCCGCGCTGTAAAAAAGCGGCGTCCAGGTCGGGTTGGTGGTGCGCGCGACCAGCACAGCCCCTCTGGGGAAACTTGCAAAATCTTCCGGCGTGAGCACCAGGTACACCGGTCCTTCCGCCACCCCGGCACTCCCCGCCAAGCCACTTAGCACATCGCCCGTCTCCGCGTATGCCGCGCCTGCCGCGGCATCGCTCTGGCCCAGAATCCACTCCGGCCGGCGCGCCTTGTCGACCAGATAGGCCGCCTTTTGCTGCCGCACCTGTGCCGCCAGATCCGCCCATGCCTGCGGTGCATCCGTGGTGAGCGCGTGCTCCAACTGTGCCTGATGGGCGAAGAACACATCCATCGCCTCATCCACCACGGCGCGCTGCACCAGGTGCTCGCCAAGCGCACGCAGGCCGCGCCGCAGCACGGGCGTCAGGCGCGTCGTCTGATAGTGCTCCAGGTCATCGAGGCTGGTGTAGGCGCGGGCAAGGCGCAGCAATTCATGGAAGAAGAAATGCAGGTCGCCGGGCAGCTTCGCGAACAAGGTCACCTCGGCCTGTTGGCTGCGGATTTTCAGCTCGCGCTCCTTCTCCGCAGGGGCCAACTCCATCGGCGTCTGCAAGATGAGCCGCAGGTTATCCATCACAATCCACGGCGCTTCGCCCCAGGTCGCCACATAGGCGTCGAAGTCCACCTCGCGGTGTCCGTGGTCGCGCAGGAACCGCTGGAAGCGGGCGTTGAACTCGGGAAACCCCGCCAGCACCCCGCGCTGGATCAACTCGCGTGAGTTCATCCCGGCGATATCTTCCATCAGCACCGGATCCTTGCGGGCAAGCAACGCCAGCCCGAACAGCTCCTTGTTGATCTGTCCTGTCTTGGTTTCGCACCACGTCATCAGGTGATCAAACAGCAGTTCTGCGTCCGCAGGACCAATGGCAAGCTGCAACAGCGCGTGCAGTATCCGATAAATCGTGCCCTGCGCGATGGAGATGGCGATATTGGGCAGAAAATACTGTGCGCCGTGTTCGTTGACAGCAAGCACATGCCGCCAAAGCTCCAACGGCGTCTTGTCTGCCAGCGGCTCTGCCTGATAGCGGCCCAGCGTGATGAGATAATGGTCCAGATCGCGCATCCAAGCGACCGGCAGGTCCTGGACCCAGCCGAATTGCCGGCGCAGGCGCGGGATGGCGGCGCGCAGTTCATCTAACGAAGCAACCGCGAACGGCGCGCGGCGGGCATACAGTTCCACCGCATTCTGGTTGCCATAGATGTAATGCCCGAACATCACAAACCACTTGCCGGAAAAATGCGGGAAATCGAGCAACCCGAACGAATAATTCAACGAGCGGTGAAACCCCGAGTCCACAAAATCCCAGGTCAGCGGGGTGATCACATTCGGAAAGCGCTCGGCGGATTCGTCGCGGGTCCAGCGCGGCGGAATGGTGGTGATCGGCCGCGATTGGAGCAGCCACAAGCGCCCGTCCGCAAACGCCCACTCGATGTCCTGCGGAAACGCATAACTCGCCTCAACCCTGAATAACAAATCCGCCAGCTCCGCCAATTGCGCGTCGCTCAGGCTCGGTGCGGCCGCCTCGGCACCGGCAAGGTGGATCTCGCGGGTGCCCGACGCGGCGCTCACAATTTGGCGCGACTTGCTGCCGATGTGGGCCGCGCTCACGGCGCGGGTGGACTTGTCGAGAATCCACTGATCCACCTCCCCTTCCCCGCTGACCACCGATTCGCCCAGCCCGAAGTTGGCATTGATGACCATTTCGCCAAGCTGGCCATTGACCGGATTGATGCTGAAGCCGACGCCCGCGGATTCACTCGGCACCATTTGTTGGACGACGACAGCCATCACAGCCAGAGCATGGTCGAAGCCTTGCTGGTGGCGATAGGCAATGGCGCGGTCGGCCCACAGGGACACGAAGCAGCCGCGCACGCGATCCAACACATCGGCCACGCCCAGCACATTCAGGAATGTCTCGTGTTGGCCGGCGAAGGCGGCTCCCGCGAGATCTTCCATGGTGGATGAGGAGCGCACCGAAAACGCCGTACCTTGGGCAAACCCTGCGAGTTGTTGCTCGATGGCGGCGGCCGCATGTTGCGGCAGCGGCAAGCCCATGAGTTCCGCCTGCAATGTCTCGCTCGCCGCGCGCAGCGCCGCCGCGTCATGGAACGGCAGCGCGCCAACCCGCCGCAACCAACCGCCCGCGCCGCTGATGAATTCACCGTAAACCGAGGCGGTGATGACAAAGCCGCGCGGCACGGGGAACCCGCGTTGCGTTAGAATAGCGAGATTGGCCCCTTTGCCACCGCTCAATTCGAGCTGCGTGGCGAGGGGATTTTCAAACGTGAGGGTCGGGATCATGAATCAGGTATGGGTTGGATGGAGACAGATGGATAGAGCGCTCCCAGCGGTTGGCCACCCACAGTGCAAAGCCCGCGAGCGCAAAGCCGGCGGCGACATCAGCGAAATAATGGTAGCGCAGATAGATTGTGGCGAGCCACAGCCCGCAGCAGGGCACCAGGTAGAGCCGGTAGCGCCACCGCGCGTGCTGGCGGTCGAAGCACAGCAGGAAGCACGAGATGGCGCAATGCAGGCTGGGAAACACATCCACACCGTTACTGCCATTGGCGACGACGTAGGCATTGAAGCGGGTGATGGCCCAACCGCTCAGCGGCACCGTGAACTCGTCCGCCAACGCAAGGTGCGGGCCGCCTGCCGGCACCCACGAGTAACCGAGAAACCCGATGCCGTAGATGGTGAACATTCCCACCATCAATTTGCGCAACAACGGCAGACCGCGATTGGCATAATAGAACCAGCTCACGAACAGATAGGGGAAAAACAGCAGGTAACAAAAACTCAGAACCTCGGTGAGCAGCGGCGTGGCCAGCAACCCGGCCCGCCCGCTCAAGGTCATGCCAAACAGCCCGCGGTCCAATGAGGCGAGCAACGCGTCGCACTTGTGCGCTGCGATCTTGAGCACGACCGAACCCATCAGCGGAAACACCGCGTTCATCGCCACCGGATAGAACCACAGCCGCACCTGCCAGCGCAGCGTCGTCTCGCGCCGCCAGCACCAGCCAATGACTCCGATGCTTGCTAACAACACACCCAGGAAAAACACCGCGTCACGATCGAGCGGGCCGACCGCCAGTACCAGCCGCAACCAGGTCACGAGCAGAAACAGCCCGAAGAACCCTTCGTGAGGCAGCAGCTTGGTTTTGAAAATCCAGTTCATGGGAATGGCAGGTTATCGAGAACGACCTGATGAAATTCGCGCGCTGGCACCCTCAAATCCCGCTGGACCAGCCCGTTCCACACGGCGACGGCGAGCTTCTTGGCCCGGTACAGTGCTTTGAGCGCCGCAAGGGTCAGAAGCAGGTAACCTAACAACCAATTCCAACCCGCGATATGGGCGATGGCCGCGGCCATGCCCGCAAACCACAGCCCCCCTAACGGCAGGCCGACGAGGATCCGCCACAGCGCAACGACGTTGCGCCCGTCGGCGAAGCGGCGCGCCGCCAGCCAGGCCGCGAGCAGGGGCGGCAGGTTGAGCAGTGCCCCGGCGAGCACCAACGGGCCGAGCACGGCCAACAGCGCGGCATAGCCAAGCCACGGCCCAACCGGAAACAGCGGCACCCCCTGGTGCCTCAGCACGCGGTGCGACCCGAGGCGCTGCTGCAGCTCGCTCCAACCCGCCACCACGTCCGCGGGCACACCCGGCTCGAGTGCCTTGAGCGCGCTAAAATAGCTGCGCGTGCTGCCGAGGGTCGCAACATAGGCGAGGCACTCGGCCTCCTCCTGCGCTGCGGCAGTGGCAAAGTTGCATCCGACGTCCTCCAGGGCGCGGGTCATGCGCCGTTTCATTTCCTTGAGGCGGCCCAAGTCGCTCAACCCATCCGGCATATCAGTTAGTATAGCTTCACCCACCACCACCTCGGCCTTGCTGCGGAATGCCCAGGCGCGTTCGTAATGAACGCCCAGCGGCACAATGCGCAGCGCCACGCCGTGTGCCAAGGCATCCAGCGCCAGGCGTGCCGCGCCGCTCTTGAACGGCAGGTGGCACGGTCCCAGCGAACTGGTGCCCTCCGGAAAAACCATCACCTCGCCGCCGTCCGCCAGCACCCGCACACACTGGTGCAGCGCCGCCTCGTTATGGCTGCCATCTTCTGCGTCCTGCTTGCGGGCCACTGCAATGCCGGTGAAAAACAGCCGGCCGAAAAAGCCCCGCAGCAATTGCGTCGAAATCAGATAGATACCGCGCGGCACCACCTGGTGATAGACAAACCCGTCCACCGCACCGTTGCGGTGCAGCACCACATAAAGCACCGGACCGCCGGCGGCCAACCGCTGCGGATGCACGACCGTGACCCGCTCGAAGTAAGCGCGCACGCACAGCCAATGGCAACAGCGATACCAGAGCCAGTTATTGGGCCCGTCGGGATTTCCGCGCAGCGCGACGCGGCCTGCGAGCACCTGCGCCTCGCCGGGTCGGTCTAAGGGTGTTGGATCAGACGGTTTCAAACCAATTAGAGGTTAGATATATTGCAAGCGCCGGCAGCAGGCATGGTGAATGAGGCTTGAGATTGGGAAGATGAGTGGCCGCAAACTGAGTTTGGTTCAAGCGTGAATTCCGTACCCCGCCAACCTTATCACACCCCGTCGCCGCGCTGGCACCAGCGGGCGATCATTTGCGGCACGGCCCGCGGCCGCGACCAGGTGACAAAGCCGCCGGTCAGCGCAGCCACCGCTCCGCAAACCCAGAAGACTTGGTTGTAGCTGAGGTGAGCAGCGCCGGATAGCAATGTCTGGGTCTGGGCAGCGGCAGCGATGCCGACCCACGACAGCCAACTCGCGGCACCTTGCACCGCTCCCTTGGTCTGCGCCGAGGGCCGGTGTTGCAGCACCGAAACAATCGGCACGATGAACAAACCTCCGCCCAGACCTAGCAACGAAAGCGCGGCCGTGAAGGCTGGTCGGCCCAAGCCGGGCCAGCCGAGCCACAGGCCCGCCACAGCCATCAGCGCGGCACCCGGCGCGATAAGACCATACTCGATGCGACCGCGAGAGAGGCGACCGGCCAGCATGCTGCCGGCGCCGATGCCGAGGCTCAGTGCGGCCTGCAGCCACGCCTGTTCGGTGGGTTTGAGGTGGAACACCTTTTGGGCATAGAGAGCGAGGTTGATCTGCACCAGAGTGGCCACAAAGAAGAACGCGGTGTTGCCCCAATTGGCACGCCACAGGTCGCGGTCGGCTTTCATCACACGCAGGTTGCTCCAGATCTCGCCCAGAATGTTGGGGTTGAATTTACGGGCTGGATCGGCGGCGGGAACCTTGAAAATGCCCAGGCTAACCAGACAGCCGACGCTGGCGAGCGCTGCGAGGATGGCCCCCGACCAGACCTCGCGATGAGTGAGGGTTTCGGCCAGCCAACCGCCGGCAAAGGTGCCCAGAATGATCCCGACGAAGGTGAGCAATTCGAGGATGCCGTTACCTGCGGATAGTTGCGAGGGATGCAACACCTCAGGCATGATCCCATACTTGGCCGGGGCGAAAAACGTGCTGTGCACGCCCATCAGGCAGATGGCGGCCAGTTGCAGCGCCGGATGTTCCCAAGCCAGTGCCAGCGCCGCAAATATCATGATGGCGACCTCACCCAGCTTCACACCGATCATCACCGAACGCTTGCTGCAGCGGTCTGCCAGCCAGCCGCCCACCGTCGAAAACAGCAGAAACGGCACAGCGAAAAGCAATGACGCCTGCGACGCGAAGCCCTCTTTATCGGCATCGCTCAAGGTGATCGATGCCAGCACCGGAAAGATCACCAGCCAGCGCAGGGCATTATCGGAGAACGCACCCTGAAACTGGGTGAACATCAGGTTCCAAAAGCCTTTCGGCCAAGACGGAGACGGTTCGTTTTGCATATGTTATGAGGGTTTTCCGAGGGGCATTCGAGAGGGAGGAAGAAGTGTGCCACCCGTTCACCTTGCCGGTGCCGGGTTTCATGAAGTTGCTAGACGCCGGCAGGATGCCCCCCCAGCAACGGTGCCCTGCGCGCCGGACGCCAACCGCGACGAATCCGCAGCAGCAGCGGCACGATCCGCTTGGCCGCCACCACGTGCGCCTGGCCGTCGCCGCGCTTGAGGATCAGGCCAATCGGCCGCAACGGCGCGTTTTCGGACCCGCCGGCCCGCGCCAATTCATCGAGTGCCAGATGCACCACATCATCCCCGCTGAGCGTGAAGCGGCCGAGTCGCTTGACCAGCGGAAACCGGATCGGCCCGCGCTGGTGATAACTGCGATATACCAACTCGGTGCAAACGATGCGACTGCTCACGTTGAAGTCGAACTCGAAGTCATAGGGTTTGCCAAGGTGCCCGAACGCCTCGCCCAACGCCGCAGCGAGCTCCCCGTCCGACACGTTGGGGCGGAGCACGACGACGTGGTCGGCATGCAGGCAGGCAGCCAACGGACAGATGCGCACCCGCGGAGCGACGCCCTCGATGACACAGCCGAGCGGGCCGGCCTGCTGTGGGACTTGCTCCCAGCGTTTGGCGGCGTGAGGCTGGGTGTGCACCTGGAGTGCCTCGAGCTCGGCGCGCGACCCGAGATAGATCGCCACATGCGACCAGAAGCCCGGCAACATCGCCGCACTCAGTTTGCCCTCGGCGCGGCATAACAGAATGTCCCCCGGCCGCAGCTGCGGAAGCAACCCGGCGAGCACCTCTTCGGTTAGAACGTGCACGGGATTGGGCACGACGTGAATACCGGCGAAGCGCCCGCCCACCAGGGATTGCAGGCCATAGCGGGTCCGCCGCGCGGGACGCAGGGCATGCCGCCAAACCACATCCCAATTGGATCGCAGGTACCGCAGCAGCGCCCCTAACAAGCTCTTATGGATCACGCCGCGTTTCCGGCGGATGATCTCGCAGAGCCAGTGCCAATCCGCGTCCAGATCGAGGCTGCGGAACAACCCGCTGCGGCGCACGCCGCCCCAAAAGCGGTCGGCGCGCAACAACGCCCGGTAATTGAACAGCGAACTATAGCCATTGCGCACGTCATCAAAGAAGCCGGCTTCGAGGTCGAATTTGGCATCCGGTTCGTTGAGCTTGGCGCGCAACAGCGGGTGGCGCTCCGCAACGTGGATGAATTTGAGCGACTTGGCATAGAGGACCAACGCGGCGGCAAACGCTACCAAGAAGCCGGGAGTGCGCAGGCTCTCGTCCTCGATCTGCGCAAACTCACGATAGCGGAAAATGATGTCATAGGCAGCGAATCGATAGTTGCGGTATGCCAGCAACGCCTGCCGGACGCGGTCGTCCTCGTCCGGCGTGAAGTAGCCGCGCTGCGCGGCGGCGGCCAGCACCGGAGTGTGATCGAGCAGATCTTCCAGCCGGTTGAGCCCGTCGAGAATTTCGCGAAACGTGTCGCGGTCGGCCAGCAACTGCGCCTGCGCAGCGCTGCCGGCGAGCGCCGGGGCGGTAGGCTTCAGACCACTCGGGGGCCGCAGGCGTGGCGCTGTCATGGGACGTGGTAACCGGTCTAAAGGCAGCTCGAGCAGCCCCACCATGGAGCCACCAACAGGCGGAGACTAGCCAAGGCGGCGGCGAAGGCAATGGAAAAAGCCCCGCCACCAACAGGCAGGAGATTTGGAGGCCGCTGACATCCACCCCAGCCGGGAAGGGGCTCGTATTCAGGGAAATTGAATGAAGCCAGAAGACGGACAAGTGCGTCCGCCCGCCGTCCTTGAACTTGCGCCTTGCAAGCGCTCTAACTGCGGCGGGTCTTGCGCCACTGAGCCAAGGTCTTGAGGAACGCGCCGATGAAACGCTGGACCTTGGCCGCGCCAATGCCGGGCACGCACATGGCCTCCTCGGAGGTGGCCGGGCGGTAGCGGGCGAGCGCTTCGAGTGTCTTGTTATTGAAAACCACGTAGGGCGGCAAGCCCTCGCGCTTGGCGATGCTGCTGCGGAGGTCCCGCAGCAGTGAGTATAACTCCGCATCGAACCCGTGGTCCTGCAGGGCGATTTCCTGGCCGCCGGTGCCGGATTCCGGCCACATCAGGGTGAACTGCGCTTCGCCTCGCATCACGCGGTCGCCCAGTGGTGTTAGAGTCAGCAACGGATACTCGCCGCTGACGGTGAGCACCAGCCCGGCATCGGTGAGCGAGCGCATCAGCGCGTTGAGGTAGCCGACGCCCTTGTCCTTGAGGATGCCGTAGGTGCTGAGCTGGTCCAGCCCGACGGTTAGAACCTCCTGCGAGCGGCTGCCGGAGAGCATTTGGACAATGCGGCCGCGGCCATAGCGGCCCTCCCAGCCGGCGCTGCCGCGGCGGGACATGCGCGCCACCCCGCTGAGGGCCTTTTGCACCACCAGCAGTTCCTCGGCGGTGGGCGCGCGCAACTCGCCGCCGCCTAGTTCACGACACACGTCGCAACAGCCGCAATCCCCCTCCCCCTGCTCACCGAAGTAGTTGAGAATCCACCGCTGGCGGCAGGTCCTGGAGTAACACATTTCCACCATGGCCTTGAGCTTTTCGTGGTCCCGCCGGTCCTTCTCCTCGATGGCGGTTTCATCCAGCTTGAGCTGGCGGGCCAGCACCTCCGGTTGCAGCAGGCGGGTGCCGCGCATCCGCCGGCCGGGCACATCAAAGCGCTCGATGTAGCCGGCCCGCGCCAGCACGATCAGGGCGCTGCCCACCGCCATCGAGTTTTTGACGTCGGCGTTGGCCGCGATTTCCTCCAAGGTGCGGTGCACCTCGTAGTCTTTGTCCGCCTCGTTCAGCAAATACTGATAGATCGTGCGGATCACCGCCACCGTCGGGTTGGCACCCTCGATGAAAAACTCCTGCGTCCGGGTGTCGGCATAGTTGAACAACAATTCGCACACCGCGCTTTCTCCGTCGCGGCCGGCGCGGCCGGCTTCCTGGTAGTATGCCTCGACGCTGCCGGGCACCTCGTAGTGAATGACGAAGCGCACGTCCGCGCGGTCGATGCCCATGCCAAAGGCATTGGTGGCCACCGCCACATCGGCCTTGCGCTGGATGAAGACCTCCTGCGCCCGCTCGCGCTCGGAATCGCTCATGCCGCCATGATAGGCCACGCACTTGAAGCCCCAACTGGCGAGAGTCTCGGACACCGAGTCGACCTTCTTGCGGGTGGCGCAATACACGATGCCGGTGCGATGGGCGGTGATGATGGCCCGCATCCGCTCGTTTTTCTGTGACACCTTTTCCACCGCCGCGATGGTCAGCGACAGGTTCGGCCGCGAGAACCCGCTGACCTGCTCGAAGGGCACGCGCAGGCCCAGCACTGAGCTGATGTCATCCCTGACAATCGGGGTGGCGGTGGCGGTGAACGCGACGCACTGCGGGTGGCCGAGTTTTTCCAAGGCCTTGCCCAGGCGCAAGTAGTCCGGGCGGAAATCGTGCCCCCACTGGCTCAGGCAGTGGGCCTCGTCCACCGCGAAGAGCGACACCTCCACTCCGGCCAGGGCGTTAAGAAAACTCTCGGCGCGAAACCGCTCCGGAGCGATGTAGACGAGCTTGTAGGCGCCGTTGCGCATCGCGTCCAAACGCTCGCGCTGCTCCGGCCATGACAGCGTCGAGTTGATCATCGTGGCATCGATGCCGCGCGCCACCAGCGCATCCACCTGATCCTTCATCAAGGCGATCAAGGGTGAAACCACCAGCGTCACCCCGCCGAAACACAGCGCCGGGATTTGAAAACACAGCGATTTACCGCCGCCGGTGGGCATCACCACCAAGCCGTCGCGGCCCGCGACGATGTGTGCGATGACCTCCTCCTGCCCGTCCAAAAACCCGGAAAACCCGAAATGCCGCTTAAGCGCCTCATGCGGCGTGGCGACCAGGGGTCTGGTCGCGGAAACGGGTATGGCTGCGGAGTCGCTCATGGCTTGCACAAATGAACATCACTCACCCCGCCCTTGTCAACTCCGACCTCATCCCACCAAGTCGCCGATGGAACCAAAGTCCGCCACAAACAAGCGCTTGTAGGTGCGCGCCGCGTAGCCATCCGTCATCCCCGCGAGAAAATCGCACACCAGGCGCGCCCGTCCCGCCGCATCGGCAGCAGCGGCGATTTCCGCGGCGGTATCGGCCGGCAGCAGTTGGAAATCCTGGCCGTCGATGAGGTTTTGTGCGATGTAGCGTTCGCTCAGCACGTCCCACAACTGCCGCAGCATCCGGCTCCCCTTGTGCTCGAGCTGTTTCAACTGGGGCGATAAAAACACCACTTCGAAGGCCAGGCGCTTGAACAGGGCGGACTCGGCCCGCACCGCCGGGTCCACCTCCAGCCGGTACGCATAGCGATGAGTCACCGCGCTGAGGAAATTGGTGGTGGGCACCAGGCTCGCCGCCTGAATGAATCTGCCGATGCGTTTGCCGACGAAGGGATCCACCCGGCGCTGGCGGATCGCCCGCATCAAGTCACCCAGCGCTGTCCCCTCGCCGCTGGGTTCGCCGCGCAGTTGCGCCCACGCCTCGATTTTCTCAAGTCCGAGAAACCCAGCCCGCACACTGTCGGACAGGTCGTTGAGCGAGTAGGCCGTGTCGTCAGCCCAATCCATCACCTGGCATTCGATCGACTTGAACGAATCGCGTGTCGTGCCCGGCGTGAGTTCCTCGGGAAAGGCATGCCCGCCCAGCGCCCAGTCGAGATAGCCGGCCTGATCGTCGTACAGGAAGTGATGCTGCGGAGGGGCACCGGTGGCGGCCCGGAGCGCGCCCCACAAGGACTTGTATTTCAGCACGCCATCAAGAAACGCCCGGGTGGGATCCATGCCACTGCGCCGTGCGGAGAATATCCGTTCCGTCAGAATCCGCAGCGTCTGCGCGTTGCCCTCAAAGCCACCGTGCTCGCGCAGCAGGTGGTTGAGACTGCGCTCCCCCGCATGCCCGAACGGCGGATGCCCGAGGTCATGCGATAAACACACCGCCTCGATGAGGTCCGGATCGATGAAAAAGCCGTCGTCAAGCGGACCGCCGGGACGCGTCTTGAGCCAATAGCTGATGGACTTGCCAATCTGAGCCACTTCGAGCGAGTGGGTCAGCCGGGTGCGGTAAAAATCGTACTCGCCGCTCCAAAAAACCTGGGTCTTGTTTTGCATGCGCCGAAACGCCGGTGTGTGCAACACCCGGTCGCGGTCCGTTTGAAACGGCGTCCGATAGTCCTCCGCAGCTCCCGTCGCCGCCCGCCGCTCCACATCAAAGTCGCTGTAAAACCGGTTCATCATCGCCAAGACCCTAGGCCCAAGCCGCCTCGCCTGGCAACCCTTTCCTCACGACCCATACCAGATGGAGGCCAGCGTCTACGCTCCGAGCGGGCGATCTCCGAATCGCCCTCGCCCATCAGGCACCGATGGGAAGCGGATTCCCTCCACCCATTGCCCCGTCGCGAGCCGCAGCGGACCGGAGTCCGCCGCGCCGCCTCGGCGCAGGCCGCCTACAAAACAGCCGACCCAGCCATGCCCGCTACGGGCCTGGCCGCCATCGAACCGCCGACAGCCAGCGGCTGCCGGGTCACGTCTGCTCGAGCAATTTCTCCGCCTTGCGGATCGTGGTGGCGGGGAATTTCCCGTTCACCTTCTTGGCGGTTTCAAGCAACTCCTTCAATTTCGCCAAAGCTGTCTCAGCGGAAATGAACGACTTCTTGTCACTGCCATATTTCTTATCGGAGAAATACTTGGTGAAAACCGTTCCGGCGCGGCTGATGGAGAGCCGCCAGCCCTGAAATGCCGCCGTATCGTAAGTGAAGCGAGTCAAATTTCTGATCGATTTCATAATGATTGGGAGTCTTAGTTCAATTCTACCAGCTACACTAGAGCACTGTTCCAGCATTTTTCAAGCACTTTTTTGGGCGTCGGTGGTGAAAAACCCGCCGCGAGCCGATTTCTGGAAAAAATTTGCTTGGCAAAGCCCCACCGCAGGCCGTTAACTCCCCGCCCCGCGAGCAATTCAGCATCGCCGTTGGTCCTCCAAGACGCCCCATCCGGGACGTTTTGCTCGCTGGAGGGCAACCCGGCCACCCCCAAGTCCACATGTCAACACCTGTCAAACTGGCTCGTTTCGAGCTACCCAGCCGCCTCCTCCGCAACGAGGACACCGCCACCGATACCTACGCCCAATTCACCGCCGAGCCTTTCGAGCGCGGATACGGCCACACCATCGGCAACTCCCTGCGCCGCGTCCTGCTCTCGTCGTTGGAAGGTGCCGCCATCACCTCGGTGCGCATCGCCGGCGTACAACACGAATTCTCCAGCCTGCCCGGCGTGGTGGAAGATGTCACCGACATCGTGCTCAACCTCAAGAAGGTCAAGTTCCATCACAACGACAAGGAACCGCGCATCCTCTCCATCAAGGTGGAAAAGGAAGGCCCGATCACCGCCGGCGATATCCTCGATGACAATATCTACGAGGTTGTCAACCGCGACCAGATCATCTGCGTGCTCGACAAGAAGGTGAAATTCGACTGCGAGTTCGAAGTGCGCGTCGGCCGCGGCTTCTCCACCGGCGATGAAAACAAGCGCAAGGACCAACCCATCGGCGTCATCGCCATCGACTCGATTTACTCGCCGGTCACCCGCGTCAAGTACTCGGTGGACACCACCCGCGTCGGCCAAATGACCGATTTCGACAAGCTCACCCTGGACATCTGGACCGACGGCCGCACCACCCCGCAGGACGCCCTGCTGCAGGCCTCGGCGATTTTGCGCCACCACCTCGACGTGTTCGTCAACTACGACGAAAATGCGGTCGGCTTCGAAGCGGCCCCGGCCGAAAGCAGCGAGGAAAACGCCGCGCTCAAGAAGTTGCTCAACATGTCGGTCAACGAGATCGAATTGTCTGTGCGCGCCGCCAACTGCCTCAACAACGCCAACATCACCACCGTCGGCCAACTCGCCATGAAGACCGAGGCGGAAATGCTCAAATACCGCAATTTCGGCAAGAAGTCGCTCAACGAAATCAAGGACAAGCTCGTCGAGCTGGGCCTTGGCCTCGGCATGACCTTCGAGCCCGCCCTGCTCACCGGCCCCAGTGCCGCCTCCCGCGGACCGCGGCTTGGCGTTGAGGACGAAGCGCCGGTCGGTCTGGCCGATCTGATCGCACAAAACATCGACGACGACGAATAATCCCCCCAACCTCACCTAGAAACGGAAGCCCCCGATGAGACATCGACGCAACACCACCAAGCTCAAACGCTCCGCCTCCCACCGCCGCTCGCTGCTCGCCAACTTGGCTTGCAGCCTGATCGACCATGGGAAAATCAAAACCACCCTCGGCAAGGCCAAAGCGCTGCGTCCAGTGGCCGAGAAGCTGATCACCCTCGCCAAGCGCGATGATCTGCACTCGCGCCGCCAGGCCATCGCTTTCCTCCACCAAAAGGAAACCGTCAAGAAATTGTTCTCCGAGGTGGCACCCGCCTCGAAGGACCGTCAGGGCGGCTACTGCCGCATCACCAAGCTCGGGCCCCGCACCAGCGACGCCGCACCGATGGCCATCATCGAGTGGGTCGATCGCATCGTCGAGACCGAGGCCCTCGCTGAAGAGCCTGCAGCAGCGACCGCCGCCGCAGAGTAAACGGCCTGCCGCCGAGCCGAAAAATCAAAGGACCGCCCGCGCCCAGCGCGGGCGGTTCTTTTTGTCGGCTGGCCACCGGACCCGGCCTGGCGCTCGTCCTGGCGTGGCTGCGGCGTCCCCGCCGCAGGCCGTGCTGGCGGCGTCTCGTCGCCAGTGCCTCTGCCTCGTGCCTGAAATGCCTCTTCGCGCTATCCTTCCTCGCGTCCTCGTTCGATCACTTCTTCACACGGCACTTGGCAAGTGTCGTTCCGCGATTAGTATCACTGCGGATGGCAGCCCCGATGAAAGACGAACGAGTGAAGCAAGTGCTCATTGCCGCAGTGGTGCTGACGGCCATGACCTGCGGGATGGTGGCAACCTTGTTGGGTTGGAGGCAGGTTCCCGGCGTGCTCGGCGAGTGGCTCGGGACGGTGGTGGGCATCATGTCCACCCCGTTTTTCCTCGAAGCTTCATTTGTGGTATTGGGCGTGTTGCTGGTCATGGTGGTCAACGCCGTGCGACGCCACCGCGAGGGGGATGAATTTGTCTCCAGCGACGACCTGCAAGCCCGCGAGCAAACGCGAACGACCGCTGCCAAGCCACCCGCGGCCAAGGACTGACCCCCATGCCGCGCCCCCTCCAATCGCCCGAAAAAGAATTGCGCTTCACCCGCTCGGGCCAGGCAGCGGGGTTCTGGCTCGCCGCCGCCATGCTGACCTGTATGGCCGTGACCCTGCTGGCCTGCGCGGTCTACCGTTCTGTCAATCCACGAGTGCCGCACCCGGCCTGGGCCGTCGTCCCGCTGGCTCTGGCGGTGCTCGCGGCGCGCACCGCCGTGCACCTCACCCGCCACGCCTACCTGATTCTAACACCTCTTGGGATCGAAATCTTCCCGTTTTTCAGGCCTGCCAGCGGCATGCGGCTGGTCACTTGGCAGGAAATTGCCGATGCCCAGATCGACCCCGGCCTCACCCGGCTGACCCTCCACCACGACACCCAGCGCAGCTCCGGCCTGCACCTCTCGCTGGCACCCATCCGCGAGGACCGCCGCGAATTGCTTGCCAAAGCGGTCGCCGTGCGCGTATTCACCCCCGCCAGCCCGCCTGGCCCGCAAACCACGGCGAAAGCGAGCACGCCGCCCAAAAAGTGGTTAGACCGGAAATCCAGCGATTGCTGAGCCTGCACACCGTGGTTTCCATTTTCCGATCCAGGTTTATTGTCCCCCTCCTCCCAGCTCCCAGCCCCCTCCCCTATCATGCGCCCGCACTCACAACAAATTCTCTCCGTGGAAGAAGCCTTCGGCAGCAATGGCTGGCATTGCGAACTGGTGGAGGGCCGCGAGGTGATCCGCGCCGGCTTCGATGCCCACCACACCCGCATCGACCTGGTGGCCCAGGCCTATCCGTCCCTCAACGCCCTCAGCGTGGTGGCCGAATCGCCGCTGCGCCTCGACGCCGAGCACCAACCACCGCTGCTCGAGCTGCTGGCCCGCGCCAACAAAGCCCTCACACTCGGCGGCTTCGAGTTTGATCTGGACCGCGCGCTGCTGGTATTTCGCATCACCAACCTGTTCGAACGGGAAAAGTTTGACGGCGACATCATTTCCTCGATGGTCCATTGTGCGATTGCCGAATTGGATCGCATCACCCCCTATGCCGCCATCGTATGCGCCACCCCGGAGGAGGAGTTGGACGAACTCGACCTTACCGAGTTGCTGCAACGCGAGGACGTCATCCCACCCGTTCCAGGCGACGAAGAAGAAGAATACTAGGACTTCACGCGTCCTGGCTTGAAAGTGTTCAATCCCTTCAAGGAGCTGCCGGAGCTCTGAGACATCCGTTGCCGCCGACTGCGCTTGATTTCCAGCTTCCCTCCTGATAATCACCTCCCCCGCCCTGCCCTTCGATGCGCCGCACCGGAACCATCCAAACCCGTTTCCAAGCCCTCGAGCTTTGGCAATCCGACACCACCACCGAGTTTCGCGTGGCGGGCGCTATCCACGCGTCCTATCACCGGTCACGGTTTCTAACCGGTCTGGCGTGGGACCTCATCGCCGCCGCCGCGCTGCTGCGGGCCAGCGGCCCGCCGCGCTCCGTGCTGATGCTGGGCCTGGCCGGCGGTACCGCCTGCCGCGTGCTGCGCCACTTGCTGCCGGAGTGCAAACTCACCGCCATCGATATCGACGCGGAAATCGTCGCCCTCGCCCACACCCACATGGACATGGCGGCCCTCGACATCGAAATCATCACCACCGACGCCTATCCGTGGCTGGCGCGCAACCGGCGCCGCTTCGACGTGGTCTTTGATGATATCTATCTGGCAGGCAAGACCGACGTGTTCCGCTCCCGTGCCTGGGATGCGGCACTTCTCGGCCATCTGCGCCGCGCGGTGACCCCCGGCGGCCTGCTGGCCGTCAATCTGGTCACCGGCAGCGGCCATCGCAACATGCAATCCCACACCCGCAAAACCCTGCTGGAGGCGTTTCCCGTGGTGCGCAGCCTCAAAACGTCGGAGAGCATGAACGAGATTTTGGTGGCCGGTGAGGGAGTGGCGTCCCGTGCGCGACTCGACCCCTACGACGCCGCATTCCACGATTGGCGCGACCGCATGTTCTGGGAGCGCATCGACGTCCGCAAGCTTTCCTAGCATCCCACCCGCCATGCAATCCTCCGCCGATCCCCTCGTCAGGCAACTCTATCAAAACCACAGCTATCCGGCGATGAGCCATCCGCTGGCAGACCCGGCGGTGACTGCGGTGGCCGCCCGCCTCGGAGGTCTGACCAGCGCCCACCCGCGGCAGGCGCGCATCCTTGAAATCGGCTGCGCGTCCGGCCACAACCTGTTGCCGCTGGCCAAACGCTGGCCGCAGAGCGAATGCATCGGGATGGATCTAACGGAAAAAGCGATCACCGACGCGCGCCAGCTGGCGGCGGCGGCGGGGATTGTCAACGCCACCTTTCACGCCGCCGATCTGCGCGAGTTCGACCCCGGCGGCGAACCCTTTGATTATATCATTGCCCACGGGTTTTTCTCATGGGTGCCGGACGAGGCTAAACTCGCGTTGTTGGATTTCTGCCGGCGGCATCTGGCCCCCGCCGGCATCGCCACCGTCAGCTTCAATCTGGCGGCCGGCTGGGCGCACCGCCTGCCGGTCGTCGCCATGGCGCGCGACTTGCAGCAAGTCACCGGCGGCGGACTCATTGAAACGCTTCATCTGCTGCGCGATACGAGCGACGGGACCACCCCGCACGGCGGGCACGTCCGCTGGATCATCGACGACATGCTGGCCAAGGGGCCGGACATTCTGGCCTTCGATGACTTCGGACCCGTCAATGATCCTTGGCCATTCGACCAGTTCGTACTGGCCGCCGCGCGGGCCGGCCTGCGCTGGCTCGGCGAATCCGATCCCGCCGAAAACATCCCCTCCGCCCTCGGCAACTCGTCGCGGGCCGCTCTCGGCCCGCTCGCCGCTCATCCGCTCCACGCCCAACTCGCCGCCGATTTTGCGATCGGCCGCACGTTCCGCTCGGGCGTGCTGTGTCGCGATGACGCGCCGACCCACCCCGGCCTGACCAGCGACGGCGTGTTTAATCTGGCCGTCCGCGCGGGTGAGGTCACCCCCACGGGCACGGCACCGCTGGGCAACACTTTCTATCAAACACTGGCAGCCTTCGCCCCGGCCTGCGTGCCGATGCTGGAGATCCTCGCGGCCATGCCGGATGCGGACCGCAACGCGCTGGCCCGCCTGGCGTTCGATGGGATCAACCGCGGTTACATCCGCCCGCGCATCGAACCGCTGCGCTTCGACCCGAGGCCACCCGAGCGCCCCTGCCTCAACCCCCTGCTGCTGGCCTGCGCGCGGCGGAACTTGCCGCTGGTCGATGTATGGCACATGCCCTGCGCCTTTCCCGCCGGCCACTATCAAATTCTCGCCGCCATGGACGGCACCCGCACTTGCACCGAACTGGCGGCCCTGGCCCACGCTCGCTGCCCCGAGCTCGCTGTGGAACCGTGGTTGCTGCATCTGGCAGGGCGCGGATTTTTCGTGCCAGACGAAGCCTGAATCCCCGAATCCACCGCCCCGGCGGTGAAATATCCAACCCGGCAGCGCAGCATCCTGCCAATCGCCTCACACCGGGGTGTCGAGCCGATCGCGGGGCGACTCGACAAGGTGATAGATCGCGGGCAGAACCACGAGGGTCAGGAACATCGATGAAACCAAGCCGCCGAGAACAACCGCAGCCAACGGGCGTTGAATCTCCGAGCCACTGCCGGTGGCAAACAACATGGGCACCAACCCGAGAAGCATGGCCAGGGCCGTCATCAACAAGGGCCTGAAGCGCAAATCGCAGCCCTTTCTAACCGCCTCGGCGGTGCTCAGCCCCTGCAGCCGGAGTTGGTTGAAGAAGGCAACCAGCACGACGCCGTTGCCGACCGCGGTGCCGAACAGAGCGATGAAGCCGATGGCGGCCGACACGCTCAGGTTGATGTGGAGCAGGACCATGGCCAGGATCCCCCCAACCAAGGCAAACGGGAGATTGGCAAAGACCATCAGAGCGCTGCGAACGGAGCCAAGGCCGGAGAAGAGCATGATGAAGATCAAGGCGATTGAGACCGGCACGACAATGGCGAGCCGCTTCATGGCACGTTGCTGGTTCTCGAACTGCCCGCCATACTCAAGGAAATAACCGGGAGGCAGGGACTTGGCCAGGGGTTGCAATTGTCGCTGGACGTCCTTGACAAAACTGCCCATGTCGCGGCCCCGAATGTTGCATTCCACCACCACCCGCCGCATGCCTTTCTCGCGGCTGATCTGCGCCGGGCCCTCGGTTTCCTGGATCTTTGCCAGTTGTGCCAGCGGCACCAAAGTGCCGTCCGGAGCCGGCACTAACAATCGCCCGATCGCGGCGATGTCGCCCCGGTCCTTTTCAGGGAACCTCACCAGCATGGCAAACCGCATCTGGCCCTCGATCACGGTGGTGGCGACCTCACCACCGACGGCAGTCTCTATCAGACTATTGATATCCGCGAGGTTGATCTTGTACCGGGCGATCGCCTTCCGATCCACGACTACCTGCACCTGGGCCGCCCCGGATATCTGTTCGACCTTCACATCCTCGGCACCGGCGATGCCACCCATCAGCGCGGCGATCCGGTCTGCCTGCGGTTTAAGCAACTCCAGATCAGGCCCGAAAAGCTTCACCGCGAGGTCGCTCTTGACTCCGGAAATCAGCTCGTTGACGCGCAAAGCGATCGGCTGCGAGAACGAGAGCCGCACCCCGGGGATCGCCGCTAATTCCTCCTTCATGGCCGCAACCAGTGCTTCCTTTGTCCGCCCGGTTTTCCATTCACGCTCAGGATGAAGCATGATCACCAAATCGTTCTGCTCCGGTCCCATCGGGTCTTCGGAAATCTCTGCGCGCCCCGTCTTGGTGACTATGGTTTTGACCTCTGGAAACTTTCCGAGGCGCTGTTCCATGGCGGTGCCCACGGCCACCGATCCATCTAACGAGGCGGACGGCAGCCGCACGACATTGATCGCAATCGAGCCTTCATCGAGTTGCGGCAGGAATTCGGTGCCCAAGCGGGGCACCAGTGCCAGAGTGGCGGCAAACGTGGCGACGGCAACGGCCACGGTGGCCCAACGGAACCGGATTGCCAACGCCAGCACAGGCAGATACAAGCGTTTCAACATGCGGATGGAGAGGTTATCGCGGGTGGTCTTGTGGCCGCGCAGAAACAACGAGCACAACACGGGAATGATGGTGAGCGCCACAAGCAGCGACCCGATCAGCGCAAAGCACATGGTCAGGGCCAGCGGCTTGAACATTTTGCCCTCCATCTGTTCGAGAGTGAACAGCGGCAGGAACACGATGATGATAATGAGGATGGCGAACACCACCGGGCGCGCCACCTCACGCACCGCCTCCTGGATGATCGTCAACCGCGGAGTGCCGGACCCCTCCCGCTCGGTGAGATGACGCGCGATGTTCTCTGCCACGACGATCGAAGCATCCACCACCATACCGATGGCAATGGCCAAGCCCCCGAGGCTCATCAGGTTCGCCGTGACATTCTGCCAGCCCATCATGATGAATGTGAAAAAGGCGGTGAGCGGCAGGGACAGGGCCACGATCACGGCACCCCGAACATTTCCCAGCAGGACGAAAAGAATGATGATCACAAACAAGGACCCATCCCGCAATGCCTTGGCCACCGTCTCGATGCAGGCTTGTATCAAGGTCGTCCTGTCATAAAACGGCTTGATGCGCACATCCTTCGGCAAGCTGGCCTGGATGTTGGGAATGGCTTTCTTGACGCTGTCGACAACGATCTGGGAGTTGGCACCCCGCAACATGATGGCCATGCCGGCCACCGTCTCGCCGCGACCGTCCTGGGTAACGGCACCCTGGCGTGTCTGCGGGCCGATCTTCACGTCGGCCACATCCTTGACGAAAACCGGCGTGCCATCCTTGGCATGCAGGACCACATCTTCAATGTCTTGGACGGACTGAATCATCCCCACGCTGCTCACATAGGACTGCTCCCAGCCCTGGGTGATGAAATTGCCGCCGGCGTTGGCGTTGTTCTTCTGCAACCCGTCCAGGACCTCCTGTAGCGTTAGACGATACTTGAGCAGGCGCGCGGGGTCTACCAGCACCTGGTATTGCTTCACGAAGCCGCCAAAACTGTTGACTTCGTTGACCCCGGCGATGGAGCGCAATTGCGGAGCGATCAACCAATCCTGCATGGTGCGCAGTTCCATCGGCGAACGGCGCTCGCTTTCCAGCGTGTACTGATAGATCTCACCCAGGCCGGTGCTGATCGGGCCCATGGCCGGTTCCACCCCCTTGGGGAGTTGATCGCGGGCGGACTGCAGCCGCTCGAAGACCAATTGGCGGGCAAAGTAGATATCCACATCGTCGTCAAAGACCACGATGACCTGCGAGAAGCTCGCCTTGGACATTGAGCGGATTTGGCGCACCTTGGGCAACCCCTGCATGGCCAGTTCAACGGGAAAGGTAACCCGTTGCTCCACATCCACCGACGCGAGGCCCGGCGCATCCGACAGGATCATGACCTGCACATTGGTGACATCCGGGAACGCATCAATCGGCAACGCCTTCCAGGCGAGGACTCCCCCGACCGCCAGCACGACAAAGGCCATGATCACCAACAGCCGCTGGGTCAGCACAAATTTGATTAGATGATTCATATAAGCTGATTATTTGTTAGAAAACTCGTGGCTCTTGGCGTCAATCCGCACAACCTGCTCCCATTTTTGAGCGCAACGCGTCGGACTTGAGGACGAACGCGCCCTCGGTGACGATTTGCTGGCCCGGCGCGAGGCCGCTGAGAATTTCAACGCCCTCGGCGAAATCGCGGCCCCTTTTCACATTTGTCCTGAGGTAGTAGTCATCCTGCATGTGGGTGAAGACGAAGTCCACTCCCTCATCTGATAGGAGAGCCACCTTGGGGATGGCCAGAACCTCCTCATCGGTGGTGAGGAGGATGCGGCCCTGGCAGAACATGCCCGGCCGCAGGCGGCGATCCTTGTTGTCAATGACGGTGCGCACTTTGATGGTGCGGGTGGCCTCATCCATGGTCGCCGCGATGTAGTTCATCTGACCGCGGAAGAGGGTTTGCGGGTACGCGGGGACGGATAGCTCGACGGCAATCCCGTCTGCGAGCTTGCGCTTGAGCAACAAGTCCAAATCCCGTTCATAGACACCGCCCCACACCCACACGCTGTTGAGATCCGCCAGCACCATCGTATCCTTGCCCGGCTCGACAAGTTCACCCACCACTGCGTGCTTATCGATGATGGTGCCGCTGATGGGGGCACGCACGGCGAGCGAACCGCTGAGACTGTCGTGGCGGTTCGGGTTGATCTTGGCGATATCATCGTCACTCAACCCCAAGACGTGGAGTTTCTGTTCGGATGCTTTCAAAGCGATCTGATACTCCTGATGGCGCATTTGCGCATCAATCATATCACTTTCAGATCCGACCTTCTTTTCATACAGACTTTTTTCGCGTTGGAAGTTTCTGCCGGATAGCTCCGCCATGGCCCGGTTTTTTTCCCAATCGCTCAGGGCCTGGCCGAGCTCAACGCTATCGAGCGTGAAGAGAACATCCCCCTTGGCAACCTCCGCGCCAATATCCACGTTGACGGCGCAAATGACGCCGGGAATGCGCGGGCTGAGGTGCACGGCGGAGTTCTCGTTCATGCGGACTTCGCCAGTGATGCTAACGGCCGTGGTGGTGGTGCTTTGCGCCACTTGGATGGTCTTGATCAAGCCGGTGCCGGCACCCTCGGCAGCTTGCATCAGCGAGGGGTCCACTTTGACGACGCCGACCTCATAGCGGCACTCGGCGCACTCGAGCGTCGACCCATGCGGGCACTTGGCCCGCAGCACTTGTTCCACCGTGAGATCCCCGACCCTAGCCTCCTGCTTTTCTTCAGCTTCCGCCTTGACGCCGGGCTTGTCACCTGGCGCGGTCTTGCCGCAACCGGCCACCGCCAATGCGCCCCCGGCGATTCCACAGGCCAGCAGCCAATTCCGCAATATTTTGGTAGTATTCATAAGTTTGTCAGTTATTCTATCAATTCAGACGGCCTCTCATCATCAGTTGGCGGGCACCGGTTCCGCCATGGCTTCGAGCTCGGCCCGTACGGAGTTCAACTCGAGCAGTTTTTTCTGATAGGCCAGCCGCACCTCGGCGGTGGTGCGCTGGATATCGAGGTAGTCGATGAAGGTGAATTTCCCCTCATCGAATCCGGTCTGCACCAGGCGCAGTGCCTGCTCGCTCTTGGGCAGGATGCGTTCGCGGTGGGCTGCCACCAACTCGGCGGCAGCTTGATAGCGGGCCACCGCGCTGCGCCACGCGGCCAGCAGGTCTTGGCGGGTGGCGGCGATGTCGGCCTCTGCCTCGAGCACGCCGGCGCGGGCTTCCTGCAGTTTTCCCTTGCTGCGATCAAAGATGGGCAAGGGAATGCTGAGGCGGAAGGCCATCAGGTTTTCATTGGCCGCCTCGTCGCGACCGGCGGCCACGCCCACCGTCACATCGGGCCGCGAATCCAGCCCGGCGCGCTGCAGGGTGGCCGCCGCCTGGTCGCGCCGCGCACGGGCAGCGACCATCGCCGGGTGCCCGGCTAACAATGCCGAGGGGGCCAGGTTGACCAGTGAGAGTTTTGGTGTTTCGTCGGGGGTGCCGGTGAGTTGAGCCGCGCTGAGGTCCGGCCGCCCCAACAATCTAGCCAACTCTTGGCGGGCAACGGCAGTCTCGCGGCCGGCGTCCACCCTCTCGGCCTTGGTTTGCTCGAGTTGGATTTCGGCGCGGAGTTGCTCCTGGAGGGCGATCTCACCGGCGACGTTGCGTTTGGCGGCCGCCGTTGCCGCCGCGTCGGCCACCCTGACCAAGTCGGCAGCCACGGTTGCCGAGCGCTCGGCGGTTTGCACCTGACAATAGGCGATTTTCACCTCGCACACCAATGCGGCGCGGTGCAAGCGCCACTCTGCGGCACCCACTGCGGCGTCGGCCGCACCGATCTTGCCGTCTGCCATTTTCTTCCCGGGATAGGGCACGACCTGGGTGATGCCAGCCATGTTTTTCGCTTGGGACAGCCCTCCGCGATGGGTCGGCACGTCGTCGGCGGATATTTCGAGTTCAGGGTTGGGCCAGGCACGGGCTTGCACCGAGCGACCGAGGGCCGCCTCCTTGCGGGCGGCACTGGCCTGGAGTTGAGGATTGTGGTTCAAGGCCAAGCGAATCGCCTGGTCCAGCGACAGCGGGCCATCCTCGGCGGGCCGCTTGGCGCTGGGTGGCGTGGCCTCGGCAAGCCGCCTGGGTGCCGCCGCAAAGCCCGGCAGCGCGGAGACGACCACCCCAAGGCAGGCTAGATATTTTGATAGATAAGTGGGTTGCATATTGATAGATTCGATGGCAGAAAATGTAAGATTCCGGGTGCGATTCATGATCGCTGCGGCAGCGCAAAGATCGCGCCACAAGGGCCGGTGCCTGACAGGCGTCCGGACTGGATCAGGTGCCACGCACCCAACCGTCAAGCCAATCAGCCAACTGCTGATGGCGCACGCGGAGCGGGAGCCGCGCGCAACACAAATTGCCAGACCCGGCTCCAACCGGGCGGGGCTCCGGTGGCCTCGGTGACGGCGGTGGCCACCAACGACAAGTCGCGGCGCGCAGCGTGCAGGACTGGCGCGGCGATCACCGCACTGGATGCTGCCGGCACCGACTGCGGGGCCATATTCGAAAAATAGTTACCGGTTTCGACGATGTTGCAGACCGCCGAATGGGAGTCGGGGGCCACACCGCAACATGCCGGGTCGTTGCACTTGGCCTCGTTCTCAGCGCAGGGCTGGACCTCGCAGCAGGTCCCCACGGTGCAGCAGATTTTCAAACCCGCCAACTGGCAATGCATCGTGAGCGGCAGCCACAAGGCAGCCAACCACAACGCAAACAACCGCAAGGAAAGTGTCACCGGGCGGAGACTAGAGTGGATCTGAGGCCGCGCAAGATCAATTTTGAAATTCCCCACCCCCTCTCTGCCGGATCTCAATACACCTGAGAGTGGTGTCCCGCGTCGAGAAGGATGATGATGACAATAAGGCCGCCTTACTCACAGTAGATCACGCGCAAGTCCCATGCGGCGGAAAAAGCACGCAGGGGCAACCGGATGAAGCCGAGGGTGCCGGCGTGCCTATGGTGAAGCCCGCCGCAGCCTGGCTACGCTGAGCACCGGCCACGTGGGCTAAAGCGGCCTGGCGGGGCCCCAAGAAGCCCCCTCCCCGTCACGGCACGGCGCGCGGGCTGTGGTGCTCCGGCCGTTCCGGCAGCGGCGGGAGGGTTCCGTCCGCAGCCTTGTTTTCGGTGTGGGTGAGGGCCTTGCGCCAGGCTGGAATCTCGGCGGCATTGATGGTGGCCGCCGGGGTGCCCAAGTCCGGCATCGACAGCTTGGAATTTTTAAAGGTCACCAGAATGCTGCGGAAAAGTTTGCGTTCCTGGCCCATGAATTCGCCGCCTCAAATCTTCATGTTTTTGGGTTTGTCAGACGCATGTGGCGTCGCAACTAGCAAGAGTTGTAGCGCCGGCACCAGCCTTTGTCTGTATCTATTTCTTGTAGGCCGTGGCCTACAAAATGGCGCGCCACGGCAGGCCATTGATGTTAGCCTTTAAAAATCAGTCGGGAAGCATCGGTGCTTTGCATTGGCGGGCGGCTCCGCTAGGCTCGCGCCCGATGTTCAAGTCCCGCTACGCACTGCCCGGCACGCCGCCGGCCACCCTCACTCCGCTCACGGCCGATCAGACCAGCGCCACGGTGATCCGGTGGATGGAATATGATGCCGACTCCCTGACCGAACACAGCGTCAAAAGCGTCAGCGAGCTGCCGTCGGTCACCGGCGAGGACGGCAAGGTCCACTGGATCGAGTTCAACGGCCTCCGCGACCTGGACGGACTCAAGGCGCTCGGCGAAAAATTCGGGCTCCATCCGCTCACCCTCGAAGACGTCCTGCATGCCGGCCAGCGCCCGAAGGTGGAGGCATACGACAAGCACTTGTTCATCGTGGCGCTGATGATTTATCGCGATGGCGGGGACGAGCGGATGATCGGCGAGCAGGTCAGCATGATCCTCGGCAACGGGTTCCTGCTGTCCATCCAGGAGGATCCAACCTGCGACGTGTTGGAGCCGATCCGCCAGCGCATCCGCAGCGGCAAGGGCTGGATCCGCAAGATGGGCCCCGACTATCTAACATACGCACTGCTTGACGCCATCATCGACCATTGTTTCCCGATCCTCGAGGGGCTCGGCGAGGCGCTGGAGGACCTCGAGACCCAAATGCTGCAGCGGCCAAGTGCCGCCTGCATCTCCACCTTGCACGATTACCGCCGCACCCTGGTGCAACTGCGCCGCGCCGTGTGGCCGGAGCGCGATCTGGTCAACTCGCTGCTGCACGACGAGAGCCCGTTCATCACCGCGCCGACCAAGGTGTTTTTGCGCGACTGCTATGACCACACGCTGCGCATCATGGACCTCATTGAGAGCTACCGGGAAATCAGCGCCGGCCTGCTGGAGTTATATCTATCAGCCGTGAGCATGCGCACCAACGAAATCATGCGGGTGCTCACCGTCATTTCCGCGTTTTTCATCCCGCTGACCTTCATCGTCGGCGTCTATGGCATGAACTTCGATTACAAGGACGGCGAGCACTGGCTCAACATGCCTGAATTGCACAGCCGCTACGGCTATGTCTGGCTGTGGCTGTTCATGTTGGCCGTGGTCGCCGCGATGTATGTGTTCTTCCGCC
Source organism: Akkermansiaceae bacterium (assembly GCA_903908495.1). Taxonomy (GTDB): domain Bacteria; phylum Verrucomicrobiota; class Verrucomicrobiia; order Verrucomicrobiales; family Akkermansiaceae; genus Luteolibacter. The sequence goes on from CAIVSK010000077.1 coordinate 25,977, forward strand.
GCAAGAAGTGGCTGTAGGGGAAGTTCTGAGGCACTGGCATTGGGCGTCCCGCCGCCATCACGGCCTGCGGCGGGGACGCCGCAGCCACGCCCAGGTGCCCGCACTTGCATCACAGCCCGGGGGTGCGGCGGCGGCGGGTGCGGATGAATGCGCCGGGCCCACCAGGCAGCCGAGCGCCAGCCTGGCATTGCGCCGACTCCGCTATTTTTTGGCCGGGGTGATGAGTGGCGCACCGGGAATGCTCCACTCGTAGATGCCCATTGCGTAGCGAGCCGTCTTGTTTTGCGTTGCCACTTCCAGCCGCAGGGCGCGGGTGGTCACCGGCTTGAACTTCACCGTGTTGAACTTGTCCGGCTCGATGCCATAGCCGTCGGGGTTCTCGACTTCCCGCCATTCCTTGCCGCTGAGGTACATCACCCGCCACGCTTGCGGCAGACGCACATCGCCCTTGCTCGGTGCCTCGTCGAACCAATACACCGAGCACTCACCAACCGTTAGAGGTTGATCGAAATTACGCCGCACCCATTGCGGCTTGCCATGTTCGGCCCCGCCGAACGAATAGGTGGTGAAATGCGGCAACGTCTTGTCGGAGGACGATTTGCCGACCTTGCCGTCGAACATCGCCTCGTACGGGTCGGTGGTGCCGCCGCGGCTGTACGACGCGAGCGGTTCGGCGGGCAATTGCCACTCACGGGCATCCGCGCCGCTGCCGAGCACCGGCATGGCCGCCAGGCGCAGGCGCGCCGCGCCCATCGGGATGAGGGTGACCGTCTCGAGGGGCTCGGACGATTTCACAGGGCTGGGTTGGAGAAGGTCGACGAGACCGAGGTGGTCTTCCCTCCAATTCGGCAGCTTGCGGGCCTGGGCGGAGATCTCCAGCGGCGTGCCGTCGTGGGTGAAGGGCATGTTGTTAGCCGGCCACGCTTTGGCCACGACCCGCAGCGTTTGGCCGAGGTTGGCCGGGTCCACCTGCAGGGCGTAGTTCCACGCGGTGGTGGGCACGATTTCCCACGCCGGCCACGGCTCAGGCAGGTGTTCGGGTTGATAGGCACGGAGCCTCTCGCCGATTTTGAGCGAAAACGTCAGCGGACCGCGGTTGACCGACACGCTGTTGTGGTTGGCCTTCCACGTGGTGAGACTGAGGTTCATGGGCAGGACCATCACCAGCATGTCGCCGGCATGCCAGGTGCGGGTGAGCCGCAGGAACGTGCCCGGCCGTGCCTGGACGACAAGCGGGCGGCCGTTGAGCAGGAGCTTCACGGGGCCGTTGCACCACCCCGGCACGCGCAGGTGCAGCGGGAAGGCGGCGGGCGCATCAGATACAACCCTGAACTCCACCGTGCCGTCGAAGGGATACCTGGTGACCTCCTCGATGGTGACGGAGACGCCCGTGCCGACGGTGGCTTTGACGATGCTGGGAGCATACATCACGGCGGCCAGGCCGTCGCCGGGGGTGGCCATCCACAGCGCTTGGGCGAAGTATGGCCAGCCCGCGCCGCTGTTGTGTTGGCAGCAGCGGTGGTCGTGCGGGTTCATCACTTGCATCGGCCCGCCATCGGCAAGCTCGGGGGCCTTGGAGCGGGCATCGGAGTTGACCTGGTTTGGAGATGTTAGATAGCGCAATCCCTTGAGGTCGGCGGTCATGGTGGCCGGCAGGGTGTTGAAGGCGATGTTCTCGCAGCGGTCAGCCCACTGGGTGTCGCCGGTGATGCGGGTGAGGATTTGATGGGATATCATCATCTCCACCGCGCCGCAGGTTTCTATCGCCTGGCGCGGGTCGGTGTAGCCGGGGCGGGCGAATTCATCGCCGCCGAACGCCCCGCCGGGCACCTGGCCGTAGATGCCGATGATGCTGTCCCAATGGCCCTCGGTGGTGGCGAGGAATTTGGGATCCTTGTTCTGCTGATAGAACAAGGCCGGCTTGCGGAAGCCTTGGGAAAAATCCACGTTATGGCCGCCGGTGGCGATGGTCAGCCACGACGCGCCGCAGCGTTGGATTTTCGCCGCGAGTTCGAGCAATTGCGCGTCGCCGGTGCGGTTGTAGAGCCAATAGACGTTTTCGAGTTCATCGGCATTGCGCGGCACCTGCCAGCCACCGGCGAAAAACTTCGGGTCGGGGATGGCCAGTTCCCACGCGAAATAGCGCCGCATCAACTCCAGCACCCGCTTGTCCCCGGAGTATTCGTGGTAGGCGCGCAGAACGTATAACATGTTCATGTTAGACATCAAATCGTGCTCGCCGCCCGGCTTCAAGTTGCTGCGCGGGCCGAAATACCCGTCGCCGCGCTGGCTGGCGAACATCGTCTCGATCCACGGCATGGCCTCGGCGATGAGCTTGTTGTCGCCGAGCACAAAGCCCATCGCCGCGAAACCCCGCAACCAGTATGGCACCTCCTCCCAGCCGTTGGATCCAATGCCCTCGGCGCTCAGCCAGGCGTTGCCCTTGGGATTGCAGAACGAACTGATCTCGGTCAAGTGGCCGACGTAGCCCGCCGCCTGCAGCTCCAACTGCTTGCGCAGCCAGCCCTGCGGCTTGACGGCTCCGAAAGGCAGTGGGACCAGCGGACTCGCCAGCAAGGGCGGGCGGTTGGCGGCGTAGTGGGTGTTAGGCCGGGTGATGTCGGGCCGCGCCACCACCTCCAGCGACTCTTGCGCCAGCAGCGGGGTCACTGCCAGCGCCGTGGCCAGCGCCAGCGCCACGCGGCTCAGGCTGGCTTGTGTTGGATTGTATTGCATGGGAAAGCGCAGGCTACGCGGTGCCGGCCCGGCGCTATCGGCATTTCGCGAATTAGGCAGCCGCTGCGCGGAATGACCCATGGAGGGGCTGTTAGTGCTGGCCTTCACGACGGTCCATGATTGCCCGTGGCATCAGCGGCACAATCCCCACCAGCGCCATCGCCGCGGCCGCGTTGATCCAAATCAGGCCCACCAGGGAGATGTGAAAATGCTGGTTGAGGGTTGAGCCGAACCACGGCGCGAACTGCATCACATTGCTCCACACCGCCATGATCAACCCGTATCCCAGCGCCTCGCTGCCCTTCGGCGTCGAACGGGCCGCCAGATCAAACAACGGGGCCTGGATGAGCGTGATGACGATCCCGTTCAATGCCTCAATGCAAAACGCGGCAGGCATGCTGTCATAGAAAAAATACGCGAGGTTGCCCAGCGAGTAGATGATCAGGCCAATGGTCAGCGTCCAGCGCAACGAGAGTTTTCCGCACAGGATGCGGAACGCGAGCGCTCCTAACAAACCAAACACGCCGAAGGTCAGCCGCAGGTAACCGATCTGCTCGTAGCTGAATCCCAACTGCCGGATCTGCTTGAAGGTGATGAGCGTGGCAAAGCTGGGCAGCGCCAGCACCAGCGTGATGACCCCCACCGCCACCCACAGCGATGGATGCTGGAACAAGCCGCTGAGGTTGCGCCAGGCATTGCGCGCCGACTGGCCCACCGGCACGCCCGGCACCCGCGCCTCGCGCAAAACCACCCAACTGGCGGCCCACAGCACCCCGAAAATCACCGCCCCAAGGCCGGCCGCCATGCGCAGGCCGCCGGTGGGCCCGTAGCGCGTCGCCAGCAAACCGCTCACCGGCCCGCCTACCAGGAAGCTGATGTTGACGATCACCGAGCGCAGCGTCGTCAGCCGGCCGGTGGCAGCGCTGCGGCGCCCCTCCTCGACGATGAGCGCGCCGATGACGGTGCTGACCAACATGAACGCCGCATAGAGCAGCATGGCCGCACCCAGCATGACAAAGTAACTGGCACTCACCCAGGCCAGAACGAACCAGAGCCCCGCGGCCATGGCCGAGGCAAAGAGGATGTAGTGCCGCCGCCGCGTCCCGCACAGCGGGATGCTATCGGATAGCAGCCCGGCCAGCGGTTTGAAAGCCCACGGCAGCGTCATGAGCCAGAAGAACCGTGAAACTTTTTCGGGATCGCAGCCGAGTTGATTCATCAGCACATTGGTGAGCGGCAATTCACCGATGCTGGTGACCGAGCCCAAAGTGGTGGCGATCAGGCCGATGCAGATGAGCGTCATCCCGCGCTGCAACTCGGCCTTGGTGCGGGTGACGGGCAACGCTGACTCGGGTGCTAGAACTGTTTCCACAAGTTAGTTGGATTGCGACGGGTGACGCCGGCTTGGCTGCGACGGGTGGTTGGCCGGCTGCCGGCTGCCCGCGCCGCTGCCGCGCCTGGCGGGGAAGCGCTGTGCCAGTGACTCTGCCGCGATACCAACCATGCTGCGCAAGCTAGGGTGAGCGGCCCGCTTGACAAGCAGAAAATCCGCGGAAAATCCGCCAGTCCCACCGAGTGCATGGTTTTCATCATGCAGCAAACCCTCCGGGGCTGATGGTGGCCCCCTCCAGGCAGACACCAAATCGCCAGATCTCCCGCCGCCCGCAAAATTCCCACGAGATTCCTTGCCAGTGCCGGAATCGCCACCTAGGCTGCCGCTTCAATCAACCCACACGCCCATGGAAATCTCCGGCACCGTCCGTCAAATCCTCGCCACTAAAGGCTCCGAGGTCTCAACCACCACCCCGGAAACCCTCGTTTTTGACGCGCTCACGCTGATGGGCGAAAAAAACATCGGTGCCCTCGTCGTCATGGAGGGCCCCACTGTGGTGGGTGTCTTTTCTGAACGCGATTACAGCCGCAAGGTCATCCTGCAGGGGAAAACCTCGCGCACCACCCGCGTCGGCGAGATCCTCTCGCAACCCGTCATCTGCATCACCCCGGACGACAGCATCGAGGAATGCATGACCCGCATGACCCTCAACCGGATCCGGCATTTGCCGGTGCTCGACGGCGGGCAACTCGCCGGCTTGGTTTCCATCGGCGACGTGGTCAACTGGATCATGCATGCCCAACGTCACGCAATCCAACAACTCACAGGATACATCAGCGGCCAATACCCGGCCTGAGCACCGTGCGCCCCGGCCTGACGCCGGTTTTTTTGAAAAATCCACGGGGCTTCGCCAGTATGACACCGGGCATGGTTCCTCCCATCAACCGCCGCCGTTTTCTGTGGACCACAGGTGCCGCCGGCCTCGCTGTATCCGCCAGGCTCGGCGCGCAAGCGCCCGCAGTCTCACCTAACGCGAAGCTGCGGGTGCTGTGCATCGGCGTGGTTGGCACCATCGGCGGTGAAGACCGCAAGCAGGTTGCCAGCCATCCGCTGGTGGAAATCGCCGGCCTGTGCGACGTCGATGCCGGAGCCCTCGCCCAGGCCGCCAAGGATCACCCGCACGCATTCCAATGCAGGGATTACCGCGACGCCTTCGCTAACAAGGCCGGCCAGTTCGATGCGGTCATCGTCTCCACCCCCGATCACAGCCACGCCCCGATCATGCTCACCGCGCTGGCGCATGGCAAACATGTCTATGGCCAAAAGCCCCTCGTCCATCAGTTGGAAGAACTCGTCATGATGGAAAATGCGTTGGCCGCCCGCCCCGCGCTGGTCACCCAACTCGGCAACCAGCGCATGGCCTTGGCCGGACGTCGCGCCGCAGTGGAAATCCTCCGCCAGGGGATGTTAGGCAAGGCCGTCGAGGCGCATATCTGGATCGGCTCGCCCAATGACCGCGCCTATTTCAATCTCGACCGGGCCCTCGCCGAGCCCACGCCCCCGCCGCCCAACCTCGACTGGAATCTGTGGCTCGGCGCCTGCGATGAGGTGCCGTATCGCGCCGGAATCGCCCCGGTCGTGTGGCGCTCGTGGTGGAATTACGGCAGCAATGGTCTGGGTGACTGGGGCTGCCACGTGCTCGACGTGCTGTTCTATGCCTATGACGAATTGCGCTCGCCAATCGCCGTCTTGAATCATTGCCCGCTCTCGCCCAACCCGGACTTTCATCCCCATCCGTGCCGCACCACCATCACCTATGCGGTCGAGTCCAACGCCTTCGTCCACAAACAGTTTCCCATCTATTACAGCGATTCCGGCCAGGCCGCGTCGCGCGCCGCACTGGGCCTGCCCGCAGGTAAATTCGCCGACGACAACATGACGGTGGTCGTTTGCGAGGGCGGCGTACTCACACTCACTGCCCCTGGCCGCCTCGAAATCTGGCGCGACGGCAAACTCACCCCCGGCCTGAAAATGCCCGGCCTGCCCGAGTTCCCCCCCCTCAACCACTGGCACGCGTGGGTCGACACCTGCCTCGGCAAGCCAACCGAACTGCGCAGCCCGTTCAAAGACGCCCTGCGCATCACCGAAGCGGTCCAACTCGCCGTCAAAGCCGGCCGCTACCCCGGCCAGGAACTCCGCTGGGACAAGGCCAGCCTCAGCTTCCCCAACCACCCGCAGGCCACCGCCTCCCTCATCCGCCGCACCTATCGCGACGGCTTCGCCCCGCCGCAGGTTGTCTAAAAAGGAAAATGGAATGGGTTGCAGCGGCGTTTTTTACCACAGAGTGCACGCATTGCAGGCATTGAAGAGGATTACACGGGAAAGATGATCTTGATCTATCAAATCTCAGGCTGCCTCAAGAGGTGAGTGCCAAAAAATCCATAACTCTTTCGCTATCCGTGCATTCCGTGCAATCCGTGGTTTCTACTTTCCTATCTAGGCTAACCGCCGCGACGGCGGGCGGGCTCAGTCCATCGGGCATTGCTGTGCCCATCGGGCATTGCTGTGCCTGGAAATAGTGAATGTTTCTTTTACGGGGGTACCAGTGTCCCCCCTCCGCCGCGACAAGGCGCTTTTCTTGTCCGGGGCCGCTACTGCGGGGCCGCGGCGGGCGATTCCGGTGCTACCGGAGCCTCCGGCGTGGCGGGCGCAACCGAAGCATCCGGCGTGGCGGGTGCAACCGAAGCATCCGGCGCGGTGGGCGCAACCGAAGCATCCGGCGCGGTGGGCGCAACCGAAGCATCCGGCGTGGCGGGCGCAACCGAAGCATCCGGCGTGGCGGGCGCAACCGAAGCATCCGGCGTGGCGGGCGCAACCGAAGCATCCGGCGTGGTGGGCGCTGTGGGAGCGAAGGGTGACTCTTCTGCGGGAGCGGCGGCTGGAGCCGGGGGCGCTTGGGCATCGTGGATGGCTTTGAGCGTCTTGCCTTTGGCTTGAATGGCACTAAACAGCCAGCCGCCGGTTTCCCGGTAGTGGCGGACCGAAAGTCCGGCAAAAAACGCCAGCAGCGCAAACAGCAACAGCCCCACAAAAATCGTAAAACCCTTGCCTCCACCAGCTGGCTCAGCGGCGTGCTTGTGCGGTGCGGACTCGCGCCCCGCCAGCGATTCCGCAGCCGCCGGTGCCATCTCCACCTCCCTGCGGTCCGGTAACTCATCCAGCACTTTTTCGCGCCGCAGCGCGTCGCGCTCCTCGTCGCTCAATTGAAAATCAAACGCCACATCGCCCAGCCTCACGGTGGCACCATGGCGCAACGCGATCGTATCGCTGCGCCGGCCATCCAATTTGATGCCGTTGGTCGAGCCCAGATCGCGCAATTCATAACCACCTTCGATGCGCAGCATCTCGGCGTGCCGGACTGAGATGGAGCCGCACTCGATGGCAATATCATTCTCGCTGCCCCGCCCGATCATTACCACCTGCCGGTCCAGCGGGAAACGATATGGCTGAGGGGTCTTGTCCGGGACGGTGATGGTTACGCGGGGCATGAGTTTTGGGCTGCGGGTTCAACAAGTTCTATCGTACCCGGGGAAAAAATCACGGAAAATCCACCGAAATTTGTTTTGCGTTGCAAATGACCGCTGGCTCTGCTCCATTTTGCCCGTCATGGCCAACCCGACAAACGTGCTCTCCAACGGAATCGAAATCACCGGTTCCATCCGCTTCACCAATGACATGATCATCGATGGGAAAATCAACGGTGAAATCATGTCCGACAAAGGTCGGGTAACCATCGGCGAAAACGCCGCCATCGTCGGCGACATCACCGCCGGTGAAGTGAAAATTTACGGTAAAGTGGAGGGCAAAATCACCTCGCAGCGTTGCGAGCTCAAGGATAAGTCGTGCATCAACGGCGACATCAAATCCAAGGTCTTCTCCATGGAGGAAGGCGCCAAGCTCTCCGGCCGCACCGATATCGGCGGCTGAGCACGCTGCGGTCGTTGGAAAAATCGAGCGGGACTTGCCCAAGTCCCGGGACGTTCGCGCGCTTTGGCGATTGCACAGCGCCGATCCCATGCCAAACTCCGCCAGCCCACCGATGACCACCGAGACCTTGCAACAACACATCGCCGCCACCAGCGGTTGGATCCAGGACGTGAAAGACGAGATGGGCAGCGTCCTGGTCGGCCAGGCCGATCTGGTCGACCGCCTGCTCATCGGGCTGCTATGCAACGGCCACATCCTGTTGGAAGGCGTCCCCGGCTTGGCCAAAACCCTCGCCGTCAAGGCCCTCTCCGGCTCGCTGAACGCCACCTTCGCCCGCTTCCAATTCACCCCGGACCTGTTGCCCGCCGATCTGGTCGGCACCATGGTCTACCACCCACAGGGCACCCGCTTCGAGCCCAAGCTCGGGCCGATTTTCAACAATCTGATCCTCGCCGACGAAATCAACCGCGCCCCGGCCAAAGTCCAAAGCGCGCTGCTGGAAGCCATGCAAGAGCGCCAGGTGACCCTCGGCGACCGCTCCTATCCCCTGCCCCAGCCGTTCCTGGTGCTCGCCACCCAAAACCCGATCGACCAGGAAGGCACCTATCAACTCCCCGAGGCCCAGCTCGACCGCTTCCTGCTCAAGGTCACCGTCGGCTATCCCAGCAAGGATGAGGAACTGACGATCCTCGACCGGATGGCCACCTCCGACCCGCCCTATCAGACGCGCCACGTCGCCACCCCCGCCCAGGTGGCCACCTCGCGCGAACTGGTCAACCAGGTCTACATCGATCCGGCGGTGCGCCAGTATATCGTCCAATTGATCCACATCACCCGCTTCCCCGCCAAAGTCGATGTGCCAATGAAAAACCTCGTCCGCGCCGGGGCCTCGCCCCGCGGCACCATCAACCTCGCGCTCACCGCCCGCGCCCGTGCCTTCATGCAAGGCCGTGCCTTTGTCACCCCTCAGGACGTCAAGGACATGGCCCACGACGTGCTGCGCCACCGCATCCTGCTCACCTACGAGGCCGAGGCCGAGGAAATCACCACCGATGCCATCATCACCCGCATCCTCAGCAAGGTGCCGGTGCCGTAGGGAAATTCTAAATCATAAATTCTAAATCATAAATCATAAATCATAAATTCTAAACGAAGAGAAAGACTTCGCGACTTGGGTTCAGCTCTTTCTCTGCTCGTCGTTTAGAATTTCATACTTAGAATTTAGAATTTCATTCCATGCTCTCGGAAGATCAGATCGAGGAAATGATGGCCCGCGTCCGCAAGCTCGAGCTCAAGGCCCGGCGCTTGGTGCGCGAATCGTTTTCCGGCGAATACCTGTCGTCGTTCCGCGGCCAGGGCCTCGACTTCGAGGATTTCCGCGAATACCAGCACGGCGATGAGGTGCGCTTCATCGATTGGAACGTCACCGCCCGGATGAACCAGGCATTTGTCAGGAAATTCCGCGAGGAGCGCGAATTGGTGGTCATTCTCGCCGTCGACGTCTCCGGTTCGACCGACTATGGCAGCATCAACCACAGCAAGCGCGAAGTCGCCGCGGAAGCGGCCGCCATCCTCGGCTTCAGCGCGCTGCAAAACGGCGACAAGGTCGGCCTGCTCGCCTTTGCCGATGAGCCACTGCTGTTTGTGCCGCCCGCCAAGGGCACCCGCCATGTGCTCCGCTTGGTGCGTGAAATCCTCACCACCAACCCAACCCGCCCCGGCACCTCCATCCAGCAAGCCTGTGATTTTCTGGTGCGCACGCTGCGCCGCCGCGCGCTGGTCTTGCTCATTTCCGATTTTCATGCCGACCCTCTCGACCGCCCGCTGGGCAAGCTCGCCCGCAAGCACGAGACGCTCGCCCTGCAGGTGGCCGATCCGCTCGAGGCGCGCCTGCCGGCCGCCGGCCGAGTGGTCATGGTCGACCCGGAAACCGGCTTTGAAACCCTCGTCAATACATCCAACGCCAACCTGCGCATGAGCTACGAAAAACTCGCGCGCCGCCACCGCGAGGGCGTGGCCACCATCCTCAAAAAGCACGCCATCGATTCCACCCTTCTGAGCACCGCCAGCGATCCGCTGCCCGCCCTCCACCAACTCCTCAAACGCCACAGCCGCCGCCGCCGCTGAGCGCCCCGGAATTTCTCCTAACCGCCAGACCATGGCAGACGACAATGTCACCTTCGAGCTCAAGGAACCGGCCGCCCCGGAGGCCTTGCTGCCGCCTGACTACACCCAGGCCGGCTGGCTCGCCGCCGCCCTCGTCGCGCTGGTCCTGCTCGCGGCCTGGCTCATCCACCGGCTGCGCCGCCGCCCGGCCAACACCCCCCTGTCCCGCCGCAACCTCGCCTACAAGGAAGCCACCGGAGCCCTCGGCCGCGTCGCCGCAGCCAACGCCCGCGCCGCGGCCGTGCAGACGTCGTTAATCCTCCGCAAGTACCTCTCGCTCGCCGCAGAAGATCCGGCTTTGTTCGAAACCCACGAGGAATTCATCGCCCGCAACGACGCGTTGCAGTCCCTAACTGAAACAGCGCGCGCCGCCTGCGCCGCCGGCTTTGCCCGCCTCGCCGCCTGCAAGTACGCCCCGGCCATCCCCGACCTAACACCCGCTGCGGTGGTCGGCGACGCGCGAGAGCTGCTAGAAACCCTCCACCACGGCTTCCGAGCCTGACAGGATGCCCCCGTTGCTCGTACATTTCCGCTTTGCCCAGCCTGGATGGCTGTTGCTGCTGTTGCCGGCACTCATGCTCATCGTGCTGCGCCGCGGCCGCGGGGCGAGCGCCGCAGTGACGTTCCCCAACCTGTCCATTCTGGTAAGCCTTGGCCGGCGGGCGCGCCAGGGTGCGTGGAACTTCGGGGTGCCACTGGCCTGCGTGGCGCTGTTCACCGCCATCCTCGGGATGGCCCGACCGGTATGGCGCAATCAATACCAAAGCCGCAGCGCCAGCGGGATTGATATCATGATCACCTTCGATTGTTCGCTGTCGATGGCCATCGATGATTTCATATCCAAAGACGGCACCATCAACCGCATCGACGCGGCCAAACGCGTGGTCGATGATTTCATCACCCGCCGCCCGGATGATCGCATCGGCCTCATCGCCTTCGCCGGGCGGCCGGTCTCGGCCAGTCCCATCACCCTCGACCACCCATGGCTGCGCAACAGCCTCAAAGACCTGCGCCTCAATGAGAGCAGCCGCGGCACAGTCAATGAGGGCGGCACGGCCATCGGCTCCGCCATCGCCGCCGCCGCACTCCGGCTCGACTCCCGCCAATCCAAGAGCAAAATCATCGTCCTCATCACCGACGGCGCCAACAATTCCGGCAAGCTCGCCCCGCTGGAAGCCGCCGCCCATGCCAAAACCCTCGGCATCAAGATTTACACCGTCGCCATCGGCACCGAAGACGGCCGCGTGCCCGGCAGCATCCAATCATTTCCCCGCCAGGAATTCGATTTGCCCACCCTCACCGAAATTGCCCGCGTCACCGGTGGCGAACATTTCCGGGCCCAGCAATTCGAAACCCTCGAATCCACTTTCCACACCATCGACCGGCTGGAAAAAACCGATTCCGTGAGCCACCCGGTCATTGATGACAACGAACTGTTTCCGTGGTTTATTGGGCTGGCTTTTCTCGCCGCCCTCACCGCCACCGGCATCATTGCCTTGAATCCCCCACCCGCGCCCTGATACCCATGCACTTCGCCGATCCCGCCTGGCTCGTGTTGCTGGTCCTGCTCCCGCTGTTGGCGGGCACCACCCTGCTGGCCGCCCGCCTGCGCCGCAAACAATGGCACGCCTTCGTCGCTCCTCGCCTGCGCCAAGTGCTGCTGCGCCGCTCCAGCCCGCTGCCGCGCTGGCTGGCTCTCGTCTTCCTCGGCGCCGCCTGCGCCACCCTCATCGTTGCCATCGCCAGACCTCAGGGCGATGCCGGCATCAAGGCCGAAAAATCCGTCGGCCGCAATGTCCTCATCGCCCTCGACCTGTCCCGCAGCATGCGCGTCAAGGACGTCAAACCCGACCGCCTCACCCAGGCCAAGGTGGTCATCTACGAATTGCTCGATGCCCTGCCCAACGAGCGCATCGGGCTGTTGGGCTTCGCCGGCAGCGCCCACTTGTTCGCGCCGCTGACCATTGACCACGGCGCGGTGCGCGAGACCGTCGAACAAGTCGATGAGACCTGGGTGCCGCTCGGCGGCTCGAACCTGACTGCAGCGCTGCGGCTGGCCATCACCACCCTCAAGGAGACCGGCCAAAAAAACAACGCACTCATTTTTTTGAGCGACGGCGAGAAACACGATGGATCACTCAACGCGATCATCGATGAGGCGAAGAAGTCCGGCGTCTATGTCTTCACCATCGGAGTCGGCACCGAAGACGGCGGCTACGTCCCCAACCCGGATTTCCCCAACGGCAACACCGTCGATCGCAAGGGCAAGCTGGTGCTCAGCCGCCTGCAACCCGAAGTGCTGCGCAAACTCGCCACCGACACCAACGGCCGCTACGCCCTGGCCGGCAGCGGCACGGACATTCCAGCAATGGTCAGCCTCGCCGCCAAGGACATGGATGCCTTTGAAATGCGCGGCCGCGAACACCACGTGGCCATCGAGTTCTATCAGTGGCTGGCGCTCCCTGCCATCCTCTTTCTCATCGTCTCGGTCCTCGCCGGCACCCGCTGGCGCGGCCTCAAACCCGCCGCCGCTCTGACCCTCGTCCTCGCCGCGGCACCCACCGATGCCCGCGCCGGTGAGACCGCCACCGCCGCCGGGGACCTCGCCGCCGGCCACAACCAACCCGCCCGCGACGCCTTTCATCAACTCGCCGAAACCGCCAACTCGCCCGAGCGCGCCGCCCGCTACCGCCTCGGCGAAGCCACCGCCGCCTATCGCTCCAACGACTTCCCCGGTGCCTGCGGGGCATTCAGCGGCGCACTCCTTTCGCACGATTCCAAGGTCGTCGCATCCGCCCACTTCGGCATCGCTAACAGCTTGTTCCAACTCGGCTGGATCACCCTCGCCGGATCACCCTACCCGAGCGCCCCCAACCCAGCCCCCGACCTCGCCAGCTTCGATGCCTTGGTGCAGGCCCGCCTCGCCCAAGTCCTCAAGGCCGACGCTCCCGACGACGGCGATACCGCCGGCATCCCCGCACTCGATTCGCTCATCGTCAATTGGGCCGACGCCGTCAAACACGATGACTCCGGCCTCGCCCACGATCCCGCCAATCCAGACCTCCGCCACAACCGCCAGACCACCCTCACCTATCTGAAGCGCCTGCGCGAGTTGCTCGACAAACAGCGCGAACAAACCAACCAAGCCATCCCCGAGCCCCAGCCCGGCCCGGACCCCGGCAATCCCGGCGAATCCACCGAGGATGACCCGCCCAAGCCAGGCGAGCAGCCCAAACCGGGGGACGGCGACAAGCCGAAACAGCCCGACCCACAGGGCGACACCGAGAAGCCCAACGCCAAACCCAACGATAAACCGGAAGACGATCCGGACGCCAGCGGCAACAAGCCGCCCAAGGAAAACGACGAACCAGCCGACGCCAACCCAGGCCCGAAACCCGATGAATCCCCCGAACAACGCGCCCGGCGCATCCTCGCCGAAAACGCCGACCTGGAAAAGGGACCCCGGCGCTCCGGCCACTTCGAATTCAACAACCCGGAACAGGATTGGTAATATCATGACCGCCCGCAACCATCCGCTCGCCACCCTCGCCGCCCTTGCCCTCTGCCTCGGCTCCGCCAGCCAGGCATCCGCCCAACTCGCCGCGCAACTGAGCAGCCGCCACCTGGCCCGCGGCGAGCAGGCGGGTCTTGAAATCACCCTGCCCGCCCGCCCGCAGAACCCCTTGCCCAACGTCCCCGCCATCCCCGACGTCCCTGATGTCGCCATCCGCGCCACCATGACCTCAGCCATTCCCCGCCCGGTGTCCGGCCGCCGGATCGAGTACTTCTATCAGTACAGCGTCGATAGTTACGCGGTCGGTCACCACACCATTCCAGCCGTCGAATTAGTCATCAACGGCCTCAAGTCCCGCACCGAGCCCATCGAGTTCACCGTCTTCAATCCCGATGAACTGCAATGGCGCGAAATCACCGTGGCAGGCCGCAGCGTCCGCTACGCCGCCAGCTTCCACATCCTCAAGGACCACCCGTACTTGGGCGAAGCCATTCCCACCGAAATCAAAATCTTCATCCCCAGGGACGTCGCCGCAACCGTGGAAGACTGGGGCATCCCGGAATTCGAGCGCGACGGGGTCGCCTGCTGGCGCCTCGAACCCAGCCCCATGAAAGGCCAAATCAATGTGCTGGGCCGCCCCTACACCACCCTCGCCTACCCCAGCACGCTCACCCCCACACGCAGCGGCAAGGTCGGCATCGGCCCCGCCAAACTGCGCCTCACCTCCACCCAGGTCATTGTCGACGGCTACCTGCAACGCGTCACCGAGGAAAGTTTCCTCACCATTCCCAAACTCGAGTTTGACACCACGCCGCTACCGCCCGGGGCCCCGGCCGGCTTTGACAACGCGATCGGCAGCTTCACCCTGCGCGCCATCACCAGCGAAACGGAAGTGCACGAAGGCGATCCCATCTCGGTGGACATCGTGGTCACCGGCAGTGGCAATCTCGACACCATGCACGCGCCGCGCCTCAAGGAGGCCAAAGGCTGGAAAATCTACGAGGCCACCGCCACCCAACGCGGCGACGAGCGCCGCCGGCTGTCCGGATCGGTCATTTTCCAACAATTGATCAAGCCCCTTGAGTTGAAATCCGCCATTCCGGCGTTCAGTCTGAGCTTCTTCGACCCGACCTTGAACCAATACCGCAGCGTCACCACCGATCCGATCCCGCTGAAAATCCTGCCCTCCCTGGTAGCGGCCGCCGCCTCCCCGGTAGCTCCCCAAGCCCTGCCCATCCCCGTCGAGCGCATGACCGATATCCTCGCCGTCATGCGCCCGGCCCAATCGCTCATCCCCGCCTCGCCCGCTCTGCCCCCCTGGCTGGGTCATGCCATCGGCGGCCTGCTCGCCCTCGGCCTCATCGCCAAGGCGCTCTGGATGCGCCTCGCCCCCCGCTTGCGACAGCACCCGCTCAAGAGCGCCGAAAGGCGCGCCCTGCAAGATCTCTCCCGCACTCCGGCCGATAACGACACGCTGTTTCTCAAGCAGGCCGGTGCTTTCATCGAACGCTGGCTCGGCGGCACGCCTGATCCCGGCTTGCACGCCATCCTCGCCGAACGCGACGCACAATGCTTCCTGGCCGAAAAACCCGGCGCGCGCCTGGGCAAACGCCGCAGCGAAATCCTCAAACTGCTGCGCAAGGCGATCACCGCAGCGGTCCTGTTTGCCGCTATCAGCCTGTCCGACGCGCCACCCGCTGCCCGCGCCGCAGACGCCGCCACCAGCCGGGAGGCGGCGGCCAACCCAGCTCTGGCCGCCTATGACTCGGCCAATTACGCCGACGCCATCAAGTTGTGGCTGGCCGCGGGGGATTTTGCCCGGCTCTCGCCTGCGCTCCTCTACAACATCGGCAACGCCTGCTACCGGCTCGGCTCGCCCGGCTACGCCGCGCTTTACTACCGGCGCGCCCTGGCCCGCGATCCCGGCCACGAGGAGTCCCGCCAGAACCTGCGCTTCATCGAACGCAAATGCGGTGCCCTCACCGTCCAACGCCCCGACTATCAATATGCCCTCGCCCGGCTGCCGCTCAGCGCCTGGCGCAACGCGGTGTGGACCGGCAGCTGGATCTGCGCCCTCGCCCTGCTCGTGTTCCCCGCCACCCGCAACGGCGCTCCCATCCGCATCGCCGCCATTTGCACCCTCGTCGTCGCCCCCCTGCTCGTCGCCCTAGGCGTCCTGGGCTGCCACTTTTATCCCGACGATTCCGAGTTTGTCCCCGTCGCCGTCCAAGCGGTCGTCATCGCCGACAAAGTGGTGGTCCACAGTGATGCCGCCCGCACCTCCCCGGAAGTCATCGACGCTCCGCCCGGCTCATTGTGCGAAATCGTCCGCCTCAGCGGCGATTGGGCATACATCGCCTTCGCCAGCAAAACCCGCGGCTGGATCCCCGCCGCCGCCCTCGAAAAAGTCATCCCCGACACCCCGCCCGCCCCACCCAAAATCCGCAAGCCCCCCGCCAACGAGCGCTCCGCCTGAGCGGACCACGGATAGAGCGCCGGCATCCTGCCGGCTGGGTTTGGATCCTGCCGAACCCTCTTCGAAGAGCAAGAAGACTGCAGCAGGAGGCGCCGCAGCATGCGCGAATTCTAACGCCCGCCACCGACCGGCGGCTGCCACGCCGGAAACGCGGGTTCCAGATAGAGCCCGAAGTCCGACAAGGCCGGGCACACCGGCGCCTTGGTCACCCGCACGCGGACCTTGTTGCTGCGGGTTTCCGGCAAGCGCCACAAGTGGCAGGACCCGATCGACTCGGCCTTGGCCAGTTCCTTCCATTGGCCGTCAAGCCAGGCATCCACCGCAACGCCCTCAAGTCGCAAGCCCAAACGGATATCTTCCCGCAACAGAATCAAATTGAAGGATTTCTCGCCGTCGAGGGTCAGCACCACCTCAGGTGTGGTCACCGCGTCATCTGTGACCCAGGCACTCCACGGATCGCCATCCAACAATTTTTCCGGACCGTAGGCGGGGTCGTTGCCGCGGGTGTTGCTGGCTTTGGCGCTGGCCTTGGCAGCAAGATTGGTGGCGAAGGTCTGGCGCAAATGCGCACCGAGTTGCGCGAGACTGGCAACGTCATTTTCGTGCAACAGGCCCCGCTTGTCGGGCGGCACATTGAGATTGAGGCTGGCTCCGTGACCCACGGAATTCAGATAGATCTGCATCAGGTTCTCCGGCGCGCGCGGGTTTTGCTCAGGGTGGAAGAACCATCCGGGACGGATCGACACGTCGACTTCAGCCGCGATCCACTGTTTGCCGCCCAGATGCCCCGTGCCGAGCTTGCCCGCATCGATATTGCCCACGCTGTCACCCGGATCAAGGGTGATGGTGGCGCGGCACGGATCGCCGGCATGCCCTTGCTCATTGCCGCACCAGCGCACACCGGGCCCCACGTCGGAAAAGATCATCGCCGCGGGCTGGTTCTTGAGCACCATGCCCCAGGCCACCGGCCAGTTATAATACGTCAACCGGTCAATCGTGCGCGTTCCGCCTTTGCCACCGTAGTGGCCGCTGCCGCCGTTGGCCCCGTCGAACCAGACCTCGAAGAGCTGGCCGTATTGGGTGGTCAGTTCGCGGATTTGCTCGTGATAGACATCGGTCACATACTTGGGCGTGCCGTAGTTTTCGTTGTTGCGATCCCACGGCGAAACATAAACCCCGAATGCAAAGTTGTGCTGCTTGCAGGCATCGGCGAATTCACGCACAATGTCGCCCTTGCCATTCTTATATGGGCTGGCCGAAACATTGTGGGGGGTGGTCTTGGTCGGCCATAAACAAAATCCGTCGTGATGCTTGCAGGTGAGAATGACGCCCGCGGCACCGGCGGCCTGGAGGCTGGTCACTATCTGGTTGGCATCAAACGCGCTCGGATTGAAAATTTCCGGTTTCTCCGCCCCCGAGCCCCATTCCGCGCCGGTGAAAGTGTCCACCGTGAAATGACAAAACGCATAAAACGGCCGCTCGGCGTGTTTGACCTGCGCGGGCGTCGGCGTGGCCCCATGCGCAGCGGGCGGCAGCGTCGCGCCGTGACTGCTTTGAAGTGCCACACCCCAAGCAAGTGATAGAGCGAGGCGGGCGACGGATTGTGGATTTGCGTGCATGAGTTCGGTGAATTCTGATCAAGCCACAAGCGCTGCCATGGCAGAGCGTCCTACGCGTCCCGCCGTCATGCCCTTTCAGCCGGTTTTGCGCTTGCCTAGCCTGCCACCGTGGCTTTGACTTGACCCGTGAGCGCCAGCATCCTAGTCCTCGTCTATCTCCTTCTCGCCCTCTTCGACAAGCAACACAAACACACAATCTGTAAGGGCGTCATGGCTTTTGCGATCCTCGGACTCGTTCTGTCGGATAGATCAACTGCCGATTCTCATATCGCCGTTCAGCCAACCGGAGGGAAGGATACGCTCAAATCGGCATTTGGGGAATGGTTTGCGATGGGGGCCGCGATCCCGGGCGACGACCTGAGTCAGGCGGAACGCCAACTGTTATTCAGGCACTTTGGAACAGTAACCCCTGAGAACTGCATGAAACCCGCACTCGTGCATCCGGCACCGGATCGCTTTGACTTCGCCAAAGCCGACGCACTGGTGGATCTGGCGCGTGGCAATGGACTAACGGTCAACGGCCACACCTTGGTCTGGCACCAACAATGCCCCGATTGGTTCTTCCGCGATGGCGCGCAGGTCGCCGGCCGCGAACTGGTGCTCGCGCGGTTGCGGGCTCACATCACTGCGGTGGCCGGCCATTTCGCCGGCAAACTGAAGAGCTGGGACGTGGTCAACGAGGCCATCGACGACGGCCATGACTACCTGCGCAAATCACCCTGGCTAACCGGCATCGGTGATGACTTCATCGCCGAGGCGTTCATTGCCGCCCGCAAGGCAGATCCCAAGGCTGAACTCTACTACAACGACTACGGCATCGAGCTGCAGCCGAAGCGCGACAAGATGCTGCGCCTTCTCGGCGACCTCAAGCAGCGTCGGGCACCGGTTCAGGGCGTCGGCATCCAAGGCCACTGGAGAATCGACCACATCCCCTTCAAGGACATCGAGGCGGCCATTGTCGCCTTTCACGCCGAAGGCATGCGGGTGGCGATCACCGAACTTGACATTGACGTGGGCACCCGCGCAACCGCAGGTGCCGAGTCCGGAACCCGGGAGCAGGACGCAGCAGACCCGCTCGCCAATGGGCTCACAGCAGATCTCCAGCGCCGGCTCGCCGACCAATACGGCCAGCTTTTCGCCCTGTTTTTCAAACATCGGGACAAGATATCCCGCGTCACTTTCTGGGGCCTCCAAGACGGGCGGAGTTGGCTGAACTACTGGCCATCCAAGCGCACCAACCACCCCCTGTTGTGGGATCGGGCATTGCAGCCCAAGCCGGCGCTGGCGGCCGTCCTGGCCGCGGCGAAGGCGGAGCCACCCAATGCCCCGCCAGCGGGCAGCGGACCCGCGGCACCGCCGAAGGCCTCTCAAGGACACTAACGCGCAGCTGGTGGCGCGTCCGCCGCTGCGGGCCCGCCCGCGATCTCCTCGATGAGGTTGGTGGCACCATCCACTTCAGCCATGGTCCAAAGCATGTAGCGCGTGTCGACGTGGATCGAACGCGTCCGCACCGGGTCGAACAGGTAGTCGGACGCCACCGTGTCGTAAGTGCCGTCGAAGAGGAACCCGACGAGTTCACCCTTGCCGTTGAGGGTGGCCGAGCCCGAGTTGCCACCCGTCGTGTCGACCGTGCTGAGAAAATCCACCGGCACGTCGTTGAGCTTCGGGTCGAAATACGGCGTCTGCTTGCCGGCGCGCAGGGCCTTGATGGCGGCGAGCTCGGCCTCCGGCGCATTGAACGGGCTGGTGCCGCTTGCCTTGTCGACGATGCCCTGCAGGGTCGTCTGCGATGGATTCGGAATGCCCTCGCTGGCCGGGACGCCCATGACCCGGCCATAGGTGACCCGGAGTGTGCCGTTCGCGTCGGGGGCCACGGCACCGCCACTGTGGGCGAGCAGCGCCTCGGCGTAGCGGGGCCCTAGGCGATAGAGCGAGCCGGAGTGTTGTTTTGACTTTTCGCGGGTGGCTTCCATCAGCGGAAAAAGGGCGGCTGTCAGCTTGATGGCGGAGTCGTCGGTGGCGAGCAACTCGGCGGTGGACATGTCGAGGCGGGCGAGACGCACGTCCTTCTGGTAGAGCTGGGTGCCGGCCAGCAGCTTGCCGATGAAGGCGTCGATCGCAGCGCCAGTGGCAGCCGCGCTCATGGTCGCTGATAGCCCGATTTCCTGATCGAGCACATCGATGCGCTGGCCCGCCGGAAGCTTGGCAACCTCGGCGAGCGAATACCTCAGGAGTGCGTCGTCGGCCTTGACGTCAAGACTGCGCTGGAGCCGGTCCTGCCCCTCGCGCAAACGACTCCAGTCGCGCTCTTGGAATGCCGGATCGCGCTCGGCGTCGCTCTTCGGACGCTCGCGAGAAAGCCGATAGAGCATCTGCGCGGAGCCCATGACCGAGCCCATGCCGCCACAAATTTCGGCGACGAGGGCATCGCGTTCGGCCGTCAGGACGCGCTCAGCCACAAGGCTGTTGAGGGCAGGCAGCACATCGCCGTAGGCGGTCTTGCGCCCGGGCTCCGCATCGATCCACGCCAGCAGTGACTTTTCGCGCAGCTCGCGCTCGGCTAGAAGCCCGCGCTTGTGCATGCTCTCGACGACCCCCTTGGCTTTGGTGAGCGAGTTGTTCAGACCGCGGATACGCGTCGAGACGCGGATGCCCGTCTCGGGGTCCTGTTGGGAAAGTTTCGTCAGCAGGTCGATCTGGTCCGTGTTGCGCCTCACCGTCCGCGGCAGGCTCCATTCGACGGTCCGTTTCACCTCGGCATAGGGGGCCAGGCGCGCGGTGCGGCCCGGATATCCCGCCACGAACACGAGCTCGCCGGGGCTGGCACCCTGGGGCGACACCCGCAACCAGTGCTTGGGCTTGTACGGGACGTTGTCCTTCGAGTAGACGGCGGACTTGCCTGCCGGCGAGACATAGGCGCGGTAAAACGAGAAATCTCCGGTGTGGCGGGGCCACTGCCAGTTATCGACTTCGCCACCGAAATTTCCGATGCCAGCGGCAGGCGCATACACGAGCCGCACATCCTGGATCTCCATCTGCCCGATCTCGAACCACTTCCTGCCCTCGAAAAAACTCGAGACCGTGCAGCGCAGACCGCGCTTCTCACAGGCCGCCGTAAGCTCCTTGACCCGCTTGTCAACCGCATCGAAACGCGCGCGATCAGACAACTGTGGGTCGAGAGCGCCGATGACGTCATCGGTCACATCCCTAACAGAGACCGTCACGTAAACCCGCGAACCGGGGCCGTTCCAAAGTTCCTCGGCGCGCGTCTTGGCGAGAAACCCCGATTCCATCAGATTATTCCCGGGCTTTGAGTTGTACTGCAGGGACCCCTGGACGCAATGATGATTCGTCGCGATGAGCCCGTCGGCGGACACAAACGAGGCACTGCAGCCACCCAGCGAGACGATGGCACCGAGCGGATGGCCCGTCAGATCGGCGAACGCGCCGGCGTCGCCGGTGAAGCCCATGGCCTGCAACTCCGCCGCCTGAGCGGGAATCTGCTCCGGCATCCACATCCCCTCGTTGGCCGAAGCCCGCGTCGACGCGATGCAAAGCATCACCGGCGCGCAGACGGCGACGAGCGCCCTGGTGAATGGACTCAAGCGACTCCCAGCTGGCGGCCCGGCGGATGCCGCCGGTGTTTGGCTGCAATGGCTGATTTCCAGTTCGTCTGCGCTTTTTCGCCCGGGGTTGATCAATTGGCTCACGTCGCTACGCTGCCCCGCGGCCAAGCGCTTGCCAAGCCATTCCTTTGCCGGATTATTGCTCGCGGGTCGGATTTATCCTCGCCTTTTTGGCGGCTTCCCCAACGATGCCCCCCGTCATACCTTATGAATGCATCCAGTTTGTTGAAGTCCCCATTGTTGTTAGTCGCCACCTTGATCGGAATGTCCGATCGAAGTCTGGCTGTCGAGACCGGAGCCATCCTAGCACCCCCACCGGAAGCCTCCGTCGCGTTTCCCGGGCCGCTGCCGGGGGTGGCGAAAGCCGTGGCGGGAGAGCACTCCGTCGAGCTTTCCAACGCTGCCATCGCCGCAGGCTGGACTTGGCTAAATGGCTCCCTCAAGCCGGTCTCGCTGGTCAACAAACTTTCCAATCAGCCGCTGGCCGTGCCCGACGAGGCATTCATCCTGGAGTTCCGCGATGGCCACCAGCTCCGGTCCTCGGCCCTTAAAGTCGGGCCCGCCAAACTGGAAATCCTGGCTGCCGATCCGCAATCCGTCGGCCTCGCAGGTCGCTTCGCCGGCCAGCAGATCACATTGCTACTCTCCTCCGCAAATTCGGCGCTGCAAGTCAAGTGGTCGGTTTCCCTGCGCGATGGGGCCAATTACATCCGCCAACAGGTCAGCATCGCGGCGCTGCATGGCGAGGCGGACCTCGCCAAAATCATCCTGGTCAGCCAGGCCCTGCCGGGGGC
Organism: Akkermansiaceae bacterium; assembly: GCA_903908495.1. Taxonomy (GTDB): domain Bacteria; phylum Verrucomicrobiota; class Verrucomicrobiia; order Verrucomicrobiales; family Akkermansiaceae; genus Luteolibacter. The sequence goes on from CAIVSK010000077.1 coordinate 48,228, forward strand.
AGACATCAGCGGCAAGGTGGCGGGATCGCCCATCGTTGATGCTGCGTTTTTCACGGGCTTTGAGCACCCGATGTCGATCTCGCGGGTGGAAACCTACAAGCTGGTTCCAGACCCGGATGCCGAGGATGGCAATTTGGCGGCCGATCACATCCCCACCCTCCAGGAGCCTGCCGTCCGCCATCGCGCCACCGCCTGGCTGGAGCGGGCTCTGCCGATTCAGGAGGGAAAAGTCTTTTCTGTTAGCAGTGTGCAAGGCGTGGTGCCCGAGGGCCAACTCCGGCGCGGCGTCCTCTACTACATCGAGCGCGAACGGGCCCATGCCTATCGCCCGTTTCTCCACTATAACTCGTGGTATGACATCGGCTACTTCACGCCCTACGATGAGAAAGACTGCCTCGGCGTCATCGACGGATTTACACGGGAACTCCATGACAAGCGAGGCGTAAAAATGGACTCGTTCCTGTTTGACGATGGGTGGGACGACACATCGAAGGGCGGTCAGTGGGTCTTTCATAAAGGCTTCCCCAATGGCTTTACCACCGTGAAAAATGCCGCACTCAAAACCGGCGCCGGCCCGGGCGTCTGGCTGTCCCCGTGGGGCGGCTATGGCAACCCACGCATCGAACGGCGCAAGAGCGGCGAGGCCGCCGGTTATGAAACCGCCAAGGCGCAGGATGACCCGGCGGCCAAGCCGAACCCCGAGTACGACAAGTTGTTCGCGCTTTCGGGGCCCAAATATTACGCTAGCTTCCACGCCGCTTGCGTCAAAATGGTGCGCGACTACGGCATCAATCAATTCAAGCTCGATGGCACCGGCAACATCAACTCGGTGGTTCCCGGCAGCAAGTTCGGCAGCGACTTCGAGGCGGCCATTTCCCTCATCGGCGACCTGCGTGGGGTGAAGCCCGACCTGTTCATCAATCTAACCACCGGCACCTGGCCCTCGCCCTTCTGGCTGACGATTTGCGACAGCATCTGGCGCGGTGGCGACGACCACGATTTTGCAGGCGTCGGCCCGAAGCGCGAACAGTGGATCACCTATCGCGATGGCGATACCCACGAGCGCATCGTCAAGGGCGGCCCGCTTTTCCCACTCAACTCGCTCATGCTCCACGGCATCATCTACGCCCGCAAGGCCCATGACCTCAACACCGATCCATCCGACGCATTCACCCACGAGGTCCGCAGCTATTTCGGAACCGGCACCCAGTTGCAGGAAATGTATATCTCCCACGATCTTCTCACCCAAGCCAACTGGGATGAACTCGCCACCTGCGCCAAGTGGTCGCGGGCCAACGCCGCTACCCTTGTCGACACCCACTGGATCGGCGGCAGCCCCCGCAAACTCGAGGTCTATGGCTGGGCCTCATGGTCGCCAAGGAAAGCCATCCTAACGCTTCGCAACCCATCCGACAAGGCCCAGGAATTCACCCTCAAACTCAGCACGGCGCTTGAGTTGCCCGCCGGTGCCCCGGCTTCGTATACCTTGACCAGCCCTTACCAGCAACGCGAGATCAAGGAACTAACAGGCAAAATCAACCCGGCGAATCCAGTGAAATTCACGTTGTCGCCGTTTGAGGTTCTGGTGTTCGAAGCGCTTCCAGCAGCCGATTGAGCCTCAGACGTCCTCACCTCAAAATCGTCTTCGGCGCGGGTCTCACCAACACCCTCGCCCGCGGTGAGTGCATTCAAATTAAATGACCGAACTGCCGATTATTACCATTTTGTGCGATTTCGGTAATTCGCTTGGGGGTCTAATTGTCGCTGGACAAGCGCAGGACCCAAGATGCGTTCGTCGGGCATGGTGAAATCTGGCTAACTGTTTGCAAAATCGGACTCGAGCAATCGGCCCAATTTCCCGACATCCCGCAGAATGGCATCGGTGAGCTGGCGGCCGGTGAGATCGCGGTTTGCGGTCATGGTATGGCGGAGAGCGGATTCACGGAGGGCTGGGGCGATCTCATCGAGGAATCCGCGTTGCTGGATTGCCTGGAGGTGTTCGGAAGCACCGGGTGTGTCGGTCTTGCCTAGCAACTGCAAGGTACGAAAAGCGAAATAGAAGACAGGAGGCCAGTTGATCCAGCGGGGGAAACCACTGGCTTCCGGCCAAGTGATCAGAAAGCTCCAGTCCTGGCGGTTGAGACGGAATTTCTTCTCCCTGCCATCCCTTTCGGAACGGACGTGACACGATTGTTCCATCTCGTTGAGCGTCACTTGGATGGATTTCGAAAAATAGCCGCTGTCCTTAGCAATCGCTGCCGGGTGGCCGGATTCGTGCGTAAGCAGCCAGGCCATGATCTCGGCCCGCGCATTCACTCCGAACAGCGCACGCAGGGTGCAGAGCAGATTGCCGGGCCGGTCGGCGCGGGGGATCTGGCAGACGGCCCTAGGTGCCCAGCGGGTGCGCAGCAGGCCGAATTTCTCAAAGCGTGGGTCGGGATCCCCGAAAACAGGCGGCGAGGTGCCTGCATGGGAAGTGAACAACGGCTCAGGCGGGTCGGGTAAACGAGGGGTTTCGCCCAACGACTGCCATTTCCGCAGGACGGACTGCTCGGCGAGAATCTCGGCGATACCGCTC
>CAIVSK010000078.1 GCA_903908495.1 Akkermansiaceae bacterium
CAGGACGATAGGCATCTTGGCTGTCACGGACGACGGGCTTCCAGCCAGTCGTTTCAAGCGCGGACAGGCAGGAAGTCTGCCCGGGATTGGCAGGGTTTCATTCCGGGCTGGGGCTGGGATGCCGGGATGAGTTTCTGCCGGAATGGTTCTTGACGAACTCCGGCAATTTTGATAGTTGGAAACGCTTAGCCTACCAATCAACGCCATGAACGAAACCACCCCATCATCGCCCACGCCACCGCCGCCCGAAGAATACAGCAGCGCGCCCGGTCCGTCAGCGCCTCCGCCGCCTCCCGCACCCATCGCCGCAGGCGGCATGGACGGCAAACAGTGGGCCATGTTGCTGCATCTATCGCAATTGGCCGGGGTCGTGGTGCCAGGGCTGGGTTTGGCGGCACCCATCATCATTTGGCAGGTAAAAAAGGAACAATTTCCGGAGTTGGACCCCCATGGCAAAATGGTCACCAACTGGATCATTTCCCTGCTGATCTATTGTGTGGCGGCAACCCTTCTGAGCGTCGTCACCTGCGGATTCGGGGCATTGCTATTTATTCCAGTCGCGGTGGTCGCGATTATTTTCCCGATTCTCGGCGGCCTGAAAGCGCGCGACGGCATCTTGTGGAAATACCCGATCACCATCACATTCCTCAAGTAAGGGAACCCAGCGATGGGGTGAGAGAGTAGGCGTCCTTGGCGTCCTTGACGAGCCAGCCTTGGGCGGCGAGGGCGGCGCGAAGTTCGTCGGACTTGGCCCAATTCTTGGCGAGGCGCAACTGCCAGCGCTGCTCGGCGAGGGCTTGAATATCCGCGGGCACGACGACTTCCCCGGCACTGGAGTCCTCGGGCAAGGTCAGGCCGAGGGCGCGCAACACGCGGTTGAGGCCGGCCAGCGCCATGGCGGCAGCGTCACCGCTGAGGGCGGATGCCTCGCGCAGGCCGGTGAAGATGCCGCCGAGGGCACCGGGCGTGTTGAGGTCGTTTTGGAGACTGTCCCAAGCGGCTTGGAACGGGCCGAACTCAACGGTGCCGAAGCAGGGCTCGCCGTCGATTTTGGCGGCGAGTTGGCGTGCGGCCTTGGCGAGTTTGGAGAGGGCCTCGCGGGCACCGCTGAGCGAGTCGAGGGTGAAATTGAGGGGTTTGCGGTAATGTCCGCCGAGCAGGACATAGCGGACTTCCATCGGCGAGAAGCCGCGGGCGGCGAGATCCCCGAGGGTGTGGAGATTTCCGAGGGATTTGGACATTTTGCCGCCATCGACGAGCAGATGGGTGATATGAAACCAGTTGGCCGCGAAATTCCCGCCGCAGGCACACTGGCTCTGGGCGATCTCGTTTTCGTGATGGGGAAAGACCAAGTCCACCCCGCCGGAATGCAGGTCGAAGCTGTCGCCGAGGTATTCCTGGATCATCGCGGAACACTCGAGGTGCCACCCCGGACGACCGTCACCCCACGGCGCGGACCAAAAATTCTCGCCATCTTCCGGGCGGCGGGCTTTCCAGAGGGCAAAATCGGAAATGTTGTCCTTTTCGTATTCATCGGCATTGGCGCGGGTGTTTTGGGTCTTGCCGAGATCCAATTCGCGCTCATCGAGGTGCGAGAGCCGGCCGTAGCCGGGAAACGACGCAATTTTGAAATACACCGAGCCATCGCCACCGACGTAGGCATGGCCTTTGGCGAGAAGTGCCTCGATCATGGCGATTTGCTGCGGAATGTGCGCCACCGCTCCCGGCTCGATGTGCGGCGGCAGGCAGCACAGCCGGTCGCAGTCGGCGTGAAATTGTGCGCTCCAAGCGGCCGTGAACTCGGCGAGGGACTGGCCGGCTTTTTGCGAATCGCGAATCGTCTTATCGTCCAAATCCGTGATATTGCGGACGTGAAAGGTGCGGATGCCGCCTGTTTCCAGCGTGCGCCGCAACACATCCTGCAGCACGAACGTGCGGAAATTGCCGATGTGTGCCGGCCCGTAGACCGTCGGGCCACAGCAATAAAAGCGAAACGTCGCCCCGTCAATGGGGCGGAGGTTGCGCTCGGTCCGGGTGAGAGTGTCAAATAGCCGCATGCGAGGGGTATAGAGAACCCCGCGTCCGACGGCAAGCACGGGTTCTCCGGCTGGCATGCCGCGTGATCGGCGGCATCCCCGCCGCAGGCCGTGGTGGCGGGGGGGGGGCAATCAAGTGGTGAACGGGGCGGCCCGCCCAATACGGTCAATTTAGCAGGAGGACAGGCATCTTGTCCTGGACGACGGGCTTCCAGCCTGTCGTCTCAAGCGCAGACAGGCGGGACGCGCTGTCTTCCCTCACAGGCGGGACGCCTGTTTTCCGGTCTTTTTCGCGGCTTTCTTGGCGGTCTTTTTCGCGGCTTTCTTGGCGGTCGTGGCGACGGATTTCACCGCTAGTGGCTTGGCTGGCGCGACCTTGGCGGCGCGGGTTTTTTTGATCGGGGCGGGTTTTGCGGGTTTTCCGGTACCCGGGGTGGTGTCCAGCTCGATGCCGAAGATGCCGCCGATATCGTCCAACTCGATGCCCTGGCTGCCATCGTCGGCGTGGGCGATGACGGCATCGCCGGCACCCGAGATGAGTTCGGTATGATCGACGCCGCGCAGCAAAAACAGCAACTCCGGCTGGTCGTCGAGGCGCACACCCACGCCATAGACCGCGGCGGCGCAATGCTTGCAAATCCCGGCAGAGTCGGGACATGAGCAATCAAATGAGATATCATTGGGCTCGGGGAACAGGCCGCTGCCCTGCTTGCTAACGGCTTCCATGACAGACGGCGGCAATTTCCCTTGGAGCAGACCGATGAGCGAGGTGATCTGGCCGGAGCATTCTTTTTTCAAGGCGTGCCAACGGTCCCGTTTCAGGGCCTTGATGGTGATGTTGACCTTGTACAGCGACGAACCGCTGACCAGCGCCTCGATCCCGCCGTCGTTCACTTTCAAGTCAATCACCGCGCCATGGCGCAAATAGCTGCGGCCGCGCGGAAGGCGGTTTTCGTAGTCGCGGTAGCGCTCCAGATTGTCATTCCACGACTTACCCCAAAAGGTGGTGACCAGCTTGCTGCCGGTGACGGATACGGGAGTGAGTTTCGCGCCTTTTTTCTCGAGTTTTTTGGCAAGTTTTTCCGCGTTGAGTTTTTTATTGGCGACGGAGACATAGGGAGCGAATCCCTGATAACTGTAGCGACTCATGACGGCTTATTCGTTGGTGTTGATTTGGTTGATGTCCAGCGCGACCATGCGCAGCAATTCGCGATCGCTCATTTCAGTCAAGGCGATTTCACCGCCCCCGGCAAGCACTCCGTCGGCGACAGCGCGTTTTTCGGCGATGAGGGCATCAATCGTCTCTTCCAGGGTGCCGCTGCACACAAACTTGTGCACCAACACGTTGCGTTTCTGGCCGATGCGGAAGGCGCGGTCGGTCGCTTGGTTTTCCACGGCGGGATTCCACCAGCGGTCGAAATGAATGACGTGGGATGCGGCGGTGAGGTTGAGTCCGGTGCCGCCCGCCTTGAGCGAGAGCAGGAAAAACGGCGGACCGGCGTCGCGCTGGAACTCGTCGACGAGGGAGCGGCGTTGTTTGACGGGGGTTTTCCCGGTTAGAACGAGGCCATCGCGTTTGAACACGCCTTTGAGGAGGTGGCGCAGCGCGGGAATGATCTCGGTGAACTGGGTGAACACCAGAACCTTTTCCTGGCGTTCGGCGATGGCCTCGCAGAGGTCCTCGAGGCGCCGGAACTTGCCGCTGTGCGCCGCGTCGTAATGGGCGTCGGCGCTGAATTGCGAGGGGTGATTGCAGATCTGTTTGAAGTTCATCAGCGCACCGAGGATGAGCCCGCGCTTCTTGATGCCATCGGTGGTTTTGAGTTGTTTGGCCAACTGGTCCACCACCCCCTGATAGAGCACGGCCTGTTGTTTGGTGAGCCGGCACCAGACGTTCATCTCGGTCTTGTCGGGCAGATCGCTGATGATGGACTTGTCGGTCTTCAAGCGGCGCAAGATATAGGGACTCACCAGCTTGCGCAGCGGTGCGTAGTGGAACTCCGACTGTTGCGAGAGGACCTTGACGAAGCGGGTGAAAGCCGTGGCGCTGCCTAACAGACCAACATTGGTGAAGTCAAACAATGACCACAGGTCGCCCAGGCGGTTTTCCACCGGCGTGCCGGTTAGGGCGATGCGGATTTTTGCGTTGACCTCCTTGACGGCGCGGGTCTGCGCCGCGGCTGGATTTTTGATCGCCTGGGCCTCGTCCAGAATTGCCAGGCGCCACGGGTGGGTCTTGAGGGCGGGCATGCGGGTGAGCATGCCGTAGGTGGTGACGACCAGATCGGTGTGCCCGACGGCGGGGAGTTTGCCGTTGGCCAGGGCGGTCATTTTGGCGGATTCGCCGCCGGAGGGATGGGCGATGAAGAGGCGCAGGCTGGGAGTGAATTTGGCGGCCTCCGCCTGCCAGTTGGCGAGCAGGGAGGCGGGCACGACCAGCAACGCCGGACCGGCGGCCGGCTGCTCGCGCTTCAAGTGCAACAACAACGCCAGCACCTGGATGGTTTTGCCCAGGCCCATATCATCGGCCAGGCAGGCGCCGAGGCCGAGTTGGGTCATGAAATACAGCCAATTGACGCCGACTGTTTGATAGGGTCGGAGTTCGGCGCGAAGATCCGGGTGGCGGGTGATGGCAGCCACTTGCGCCGGGTCGCGCAGCCGCTTGAGCATGTCGGCCAGCCAGGCACCGGCCTGGATGCCGCTCCATTCGCGGGCCTCGGGGGTGAGCAAGCGGGTTTCGCCGGGATCGATACCCGAACCGCTCAGCAGCCGCAACGCCTGTTGGAAGGAAACGCCGTCGGCAAAGTGCAACGCCTGCGCGTCCTGCCAATGTTTGAGAACCGCCTGGAGTTTTTCCGCGTCGGCCTCCACCCACTTGCCCTTGATCATGACCAGGCCTTGGGCGTTGCGCAGCGCCTCGAGCTCCTCAAGCGAGAGCTGCTCGCCATCCAAGGTCACCCCGATTTCAAAACTCAACAAACTATCCAGGCCCAGGGCGGACGGTCGGTCGCCGCCGACGGTCACGTTGACCTTGGGCCGCGGCGGGTTGGCGGGTTTCCACCAATCCGGGATACGCACCGCCAAACCACAGTCCTCGAACACCTTCACTTCCTTGAGAAATTTCAACGCCTCGGCCGGCCGCCACGCCTGCTGCCGATAGATCGCAGCGCTCTCCACCTGCCCGGCCAGCCACGCACTGCGTTCCGCTGCCAGGCTCACCGGTTCTAACAACCGCAACAAGCTAGTCCGGTTTTGTGCGCCCGCATACTCCTTGATCGCCTGTTGCAACAGGACGTGGCGCGGCTTGCCGTCCGGGGTGAGGCCGCTGGTATAGGTCGCCAAAAACGCGAACGGCCGATCCGCATCGCGCTTGTTTTCCGCCAGATGAAAGGTCACCCGTCCCACCAGATGCCAGTGTGGCAGGGTTTTGCCCAGCCAGCCATCGGCTCCATCGGCGCAGGCCGCAATCTGCCGCGCCACTTCCGCGCCAATGGCATGCCACAAGCCATCCAGCACCGCCGCCGTCAGGTATTCGCTGCCACGCAGCGGCGGACAGGTGTCCGCAAACCCGGCCAACTGCGGCACAGAGGGCGGTGGCATGACCTCGCGGCTGCAATGGCAATACGCGGTGAGCCACAGGCCGGTGAAATCCCGCCAATAGGTGGCCGGTGCCGGGAGGCCGGCAGCGGAGGCGAGTCCGGCCAGCCACAGCAAGACCGCGCCGGTCCCGTCGTTGCAGGCATTTCTAGCAGACTCTTCGAGCGCCTTGGGGAAGCAAAAAATCTCCTCAGCCCATTCATCGATGATGAGATGGCCACTCGGCGATAAGGCAAGGGAGACGGGCATGGCGGCGGCGGCACATTACTAACAAGAAGTCACACAACAACGCAACACAGCCAAGGTCATTTTGGAAAAAGACCTTGGCTGGGAAAACCAAGAACAGCTCACAGCCTCACCGACGCAGCATTGCAGCGCCAGGCGGGGCTCAGGGCTTAAGACTTGTAGCGGAGGCGCTTCTTATGGCGGTTCTGCTTCATGCGCTTTTTGCGCTTGTGCTTATTGATCTTGGTCTTACGGCGTTTCTTAATGGAGCCCATGGCTTTTGCGTTTGGGGTTAGGGTGCGATGAAAAGATTCGGGAGAAGGGTAGCGGCGCTCGGTGACCGTCGGTGGCTAATGAAATGAAATCGGCAGGGTTGCTGGCGGCAGGATGACGAGTGTCAGGGGACGAGTTTGTTAAGAGGATATTCGATGATGCCTTCGGCGCCCAAACGCTTGAGGTCGGGGATGATGTCTCGAACCACGATTTCGTCAATCACAGTCTCAACAGCGACCCAACCTTCCTCGGAAAGTTGGGAAATGGTGGGGCGGCGCAGCGACGGCAGAGCCAGCAACAACTCCGCCAGACAGCGCTGCGGCAAATTCATCTTGAGGCCCACTTTGCCCCGCGCGCCCAGCGCCGCCTTGAGCAACAACACGATGCGCTCCATTTTTTCCATCTTCCACGGGTCGGCAGCGGCCGCCGGGCTGGCATAAAAGTGCGGAAACGAGGTCAACAGGGTGTCGACGATGCGCAGGTGGTTGGCTTTGAGCGAGGAACCCGTCTCGGTGACGTCGACGATGGCATCGACCAAATCGGGGACCTTCACCTCGGTGGCCCCCCAGGAAAATTCCACTTCGGCGTTAATGCCGCGCTCCTTGAGGTACCGCTGGGTGATGCCCACGCCTTCGGTGGCGATGCGCTTGCCCTCGAGATCGGCCGGGGTGCGGATCGGCGAATCCTCCGGCACCACCAACACCCAGCGGGTCGGCCGGGTCGTGGCTCGCGAATACGGCAGTTCCGCCAAATCCACCAGCTCCACGCCATTTTCGTAGGCCCAGTCGTAGCCGGTGATGCCGCAATCGATGAACCCTTGGCCGAGATAGCGCCCAATCTCCTGCGCACGAATCATATAGAGCGAGAGGTCGGGGTCATTCGACGCCGGCCGCAAGCCCCGTGACGACACGTACACCTCGTAGCCAGCCTTGGCCAAGAGCTCGATAGTCGGCTCTTGCAGGCTGCCTTTGGGAATAGCAAATCTCAGAGATGGGGGGGATTCCATTGCGGGGGGGCATCTTGTGGGCCATCCGGGCAGCCGAATCAAGCTGAGTTTTCCAAAAAGTAACAAAATCCGCAAATATGCTTCGCATCGCCCCCAATCACGATGTAATTACCGCTCAGTGGCCATGACCCAGCGCTGGAGAATTCCCATCTGTCTGCCACAGCGTGGCTTCGCGCTGGTGGCGGTGCTTTCGTGCATGGTCCTGCTGACGCTGCTGGTGGTCGGACTCCTCAATCTATCGGCCATCGCGCTGCGCAGTGCCGGCCAGACCACCTACGTCGTGCGCGCCCAGGCCAACGCCCGGCTCGCCCTGATACTGGCGCTGGGGGACTTGCAGCGCCAGGCCGGCCCGGACACCCGGGCCACGGCCCCCGCTTCGATTCTGGCCGCCGATGGCGTTGCGCAACCGCACTGGACGGGTGTCTGGAGCTCGCTTGCGGCCGATGGCGGGCCATTATTGACCCGTGACGACAAGGCGGGCGGGCTCAGCGACACCCGCAGCAACGGCGCAGACCGGGAAAAACTCGCCCTCGGTTGGCTGGTCAGCGGCGCGAAAAGTGGCCCTCCTCTCAGCCCGCGCACGCCGGTGAGCGGCGCGTCGGTCAAACTCGTCGGCCCGGGGTCGGTGGGCGCGACTTCCACACCCGACGAAGTTTCAGCTCCCCAAGTGGGCGTCGACACCGATAGCAAGCAGCCGGGCCATTTTGCCTGGTGGGTGGGCGACCTCGGCATCAAAGCCAACATCGCAACGCCGGACGCCTTCGAGGGCAAAGCCCCCGACCCCGGCGATCCGTCCGCCGGCGGCTGGTTTCGCCTCATGACCTCGCAGGAAGCGGATGCCTCGAGCGTCGCCGTCCCGGCGCGATTGGAGGCCACCACGAAGCGCCGCCTCGCCTCGGAGGCCACTCCCAAAGTGCTCAACCTGCAATCTCCCGCCTCCGCCGACAAGCATTTCCACGATTTCACCACCCACTCGGATGGTCTGCTGGCGGACATGGCCCACGGCGGCTTGAAACGTGACCTCACCGCCTTTTTTCAAAGCAACGGCAACATTGCCGGGCGCGACGGCCTGCCCGGTCTCAGTGATCAGGACAATCTCGTCGGCCCGGCCAGCGCCAGCGACCCAGCGATCGCCCGCGATCACATCAAATGGTCCGACACGCGCCACCAGTTCACATCCCCCCGCTTCGGTTTGCTGCGGCGCTGGGCCAACACCGCCGCGCCCTTCGCCAATCGCGAGTTCGTAGCGCAGCCGCCCAAGCCCGAAACCCATCCGCGCACAGGTGCCTCCCAGACTCTGTCCCTCGCCAATGAAATCCCGGCCAGCATCGCCGCGGCCGACACCCCGGGCATTTCGCCGGTCATCGTTGAGGGCTCGCTCTATTTCAACATGAGTTGGCACCGGACCACCCAGCGCGCCGGCCAGCCGCCGCCCAGCCAGCCGTATCAACTCCGGCTCCACATCTATCCGCGCTTCGTGCTGTGGAACCCGTACAACATCAAACTCACCCTCGACCGCTCCATCGGCATGATCCAAGGCAACGGCCGCCAGGAAATGTGGACCGATGCCTACCGGGAGGCTGGCAAAGTCCACATACCCATGGCGCCGGTGCAATGGATCTGGACGGAAGGCGGGCGCGACAACAACTTCAGCGGCTCGTCGGTTTTCAACAGCACCGGGTACACCGACCCCTACAACGGCTGCTGGTATTTCTCGATTCCGCGCACCACCTTTGAGGCGGGCGAATGCCTGGTGTTTTCCCCCGATAAATCCGCTGAGTACAACCGGCTCAACATGCCCGGCAACACCAGCGGCAACTACGCGCTGGAGGCCAACTCGCTCACCTGCCTCAAACCGCCCCATCCCTCCCGCAGCTACTACACCTCCGACAGTGAAATTGACGGCGGCATGGACTTTATCCCCAGCGACTACTGGTTTGCTCCCATCACTTGGAACGGCGGCGTCACCAACCAAGCCGACGACTGCCGCGTCATTTTAAAACAACTCGGCACCGCCACCAACGTCAAGTTCGCGGATTTCGACAAACTGCCCCAACTCGCGCTGCTGTCCGCCTCGCTGCAATTTGGCGGCGGCCGCGAACCCCGCATCTCCTGGAGCATCAATGAGAAAATCCCCGTCGAAGAAACCACCACCACCGATGCGCTGACCAACCAGCCGAATGTGCGTACCCGCGAGGGCATCCGCCTGCGCTGGTTCAAGGAGACCCTGTCCAACGAGGACGGCTCCGGCAGCCTCAAGGGCAGCGCTCATTTTGACGACGCGCTGCTGGGCAACTGGAATCCGCGCGCCGCCTACGTCACCCGCTCGCCGTATGAAAATATCGCCGGCTCGATGCCAACCTCCGGCTCGCTGGGCGGCCCGTGGTACTTTGGTGCCTACACCCGCGACCTGTATGATGGAGCCGTATCCTGGGGTGACCAAATGCCGGTGCCCCGCGACGGCCGCTACCATGGCTATCCCTTCGGTCCGCCCCAGGAAGGCAGCGGCAAGCCCATCGTGCTGTTTGATATTCCGCGCGACGGCACCGGCGTGCTGTCCATCGGCCAATTCCAACACGCCAAACTCTCCGAGTTCATCTGGCATCCGACGTATGCCGTCGGCCAATCCCTCGCCGAC
>CAIVSK010000079.1 GCA_903908495.1 Akkermansiaceae bacterium
ACGTCGGCACGTTGTGCATTGGGCGGTTTTTGGAATGATACCGCACACTTCACAGGCCAAAGAAGACGCTTGACGTTTTGACGTCATGGTTATCCCAAGAAACGAGCCACTGTTTATCTCGACGAAGACCTCCACAAACCTCTCTGAAGGGGCTCAAGCAACGTGGCCAAATATGAATTGCTGCTCAGGCCGGTGGTTAGAATCCGTGCCGGAACGGATCGGCCGGATCGAAAAAATAGGTGCTGGAGGCATTGACCCAGGCGCGGCTCGAGACGCGGGGAATGATTTTGCCGTCGGCCAGCGGCTCGAAGGTGGCGTGGAAAACCGTGTCGAGAATGCCCGCCTGCCGCCACACCTGGCCGGAACGGAGCTTGTCGGCGGCGTGCAGGCAGGCGAGCTTGGCGCTGGTGCCCGTGCCACAGGGGGAGCGGTCGTACGCGTTGCCAGGGCACAGCACGAAATTGCGGCTGTCGGCCACGGCCGGATCGGCTGGCGGACCAAACACCTCGATGTGGTCGATTTCCGCAGCGTCGTCGCCGGTGATGCCCTGCTCTGCGAGGCAGCGGCGCACGTCGCGTGCAAATTGGCTGAGCGCGTCGAGATGGGCGATGGCCACCGGCGGTCCCTGGCCGTCGATGAGAAAAAACCAGTTGCCCCCCCAGGCGACGTCGCCGCGCACGCTGCCCCAACCAGGAACCTCAACCACCACCGCCGTCGCTTGCCGGTAGCTCGCCACATTGGTCACTTCGACCGATCCATCGCTGCGTAAATCGGCCAGCACCACGCCCACAGGCGTGTCGATGCGGTGCATGCCCGGATGGATTTTCCCCAAATGGGCGAGAGTCACGGCCAGACCGATGGTGCCGTGAACGCACATATTGAGGGTCGACATGTTGTTGAAAAAAATCACACCGCAGGCGCAATCCGGTTCATCGGGCTCACACATCAGGGCACCGACCACCGCGTCGTGGCCGCGCGGCTCGCGGCACACCGCGCCGCGCAGCCAAGCGTGCTCGTCGCGCAGGCGGCGGGCCCGCTGCGCCAGCGTGCCGCTGCCAAGGTCCGGCCCGCCGGCGACGACCACCCGGGTAGGCTCGCCGCCAGTGTGGCTCTCGATGATCTGAACTGGCAGCTGACTCATGATTTCATAAAGCACAGCTTTGTTGCCTTGGCAAGCGGTCCGGCTGGCAAAAAATGCCGGCGCGGCACAGTTTATCTATCCGCGCTTGCATCCCGGACCGGCTTGAGCATGCTGGTGGCCCCATGAACCCGCTGAAAGGAAAAGTTCTCGTCGCGCAGGGCGGTGGCCCGACTCCGGTCATCAATCAGAGCCTTGTCGGGGTGGTGCTCGAGGCCCGCAAATTCGCCCAGGTCACCTCGATTTACGGTGCAGTGCACGGCGTGCGCGGCATCGTCAAGGAGCGCTTCGTGGACTTGACCCGTGAAACCAGCCACAATCTCGAACGGGTGGCCGATACCCCATCCTCGGCCCTGCTGTCGACCCGCGACAAGCCCGATGAAGACTACTGCGCCCGCATGTTCAAAGTCATGCAGGCCCACGACGTGCGCTATTTTTTCTACATCGGCGGCAATGACTCGTCCGACACGGTGCGCATCATCAACGAGCAGGCCCACGCCGCCAACTATGAGCTGCGCGCCATCCACATCCCCAAGACCATCGACAACGATCTGGCGGAAAACGACCACTGCCCGGGCTTTCCCTCCGCGGCCCGCTACGTCGCGCAGGCGTTCATGGGCGTCAACCTCGACAACCGCGCCCTCGGCGGCGTCTATATCGGTGTCATCATGGGCCGCCATGCCGGCTTCCTCACCGCCGCCTCCTCGCTCGCCCAAAAACACTCCGATGACGGCCCGCATCTCATCTACATGCCGGAGCGCGCCTTCGACACCACCCGTTTTCTAGGCGACGTGGAGCGCGTCATCTCGACCCATGGCCTGTGCACCATCGCGGTGTCCGAAGGCATTGCCGATGCCAGCGGCCAAGCCATGATCACCCAGTTGATGCAAACCTCGGAACGCGACGATCACGGCAACGTGCAACTCTCCGGCACCGGCGCCCTCGGCGACCTGCTCAGCGATACTCTCCGCCGCGAACTCAAACTCAAGCGCGTGCGTGCCGACACCTTCGGCTACCTGCAACGCTGCTTCATCGGTTGCCGCTCCGACCGCGATGCCCACGAAGCCCGCGAGGTCGGCGAAAAAGCCGTCCAGTTCGCCATGTGGGACAACGTCGATGGCTCGGTGGTCATTCGCCGCCCGGTGCTCGATTACAGCGTGGACTACGCCCTGGTCCCCTTGGAAAAGGTCGCCGGCAAGACCCGCCACATGCCCGATAACTTCATCAATGCCGAGGGCAACGGCGTGACCGCCGACTTCCACAGCTATTGCCGCCCGCTGCTAGGCTCCGGCGTCCCCGAGTCCCACCGCCTGCGCGCCCCGGCGGTGGCGAAAATTCTCGATGTCTAACGATCAGTACGAACTCACAAAATTCTCATGCATCCGTTTTTTTCCCGCAACATAGGCACCGGCGGGCGCTTCATGCGCGGTCTGGGCGGCCTGGCCCTGCTGGCAATCGCATTCCAGTGCCACCCGGCGTGGCTGAGCGGGACTATCACTGGGGCGGGCGTGTTCCTGGCGTTTGAGGCACTGCTCGGCTGGTGCGTGCTGCGCGCCTGCCGGATCAAGACCCCGCTGTGAAGCTTCCATCCGATGCATGAAGACACCAAGCCAATCCGGGGGAATCCAATCATGAGTCGCGGCACCGGCCTCGCCTTGCTTGTTAGCTTGTGCCTCGCTGCTCCCAGCGGTGCCGCTCCACCGGCGTTTTTCGCGATGGATACCGGCACTTGCGACGCGACCCACCAAACGCCCGCGGCGCAGGTGGCATTGGTCAAGGAACTTGGGTTCGATGGCATCGGCCCCACCTACACCACGCCGGAGGCCCTGCGCGACATGCTCGCTGCGGTGGACCGCGAGCACTCGAAGTTGATTGCGCTATACGTGCCGCTGGATCTCAGCGCCGCCATGCCTATCAGCCCGGCGATCCTCGATGCGGTCAACCAACTGCGCGGCCGCGATGCGATCCTGTGGCTGTTTGTCACCAGTACCGCCCACCAGCCGTCCGATCCGGCGGGCGATGCCCAAGCCGTGCCGGTGCTGCGCGAGGTGGCGGCCTTGGCTGCACCCGCGGGCTTGCGGATCGCTCTCTATCCACACGCCGGAATGTGGATCCAACGGGTTGACGATGCGCTGCGCGTGGCGCGCCAGGTGGAGCGCAAGAACCTTGGCGTCACCTTCAACCTCTGCCACTGGTTGATGGTTGATGGCACCGACCTCGATGCCAGGCTCCAGGCCGCCCTGCCCTACTTGTTTGTGGTGACCCTCAATGGTGCCGATGTGGGCGCCAAGGATTGGGGGAAATTGATCCAACCCTTGGATAGCGGCACTTTTGAGGTGAGCCGGGTGCTGGCAAAACTCAGCGAGTTGGGGTTTGCCGGGCCGGTGGGCTTGCAACACTACGGCATCCCGGGTGACGCCCGCGCCAACCTGCAACGCTCAATGAACGCCTGGCAGCGCTTGCAGGCCACACCCCTGATGCCACCCGGCCAAGCGCTGGCCGCGTGGCAGCCCGCCCCCGGCTGGAGCGAGGTCGGCTCCGTAAGCATCGACCCGCAAAATCCCGCCGTCCTGCAAACCCAGCCCGGTACCGGGGTGGTCGTCTCGCATGGCAGCGGTGGCTATTTGCTCACCAAGGAGAACTTTGCCGACGTCGCGCTGCACGTCGAATTCCTGATCCCACAACACTCCAACTCCGGCGTCTACTTCCTCGGCAGCCACGAACTCCAAATCTACGATAGCTTCGGCGTCGCCACCGACCAGTACCCCGGCATCGAGTGCGGCGGCATCTATCCGGAATGGCGCGACGATGCCAATATCCGCGGCCATTCGCCCCTGGTCAATGCCAGCAAGCCGCCCGGCGAGTGGCAGTGCTTCGATGTCATTTACCGCGCGCCGCGCTTCGACTCCGCCGGCCACAAAACCCGCAACGCCAGCTTCGAAAAAGTCAGCCACAACGGCACCACCGTGCAGGAAAACATCGAGTTGCTAGGACCCACCCGCGTCGGCCTCCCCGAGCAAGCGCGCGGCCCGCTGCGCCTGCAGGGCGATCATGGCCCGGTGGCCTATCGCAACCTGCGCGTGCGTCCGATCTAACGATTATTGCGGAGCGTGGCCTGGATTCAGGCGGAGTCATTCCGGCGGGCAGGATGCCGGTGCCACCGTGGCGCGGGCATCCTGCCCGAGACCGTTTACTTGGCACCTAACGGGGCGAGGAGTGGGGCCCCCGCAATCGTTCCAGATTTGGATTGATGATGGTCGATTCCAGATTTCCCGGGCCCTCAGCCGTTTTGGGTCTCGCACGAGTTCAGGTGTCCCGAGGCCTGGATCATTGGCCGGGGCTGATTGGCTTTGACCCCGGCCAAATCGGGCTTAGCATGGCGTTCACTCAACCGCCACCCCATCTATCATGTCCGATCCCCTCTTCACCCCGCTCCAAGCCGGAGCCTTGCTTCTTCCCAACCGTTTGGTCATGGCACCGCTCACCCGTTGCCGGGCCTCTGCCGGGCGTGTGCCCAACGCGCTGATGGCCGAGTACTATGTCCAACGGAGTTCGTTCGGGCTGATTTTGTCGGAAGCCACCTCGGTCTCGCCGCAGGGTGTCGGCTATCCAAATACCCCGGGCATCTGGTCGGCCGAGCAGGTGGCGGGTTGGAAGCTGGTCACCGCGGCGGTGCATCAGGCGGGCGGCCGCATTATGCTGCAACTCTGGCACGTCGGGCGCATCTCCGATCCGTCCTATCTGGATGGGGCGCTGCCGGTGGCGCCCAGCGCGATTGCCGCAGCCGGGCATGTGAGCCTGCTGCGGCCGCTGCAGGATTTCGTCACGCCGCGCGCGTTGGAGTTGGAGGAAATTTCCGGTATCGTCGAGGACTACCGCCGCGCCGCCGAAAATGCCAAAGCCGCCGGTTTCGACGGCGTCGAGATCCACGCGGCCAACGGCTATCTGATCGACCAATTTCTCCAGGACTCAACGAACAAACGCAGCGATGCCTACGGCGGCCCGCTGGAAAACCGCGCGCGGTTTTTGTTGGAGGTGACCGACGCGGTTGTTTCGGTGTGGGGTGCGGAGCGGGTGGGCGTGCATCTTGCGCCGCGGGGCGACGCCCATGACATGGGGGATTCCAACATCTCCGGGGTGTTCCATCACGCCGCTCGCGAACTCGGCAAACGCCAACTCGCATTCCTCTGCGCCCGTGAATCCCACGACCAGCCGGCGCTTGGGCCTGCTCTCAAGCAAGCCTTTGGCGGGGTGTTTATCGCCAACGAGAATTTCACTGCCGAGGGCGCGCGGGAAGCCATCCGCAGCGGTGCCGCCGACGCCGTGGCGTTTGGCAAGGCAGCCATCGCCAACCCCGACCTCGTCGCCCGCCTGCGCAGCGGTGCCGCGCTCAACCGCCCCGATCCGGCGACTTTCTACGGCGACGGGCCGGAGGGTTACACGGACTATCCGGCCCTCGCGGAATAGGCCGGGTGAGGCCAAGCCAATGCAGCGCGTTGGCGTCAAGCCAGGGTCAAACAAATCATCGCAAGCAACGTCCGATTCTCGAGAAATCCTATTCGCCGGAATTCCGGCAAAGCCTCGCTGCGGCTCTTGACGCCGCCGCATCCGCGCTCCGGACCGGTGGCTGTGACCTACTTCGGTGCCCGCATGGCATCCTGGATCGAGTACTGCTCGGCGACGGTGGCTTGGTATTGAGCGAGCTGGGCGGGTGTGAGGATGTCCTTGAGAAGATTGAGGCGCGCATCGAGCTCGCGGCGCTGGCTGGCGATGAGCTTGGTTTGGAGGGCGGCGGGGTCTTCAGGCACTTGGCCAGCGGTGAGCTGGAGCAGGGTTTGGATCGATTGGGTGGATGGGGTCGGGCCACCGACCGGCAACACCGACGAATCCACCACCAAGGCGAAGGCCGGGGGCATGGCGGCGAGTTCGTCAGCACTGGCTTGGCGCAAATGCCCGAGCACCTTGGCGCGTTGCTCGGCGGATAAATCCGTCACTTCGCTCAGGTTCGCCAGTTCGCGCTGGGCGGTGGTCTCGCTGCGGTTGTCGCGCTCACGCTTGCGCAGGGCCTCAAAGGCGGCGCTTTGTTCCGGCGTGAGCAAACTAGACAGGCCTTGCTCGAGGGCCGCGCCGCGGGCGGCAAACTGCCCGAGCACGGTGGTGGCTCCGGCAGCGGGTGCGGGTGGGTCGGGGGTGGCGGCTTTCTGGCTGTCAGCGATGAGCTGCACCAGATCCGCCTGCTGGGTTTCGGATAGGCCGAGGGCCTCGATGAGGCGCAGCATCTTGGCCGCATTTCTGGTCCCGTGGGTGGCATCCGAGCGCCCCGCGACAGGGGTCGGCGGCTCGAGGTGCGGGCCGGGGGCGGTTTGGGCGGGAACCTCGGACGGGGCGGTGGCTGCGGGCGATGGCTTGGCGGGGGTGGGACGGACCGGGGTGGCGGCCAGCGACGACGGGGGGCTGACCGGAGCGGCCACCGGCCGGAGCAACCCGCCGAGGCCGAAGCCGATGGTGGCGGTGAGCAGTGGAAGCACGAGGGAACGTTTCATGGGGCTGGCAAGTGAGCGGCGCGCGGGCGGGTTTTGGCGTGAAAAACACTCACGCATTGCGGATTTGCGCGATCGCCAGAGCCATGTCGGGCGCACGGAAGGTCGACGAGCCCGCCACCATCACGTTGGCCCCGGCCGCCGCGCAGCGGGCGGCGGTGACGCCATCGATGCCGCCGTCCACTTCGATGTGGAAACCCAGGCCGCGGGCGGCTCGCGTGGCTGCCACCACCCGGATTTTCTCCAAAACGTCCGGCATGAATGCCTGGCCGCCGAAGCCCGGCACCACGGTCATGCACAGCAGCAAGTCGATTTGGTCGAGAAACGGCAGCACGCTCTCCACTGGGGTGGCGGGATTGAGGGCCAGTCCGGCCTGACAGCCGGTTTGGCGGATACGGCGCAGGGTTTCAGCGACGTCGTGGCTGGCTTCGACGTGAACCGTGAGCATGTCGGCCCCCGCCGCCAGAAAACGGGGCAGAAAATGGTCAGGCCGGGAAATCATCAGGTGCACATCCAAAAACAACGTGGTGGCATCACGGACGCTGCGAACGAGCTCCGGACCAAAGGTGATGTTGTCCACAAAGTGCCCGTCCATCACGTCGAGGTGCATCCAGTCCGCCCCGGCGCGGCCGGCCCGCGCGACTTCCTCGCTGATCTTGGCAAGGTCGGCGGCAAGGAGGGACGGGGCAACGATTCGGGCGGGTTGGAGCATGTCGGCGCTGATTCGAGCCGTGATCCGGCCCGCTGACGATGAAAATTTTCCACCAGGGTGCCGGCGATCGCCGAATCGCCGAATCGCCAGGGCAAAAAAATCCCGGCAGGATCGAAACCATGCCGGGATTGGAAAGAGTGGATTGAAAATCAGAAGGACTGCGCGCGACCGTAGCGGTAGTACGTTTCAAAGCCGAGTTCCGGCGGGAACTCGGAGAGGCCGTCGGCGACGTTCATCTGGATGCGGTTGTCTTCGCCACAGCGCTCATAGGGCTGCTTGTAGGTGCCGCGATAGGTCGGGCAGGTGAAGGTGAACAGCTCGTAGAAGCCGTAGCCAAGGCGGCGGAGGGCACGATTGGTGCCATCGACCACGCCATAGGACCAAGCGCCCTTGCGACCGAACTCGTCATCCTTGCGGACCATCTGCTCGGGGATTTCCATGAACCCGTAGAGGATGTTGCTGAATGCGCGACCGAGCTTGCGGGTCGAGGTGTATTGCGAGCCAGGAGGTGCCTGAATGTCTGCGGCCGCAAAGCCGGCAAGAGCAATCAGAGATGAAGCGATGAGGACGAGTTTTTTCATGCCGAGGGAACGTTAAGAGGGGAAGGGCCGACTTGGCAACGGAATTTTGCGGAAATTTTGCGATTAAAGTTCAAAGCTCAGAACCCGCAGGATTCCAGGGGTCTGGCGCAGGTTTTCCAGCAGGCTGACGGGCGGTTCGGAGTCCACCTCGATGACGGTCACGGCGCGACTGCGGTCGCTGGTGCGGCTGAGGGCCATGTTGGCGATATTGACCGCGGCGGTGCCGAGGGAGGTGCCGACAGTGCCGACGATGCCGGGGCGGTCGTCGTTTTCGACGAACAGGAAGCGGCCGCGCGGGTTGGTTTCGACGTAGTGACCGGCGATGTGGACGATTCGCGCGGCATTGCCGAAGAAGGTGCCGGCCACGGTGCAAGCATCGCCGCCCTTGATGGCGGAGACTTCGATCAACTCGGTGCAGTTGGTGGCCAGGGCGGTGGTGGCCTCGCTGACGGCGATGCCGTGAGCCTTGGCGATGGCGGGGGCGTTGACCAGATTGACCTGCGCCTCATTGTGGGCGCTGGCCAGGTAGCCGGTAAGCACGGTGCGGGTGATCAGCTCGGTATCGAGTTCGGACACCGGGCCGAGGTAGGAAACGCGGATCGAGTCGCACTGCTCGGGGGCGATTTTGGAGAGCAATTTGCCCAGCGAGTTGGCGAGGTTGAGGTACGGGCCGACGCTCTCGAGCGTGTGGCTGTCGAGGTTGGGCATGTTCACCGCATTGCGGATCTCGCCGCTGACCAGGAAGTCGCGGATCTGATAGGCCACTTCAGTGCCGACGTTTTCCTGGGCCTCGGCGGTGGATGCACCGAGGTGCGGGGTGAATACACATTTTTTTGCCGTCAACAATGGAAACTCGGCCGTCGGGGGTTCGGTTTCATAAACATCGAGGGCGATGCCGGCGAGGTGGCCGGCATCCAACTGGGCCTTGGCGGCAGCTTCATCGACGAGGCCGCCGCGGGCGCAGTTGATGATGAGGGCGCCGGGATTCATCAGGCCGATGCGTTCGGCGTTGAGCAGGTGCTTGGTTTCTGGGGTCAGCGGAATGTGCAGCGTGACCACGTCGGCGGCACGCAGGGCGTCGTTGGCGGATTCGGCCAAATCGACTTTGAGCGACTGGGCGCGGGCGGCGGTGAGGAACGGGTCGTAGGCGACGACGCTCATGCCGAAGGCTTGGGCGCGTTTGGCAAACTCGGTGCCGATGCGGCCCATGCCGATGATGGCGAGGCGTTTGCCGAACAATTCGATGCCCTCGAACGACTTGCGGTCCCATTTGCCGGCGATCATCGAGGCGTGGGCCTGGGGGATGTTGCGGGCCAGCGACAGCATCAGGGTGAAGGCGTGTTCGGCGGTGGAAATCGTGTTGCCGCTGGGCGTGTTCATCACCACCACGCCGTGCTCCGTGGCGCTGGCGCGGTCGATGTTGTCCACCCCGACGCCGGCGCGGCCGATCGCTTTGAGGTTTTTGGCAGCGGCAAACACCGCAGGGGTCACCTTGGTTTGGGAACGAATCACCAAGCCGTGATAATCGCCGATGATGGCGAGCAATTCCTCGGGTTTGAGCCCGGTTTTCACATCCACTGCAATCTCAGGGGTGGAACGCAGGGCTTCCACGCCTTTTTCTGAAATGGGGTCCGACACAAGCACTCGATAGGTTGCCATAGGCGGACGAAGATAAACCACCCCTGCTAGTGTGACAAGAAATTGGTTGAAAAATCCCCGGCGAATCTCCGACCTTTTCGTTAGCCCCCGCTCACGGCCCCCGTCAAACCGGGTGGCGTCGAACCGGGTGGCGTCGAACCGGGTGGCGTCGAACCGTCCCCGCGTGGGCCAATCTTTGCGTTGGACAAGAAATCATGAAAGACCCAAAACCAAGCAGAAGGGGATTGGGTGAGATCTCGGGAGACAACACGGAAACGCCACTGTCGGACTGTGGCAAGGCTGGTGAGCAAGCCGGGCAAGAAGTGGGTGACCATGTGTCGGCGCTATTTGCTAGCTTGATAGAGGGTGACCACGCCGCCGGTGAGGGGGGTGGCGGTGGCTTGGCGCAAGCCGCAGGATTCCAGCAATTTGGTCATGGCCACACCGGCGGGAAACGTTTTCCCAGCGCTTTTTTTAGGCTACGTTTCCGGCGCTCCGCTCCACGTCGTGGCGGCGTGCGACGAAACAAGTGGGCAAGTGTTCATCATCACGGCCTACGAGCCATCGCTGGAAATTTTTGAAACCGACTATCGAACCAAACGCCAACCATGAACCCGAGCAATCCCATCTGCCCGCTCTGCGGCGGAACTAAAACGGCAGGCACCACCACCTTCACCGCAGACTTGGGGAGCGGGGTCGTCGTGGTGCGGCGTGTGCGTGCCACCGTATGCTCGCAATGCGGCGAAGAGTGGATCGACGACACGGCGGCCCGTCCCGACGTTCATCACTCGTCAATCATCAGGGCCTTGTACCATCGGCCGGTGTTGCTGGCTTGAGAGCCACGCTCACTTCTGGGATTGATAGAGGCTGACCACCCCGCCGGTCAGGGGGGTGCAGGCGGCTTGGCGCAAGCCGCAGGATTCTAGCAATTCAATCATGGCCGCGCCGGCGGGAAACGTTTCGATGGTGCCGCCGAGGTACTGGTAGGTGTCCTTGTGGCCGGTGAGCCAGCCGGCGAGGTGGGGCAGGATGCGGTGCAGATAGAAGCGATACGGGAAACGCAGCAAGCCGCTGGGCAGGGAGAAATCGAGGATGACGAGGTGGCCGCCGGGCCGGAGGACGCGGGCCATTTCGCGCAAGGCCGTGGGGTAGTCTGCCATGTTGCGCAGGCCGAAAGCGACGGTAACCACATCGAAGCTGGCGTCGGGGAACGGCAGCGCGAGGGCATCGGCGACGAGCGTGTGGGCCACGCCGCGCCTGGCGGCATGGGCGAGCATTTCGGCACAGAAGTCCGAGGCGATGACCTCGCACTCCGGGCAGCTGTGTTGGATTGTCAGTGCCAGATCTCCGGTGCCGCTGGCCACATCCAGCAGGCGCGCCGGTTGCCACGCTTTGATCCGCGCGGTGACGACGCGGCGCCACCACAGGTCGGCGCCGCAACTGAGGATGTGATTGGTCAGCACATAGCGGTCGGCGATGCGGGCAAAGGCGTCGCGGACGTAGGCGGGGTCGGGCATTTGGGTCAGTCCTTGAATTCTTCCTCGTCGATGCTGTGGGTGAGGATGAACTGGAGGTCGTTGAGGTCGAGGTTGGAGGCGAATCCCTCGTCGCCGAGCACATTGGTAACCAACTGGGTCTTCTGATGTTGGAGGATGCGGATTTTCTCCTCGACGGTGTCGCGGGTGAGCAGGCGGTAGGCAATGACCTTGTTTTTCTGGCCGATGCGGTGGGTTCGGTCGATGGCCTGGTTTTCCACTGCGGGGTTCCACCACGGGTCGTAGAGGATGACGTAGGAGGCGGAAGTGAGGTTGAGGCCGGCGCCGCCCGCCTTGAGCGAAAGCATGAACACCGACGGATCCTTGGTCGTCTGAAATCGCTCGATCTCGCCTTTGCGGTCCTTCGTCTGCCCGGTGAGATAGTTGTAGGGGCGGCTTTCGAGGTCGAGGCGGGCCTTGATCAGGTCCAGCATCGTGACGAACTGGGAGAACACCAGCACCTTGTGGCCTTCCTCGTACAGCTGATCCAGCAGATAGAACAGGGATTCCATCTTGGCGCTTTCCTCCTTGAGGTACTTCGGATCGATGAGGCCGGGGTGGCAGCAGATCTGGCGCAGCCGCATGAGGCCCTGCAGGATGGCGAAGGAGTTTTTCTTGACGCTTTCGTCGGAGTCGAGGCCGAGCAGGGCCTTCTGGATGCGCTTGAGTTCGGCCTTGTAGAGGTCTTGTTGGACGCCTTCCATCTTGGAATAGACTTCCTCCTCGGTACGCGGCGGGAGGTCTTGGGCGACCTGCAGCTTGGTGCGGCGGATCAGGAAGGGGCGCAGCCGCGAGGCGAGGCGCGCCTGGCTGAGCGGGTCCTTGCGTTTGTCGAAGCGCTTCTTGAAATAGGCACGCGAGCCGAGCACGCCGGGCATCGCAAAGGCCATCAGCGACCACATGTCCATCAGGCGGTTTTCAATCGGTGTGCCGGTGAGCACCAAGCGGTTTTGGGAATCCAGTTCGCGGGCGCACTTGGCGGCCTTGGAGTCGGGGTTCTTGATTTGCTGGCCTTCGTCGAGGATGGTCGTCAGCCACTTGATGCCGTTGAGTTCCTCGCCGCAGACGCGCAGCTGGGCGTAGTTGAGAACCAACATGTCCACGTTGTTTTGGATCTCGTCGACCTGGATGTCGTCGCGGCTGCGGAGGATCTTGACGCGGATGTGGGGGGCGAACTTTTCGGCTTCCCCGGCCCACACGTCCAGCACCGATTTGGGGCAGACGACCAGCGCGGGCTTCTTGGCGATGCCCGCCTTTTCGTTTTCCTCCATCAGCCAGATGAGGTAGGCCAGCGCCTGGATGGTTTTGCCCAGTCCCATGTCGTCGGCGAGGATGCCGCCGAAGTTGTTGACCGACAGATAGGTGAGGAACTTGAAGCCGTCGATCTGATACGGCCGCAGCGTGGCCTTGAGTTTTTCGGGCACTTCCGGGTTGATTTCCAGCTTGATGTCGCCGGCCCGGTCCTTGATGCGCTTCCACGCCTTCGGGTCGAACACCTCGGCCGCCTTCGGGTCCGCCAGCTGCAGGGCGTGCATCCGGTGGGTCTCGCCGGACAAGTCGAACGGATCGAGGCCGAGCCGGGTGACCGCCTCGCGCTGGTCGGCATCCAGCTTGATTTCCAGGCGCATCCACGAGCCGTCTTCCATCCGCACGTAGCCGCCGCGGGCGGCGACGAGTTGGCGGATCTGGGCTTTGGAGAGATTGACGCCCTGCACGTCGATGACGATGCGCAGGTCGAACCAGTCGATGTCCTGGCCGACGACCTCGAAGCGCACTGCGGCGGTGACCGGGTCGGCGAGGATCGATTTAAGGCGCAAATCGATATCCAGTTCGATGCTCGGCGGCATGTTCTTGATCCACTCGGCGAAGCGTTCCGGGAACTGCTTGGTGATGCGGCTCTTGAAGGAGAGAATTTTCTCGTCGTAGGCGAGCCCCATGTCGTCGAGGGTGGCGGGGACCGGATAGAGGTCTTCCCGGGCGAAGCGCAGGAGCTGCTTGCCCTTGACGGGTTGTTGCTCGGCGAGTTCCCAGCCTTCCTTGGTCAGATGCTCGGTGCGGCGGCCCTTGGTTTCGATGGCGGTGACGTCGACCACCAGATGTTCGGTCTCCGCGGCGGTCAGGCCGGCGACGAGTTTCATCTCGAAGCGCGGGCGCAATTCCAGATCGACGACGCGTTTTTTGAGGGATTCGGGCAGCGAGGCGCCGATTTTGCGGAGGAACTCGACGCCTTCGAGTGAATCGATGACCTTCTTGGGAATGAGGTAGCGCGGCATCACGTCGGTTTCCTCGAGCCAGCGGGGCGGGCCGGGGAAGACGGTTTCGTCGGATTGATAGAGTTCCTTGCGGCCGGGCAGCAGGCGCACCGAATGGGAGACGTTTTCGCCGGAGGCGGTGACGAGTTGGAGGGCGAAGCTGGCGCCATCATAGGGATCGTCCTCGCAGACCCAGCTGAGGGCCTCCTCGGAGACCTTGAACTCCTTGTCGTCGAGGTTGACGATGTAGCCGCGGAGGGCTGGCTGGCGGAACACCCGGTTCATGAAGCGACAGGATTCCTCCTGATCGAAATCAAGGGTGGTATCGCCGTATTTGCGCATGAAGGCGAGGAAATGTTCCCACAGCGTCTGGCTGGAGGCATCCATCAGCAGGGCCGCTTCATGGTGCAGCTCGACGTAGTGCTCAATGTCACCTTTTTCGCGCAGCTGGATCCACAGGTTGGTCTTGCTTTCCTTCACCTCAATCCGGGCCTCATTGATGGTGGCCACCAGCCGGAATTTGACGCTGAGCGGGGCTTCTTGCGGGGGCCGCTCGTTGACCTTTTCGATGCGCTCGTACCAGGCGGCCACTTCGCGCTCCTGCTCCCAGTCCGCCATCTTTTTCTGCACGTGACCGAGGTCGGTGATCACGTTCATGAAATCAGGATAGGCCAGCTTCTTCTTATAGAATGCGTAGGCGATGTAGTTCCAGAACTCGATGATGTCGCCGGGGGGGATGGGCCACAACTCCAGCGGCTCGTAGGTGGTGATCTCCCAGCGCGGGGTGATGCGGACCATGTCGTGGTCGTGGAGTTCCCCCTCGATGACGTAGCGACGGTAGCGCTTTTCGAGCTTGGTGACGAAGTCCGCCTCCTTGTCGTCGAGTTCGCGGTCGAGTTTCTCCTCGATGATGTCGAGGATCGGGGTGTCGTCAAATTCGTTAGGCGACTCCGGCAGGTCCTCGCCGCGGTGCATGCGCTCCATCATGGTGGCATACTGGCAGGCGCCGGAGATGGTTTCG
Organism: Akkermansiaceae bacterium; assembly: GCA_903908495.1. GTDB lineage: Bacteria > Verrucomicrobiota > Verrucomicrobiia > Verrucomicrobiales > Akkermansiaceae > Luteolibacter. The sequence goes on from CAIVSK010000079.1 coordinate 14,418, forward strand.
TCCTCGGCGGTGCAGGAGCCGAACCAGCGGTTGCCTTGCAGCCGCAGGCTGGTGCGATGGGTGCCGCTCTCGTCCTCGACGCGGCCCTGGATGAACAGATGGTTGCCGAAAATCTGAGTCACCCCGCCGTCCTTTTGCAGCATTTCACCGCGTTTACGCGCTTCAACCGGGAAGCTGTTGAGGAAATTGAGAGTGGCTCGGTCTGGATTCATCGCTGGTGGAGGTGGTGATGTCGCCCGATGTCAGCGCATTGGGGGAAGCGCGATGGTGTCGCACACTGGGCGGAGGCCAGTCTATACTCGCAAATTCGAATCAAGCAACAAAAAACCCCCGATCGGCAGGCAGGCGGTGCCGCGGGAATGGCTCGCCAGGGGGGCGGGCTGCCTGCAAATGCGAAAAAATGCGAGATTTCGCTACTTTTTTTGCATTCCGGTGGTTTTATCCCCGCATGCCACGTTCTCGCACAATTCTTTTGGTGGTCGGTTTTGGTCTGACCGCGGTGGGTGGGTACTGGCTGGCGCGCAGCGCCGCCCCTGCCAGGGCCGCAAGGGTGGAGGTGGCCGTGCCGGCCGCACCGGGCACTGGCGCACCCGAGCAGGAGATCGCTTTCCGGCACGGTGAGCGACCGGAGTTCCGGAGTGACGGGGACGCTCTCAAAGCGGGGGCGTTGCCGGGGCAGCGGGCCTTGGTTTTCAAAGATCGCGCGGCACTGGAGCGGTTTCTGGCCAAGGCCGGCGGGCGGATCCGCATCCTCGGGCGGATCGATTCGCTCAATGCCCTGCAAGTCGGCTTTTTGAATCCGGACGATCTGGCCGGCCTGTTGGACGGGACGGAAGAGCCATCGATGATTTATCCGGCCTACGTGCCCAATCCCAAACCCGGGATCATTCAAAACGGGGTGGTGGCCGTGGGCAACAAGTTGCTCAGCGTGGTCGGCATTACCACCGACAACTCGAACTGGGGCAAAGGAGTGCTGGTGGCCGTGCTGGATACCGGGGTGAGCCCCAACTCCGCCTTTGGCGGCAAGGTCATCAATTCGATCAACCTGGTGCCCATGCCCGCCGATCTGGCGAATTGGAACGGCCACGGCACTGCGGTTGCCTCGCTGATCATCGGCAATGATCAGCTCACGCCCGGGGTGGCACCAGGCGCGGATATCCTCTCGGTGCGCATTGCCGATGATCTCGGCCAATCCGATAGCATGCTCATCGCCAAGGGCATTGTCACGGCGGTGGATGCCGGCGCCCCCATCATCAGTATCTCGCTCGGTAGCAGCGGCGACAGCCCGATCGTGCGCAGCGCCATCGACTATGCCAACAAGGCGGGCGTGGCCATCGTCGCATCCGCCGGCAACGAGGGCATGGCGCAGCTGGCCTATCCGGCAGGTAACACCGGCGTCATTGCCGTCGGCGCGGTGGATGCCAACGGCACGGTGATGGCCTTTTCCAACAGCGGCAACACGCTGGCGGCCGCCGCTCCCGGCTATCTGGTCAATGCCGCCTGGACCGGCGATCAGGCGGTGGGATTCACCGGCACCTCGGCCAGCGCGCCGATCATGGCCGGGGCGATCGCCGCAGCCATGAGTAGCGGCGGCTCGACGCTGCGCAGTCCCGGCGACGCGATGAACCTGGTGCTCGCCAATCTCAACGACGTCGGAGCGCCCGGACCCGATGCCGCCACGGGTGGTGGCACCGTGGATGTGGGACGGGTGATGAATGCGGGCACACCGGGCATTTATGACGCGGCGGTGGCCTCGAATTACATCATCCCGCCGAGCGCGGAAGTTCCCTATCCGCAGTTGCAAGTGGTCATTCAAAACCGCGGCACGGAAATGTTGGTCAATGCCGGGGTGCTGGTGACCACGGCGGGCGGAACGGTGCCGCTCAATATCACCACCCTCATGCCCGATGCCATTCAGACGTTCACCCTGCCTCTGCCCAGTTCGAGCTGGAATTCCACCTCCCCGCTCACCATCGATTCATCGGTGTGGCTGACCGGCGGCAGGACCGATTCGAATCCGACTAACAACAGGCGGGTTGAAACCTACGTGCCGCCCGCCAATTGAGGCCGGCCGCAGTGGTTGCACCGATGGCTCGCGGATAGTTCCAGGAGGAAACCGGGAAAAGCGCGCCTTGTCTCAAGGCTGCGCTGGACGTTGGAGCACAATCCGCTACAGTAGTGGCGGCGTTGCCCGACGCCGTGGAACAAATGCCGCCGTGGCGGAATGGTAGACGCTGCGGATTTAAAATCCGTTGACTGCAAAGTCGTGGGGGTTCGAGTCCCCCCGGCGGTATTTTTCCAACCTGCCCGAACGCCGCTTTTCAAACCCATGTCAAACCCGGTTCTCAACTATTTTTCGGAGTTCAAAGTCCTCAAGAGTGCGTCCAAGGATTTCTGGCTAACCAATGCGATCCAGTTTTTCGATGGCCTGGCGTATTTCTCGATGGTCACGGTGCTGACGATCTATCTGACCACCAATTGCGGGTTGAACGATGTGGATGCTGGCAAGTGGTTTGGCATTTACATGCTGTTTGTCACCTCCTTCATGTTTGGCGTCGGCTCGATCTGCGACGTCATGGGCATCAAGAAAAGCTACTTCGTGGGCTTTGGCTTGTTGGCGATCTCCCGCCTCGGTCTCGGGGTGGCACCCGTGTTCCTTCACGGCGATGCCCTGCAGTGGGTGGTCAAGGGCACCTTGCTGGTCATGTCGCTGGGCACGGCCTTCATCACGCCGGTGACGATGACCTCGCTGCGGCGCTACACCACCAAGGCGGTGCGGGCGACGGGCTTCAACGTCTATTACCTGATGATGAACATCGGCGCGATCATTGCCAACGCACTCATCGTGGACGGCTTCGCCAAAATCTGGGGCGACGTCGCCGGCAAGCTCGCGATTTTGGATTTCGGCTTCCTGATGTCGCTGTGTGCGGTTGGCTGCGTGTTCTTACTGCGCGAAGACAACTATGCCGAGGAGAGTGAGCGGGCCAGCGGCGCGAACGACGCCAGGCGGCCGCTGGCTATTTTGTTAGAAGTGTGGCAGGAGCGGGCCTTTCAGAAGCTGCTGTTGTTCCTCGCTCTAACCATCGGAGTGCGGCTGATCTTCACTCACCAAATGCTGGTGTTCCCGAAGTATTACACGCGGGTGATTTACACCGATTTCGAGCTGGGCCTGGCCAGCTCCATCAACCCCTTGATCATCGTGTTGGGCCTGATCGCCGTCATTCCCATCATCAACCGGTTCCCCACCGTCAGGCTCATCATTATCGGCATGGCCATTTCGGCATTTTCACTGGTGTTCTTGGCCTTGCCACTGGAGTGGGTGATGCGGCTGCCGGGAATCCACAACGTCACCCAGGCATATCTTTTGGTCATCGTCGCCCAGATCGTGGTGTTCGCGTTTGGCGAACTCATCTTCATGCCGCGCTTCACCGAATACATCGCCTCGGCCTCGCCGCCGGACAAGGTTTCTTCCTACATGGCGCTGGCCGCCATGCCGATGTTCATCGCCAAACCCATCAACGGTTTCGTCAGCGGCATCCTCATCTCCAAGTATTGTTATGACGGAATCCGCCCGAAAATCGACACCGGCAATATTGCTTTCGCGCAGTCGCCTGAGTTCATGTGGGTCATCTATCTGATTTTGGCGGCCCTCAGCCCGCTGGCGGTCATCGCGCTGCGCAATTTCCTCACTCACCAGGCACCGGCACCCGCCGCCGCAACCCCCAAGGAAGGCAGCCCGTCATGAGTAAATACCGGCTTATTCTGATCGACACATTGATCCTCTGCATGGTTTCCACCGTGCTCGCGGTGGTCTTCAACTTCACCGTCGACAAGCTCAAAGGGGAGGTGAAAAAGGACGACCCCATCGTCATCGCCATCATCCAGGCAGATGCCAAGGAGGTCGAGAAACTCGTCCAAATGGGCGCGGGCGTCACCAATGAGACCGACGAGCTGGGGCGGACTGCCCTGATGCGCGCGGCGTTTGCCAATTATTTCGAAACGCGCCCCGCGCCCCGGGATGCCCCGGCAACCATCCTCCGCCAGACCGACGACAAGCGTGTGGCCATGGTCGGGATGCTGGTGGAGCATGGCGCGCGCCTCGATACCCGCGATCGCGACGGTTGGAGCGCCCTGATGTGGGCGTCGTGGAGCGGGTTGACCGAGGTGGCGGCCAAGTTGTTGGATCTCGGCGCGTCCCCTGAGTTTGCCGACCGTCAAGGCCACACCGCGCTCATCATCGCGGCGCGGCGCGGCAACGCCGAAATCGTCGAGGCCCTGCTCGCCAAGGGCGCGGATCCGGCGGTGAGAAACCGCGCCGGAGAATCCGCCCTCGATGCCGCCGGAGCGGGCATGGCCCAGTATCCGGACAACGCGTCGGGCTTCACCGCGATCATTGCGCGGCTGGCGCTGCATTGACGCGGGTGCTAAGTATGCCCTGGCGGCAGCAAGATGTATCGGCGCACGCTTGCGAGAGAAAATGTGTGGGGCAGTGAGGTCTAACAGCTTCTGGTCCGGCACCCGCGGGTCTTCACTACTGACGCGCCCGCTGCCACCGAGGCAGCAGAGAATGACCAAGGTCCGCGCGACTTGGCGGGCCCCGCGGAGTCCCGCGAGCGGAGTTCCACTGGCTGGCAGACCACGGGACTCTAGGAGACGGGCCTACAGATCGAAGAAGCGTTTGGCCTTTTGGAAAAACCCTTCCTGCATGGGTGAGTTGTGGTCGCCGATGGAGGCGGCGAAGGCGCGGAGTTTGTCTTGTTGCTCGCTGTTGAGGCGGGTGGGGACTTCGACTTGGACGCGGACGTGGAGATCGCCGCGGCGTTTGCTGGAAAGGGCGACGATGCCCTTTTCGCGCAGGCGGAAAACCGTGCCACCCTGGGTGCCGGCCGGGATTTTGATGGACGAGCGGCCGTCGAGGCAGGGCACTTTGAGTTCGCCACCGAGGGCGGCGACGGTGAATGGGAGGGGGACCTCGCAAAACAGGTCGGCACCATCGCGCTCAAACACATCGTGATCGCGGACGTGGAGAAAGACGTAAAGGTCGCCGGCGTCGCCGCCGCGCACGCCGGCATCGCCGTTGCCCGAGGAGCGCAGGCGGGTACCGGTGTCCACTCCGGCGGGGATCCGCAGTTTGATGCGGCTGGGGCGCTGGACGCGGCCATCGCCGCGGCAGACCGGGCAGGGGTCGGCGATGGTTTCGCCGGCGCCGCGGCACTCTGGGCAGGTGGTTTGCTGGAGGAAGATGCCGGCTTGGCGGGTGACGACGCCGCGGCCGCCGCAGGACTGGCAGGTGCGGACGCCGCCGCTGCCCTTTGACCCCTTGCTGGCGCAGGCGTCGCAGGGGACGTTGCGTTCGATCTCGAGTTCTTTTTCGACGCCGCTGGCGGCTTCCTCGAGGGAGATTTCGAGGTCGTAGCGCAGGTCGCTGCCGCGTTGTTTGCCAGAGCGTTGCTTGCTGCTGCGGCCGCCGCCGCCGAAAAATTCCTCGAAGCCGCCGCCGAAGGCGCTGCCGAACACTTGCGAAAACATGTCCATCGGGTCATGGAAGCCGCCGCCGCCGCCCCCACCGCCGCTCATGCCGCCGGCGAAGGCGGCGTGGCCATAGCGGTCATAGGCGGCCCGTTTATCGGCGTCGCTGAGGGCTTCGTAGGCTTCGCCGAGTTCCTTGAATTTATCTTCCGCGGTGTGGTCGCCGGGGTTTTTATCCGGGTGGAATTTGACCGCGAGCTTGCGGTAGGCTTTCTTGATTTCCTCCGGCGAAGCGTCTCGGGATACGCCCAGAATTTCGTAATAGTCGCGTTTGGCTGGCATAACTCAGGCTTCCTCTTCTTCCGTTGGGGTTTGGGCGTCGGCGGGCGGGAGTTTGGAGACCACCACGCCGGCGGGGCGCAACAGGCGGTCGCGCAAGCGGAAGCCGCGGCGGGTCATCCGCAGGATCCTGCCTTCCTCGCCGGCGCCGCAGGCCTCCTCGGCGACGGCGTCATGAACGTTGGGGTCGAAGGTGCCGGTGTTGGGGATGTCCTCGACGCCTTGGGAGGTGAGGAATTCGTTGAGCTGGCGGCGGACCATGTCCATGCCGATGAAAATCATTGATTGGGGGTCCTGGGCGGCAGCTAGCATGCCCATGTCGAAGTTATCGATGACCGGCAGGAGCTCCTCGAGCAAGCGCTGGTTGGCATAGCGGATGGCGTCCTCGCGTTCGCGGGCGCTGCGTTTGCGCAGGTTGTCCATCTCGGCGGCGGTGCGGAGGGCGATTTCGCGCCATTTGGCGGCTTCCTGCTCGAGTTCTTCCCACGGGTCGGGGCCCTCGGCGGCAGGGGGCGTGGCACCGGGGCGGAGGTCCACTTCGGTGGCGTCGTCGGAGGGATCGGCGATGGGAGAGGGGTCGGCGTCGGCGTGCATGCCGGAAAGGTGTAGCCATGGAGGCGCTGGCGTCAACCCTTGGCCGCAAATTGGTGGAAAGGGCCATGGCTTGCCGGAAACAGGGGGCGCTGGCGAATCAAGCCGTGAATAGGCCGTGAATCGGCTTGCCAAGTCTGCCGCGGGACGCTAATTCCCCAGACCGTTCGCGCATACGCAGGTTCGAGCGGCGCATTTTCCCGGCTATCACACATGAAGTTGATCCAGTTGCTCAGTCCCAGCCAGATTCTCCTCGACCTACAAGCGGTGGAGCGGTGGCCGGCGATTGTCGAATTAGTCGATACCTTGGTGAGTGCGGGCAAGTTGGCGGCGGAGCTGCGTGACGAGGTGCTGGAGGCGCTCAAGACGCGGGAGGACTTGGTGAGCACCGGAATTGGTTCCGGGGTGGCCATTCCGCATGCGTTTTCGGAGCGGATTGACCAGGTGGTGGCGGTGGTGGGGCGTTCGATGAGCGGGATTGATTTTGAAGCGCTGGACCAGATTCCGGTGACTTTTGTGATTTTGTTCATCGTGCCGCAGACGAACTACCACCTGCACCTGCACACGTTGTCGGCGATCGCGAAGATGTTCAACAACAGTGAAATCCGGCGGCGTTTGGCGGCGGCGGAAACTGCAGAGGACATCCTGTCCATCCTCGAGGCCAAGCCGCCCGGTCCAGCGGCCGTCGGTGCCTGAGCCAACGTGATCCCATTGCCCATTGCCCTGCCCCACCCCATCCATGACCCTCCTACAGGAACTTGAATCCCGCCTCGCCGCCGCCCTCACCACCGTGCTGGGCGAGCCTGCTGCGGCGGCTGTGACGGCAGCGGCCGATTTGCGCTTCGGTGATTACCAATCCAACGCGGCGATGGTGCTCGCGAAGCAGCGCAAGGCCAATCCGCGGGCGCTGGCGCAAGAGATCATCGACCAGTTGGACCTCACGGATCTGGGGAGCGCCGAGATTGCCGGTCCCGGGTTTTTGAATTTCAGGATTTTGCCCAGTGCGTATGCGGCGCGGGCGGCGGCCTTGATCCGCGATGAGCGGCTCGGAGTGCCGGCCAGTGGTGCCGGCCGCACGGTGGTGGTGGATTTTTCCGCGCCCAACGTTGCCAAGCCGATGCATGTGGGGCACATCCGCTCCACCATCATCGGTGATTCATTGGCGCGGATCGCGCGCTTTTTGGGGTTCAAGGTGATCGCCGACAACCACATCGGCGATTGGGGAACCCAGTTCGGGATGATTCTGGTGGGCTGGAAAACCCTGCTGAATGCCGAGGCACTGGAAGCCGATCCCATCACCGAGTTGGTGCGCGTGTACCGCGACATCAACGCCGCCACCCAGGCCGATCCCACCCTGCTCGAAACCTGCAAAACCGAGCTGGTCAAGTTGCAGGCGGGCGATGCGGAGAATCTCGCCATCTGGCGCCAGTGCATCGAGCTTTCCAAGCGCGGGTTGCAGAAAATCTATGCCCGTCTCGACGTGACCTTCGACCACTGGCTCGGCGAGAGCTATTACAATGAGCGGCTGGCCGGTTTGGTCGATGAGTTTCTCGAGCAGGGCATCGCCCGCGTGAGCAACGGCGCGGTTTGCATCTTTTCGGACGGCAGCCAGCCGCCCGCCGACGATCCGTTCATGGTCCACAAGGAAGACGGCTGGACCGATAATCCGGCGATCATCCGCAAGGCCGACGGAGGATTCCTCTACGCCACCACCGATCTGGCCACCATCCAATTCCGCATCGACGAGTGGCAGGCCGATCACGTTTGGTACGTCGTGGGCGTGCCGCAGCAACTCCATTTCCGCCAGCTCTTCGAAGCCGCCGCGCGCTGGGGCAAGACCGGCGATTTCCGCCACATCGGGTTTGGTTCCATCCTCGGCGACGACCGCAAGTTGATGAAAACCCGCTCCGGCGACAACGTCCAGTTGTCCGATGTGCTGGCCGAGGCGGTGGAGCGCGCCGCCGCCGTCATCGCGGAAAAAAACCCGGGTTTGCCTGCCGAGGAGGCCGCGGTGATTGCCGAGACGGTGGGCATCGGTGCGGTGAAATTCGCCGAGCTCTCGCAAAACCGGCTCACCGATTACGTGTTTTCCTGGGACCGCATGCTCGCCCTGTCCGGCGATACCGCGCCCTATCTGCAATATTCCCACGTGCGGATCCGCTCGATTTTCCGCAAGCTCGAGGAGCCGTTCGACGCGGCCGCCTGCGCGATCGTGCTTGGCGAGAGCGAGGAAATCCACCTGGCGCGCTTGTTGGTCCGTTTCGGCGAGGTGGTGCCGACGATTTTGGAGGATTTCCGCCCGAACCTGCTGGCCAACTACCTGCTGGAACTGGCGCGCGCCTTTCATTCGTTTTTCGAGGCCTGTCCGGTGCTCAAGACCGCCGAGCCGCTGCGCTCCAGCCGCTTGGCGCTGTGCGAGCTAACGTCCCGGACGCTGCAGCAAGGCCTCTCGCTCCTCGGTATCAAGGTGCCGGATAAAATGTGACCTTTCTTCCCATGTCCCCGTTCTACGTCATAGGCCACAAAAACCCCGATACCGACTCGATTTGCGCGGCCATCGGCCATGCCGCCTTGCTGCGGATCACCGGCGAGCAGCCCGCCGCGATTGCCGCACGTTGCGGTGATCTGTCCCAGCGCACCGCCTGGGTGCTGGCGCGTGCCGGCATGCCGGAGCCGCAGCTCGTCACCGATGTGCGCACCAGCGCAGGCATGATCTGCCACCGCGAAATTGTCCAAGTCCATCAGGCCGACACCTTCCTCACCGCCCACCGGCGGATGCTTGCCGCCGGGGTGCGCAGCATGCCGGTGGTCGACGATGCCGGCAGCGTCTGCGGCGTGCTCAACTACATGGACCTGTTGAGTCTGTTGCTGCCCGCCCAAACCGATGGCATCAGCGTGCGTACGGTCCACGTGTCTTTGTCGAAGCTGGCGGACACCCTGGAGGCGGGTTGCCGCGGCGCGGCCCTGCCGCCCGCCGACCACGAGGAAGACTTGATTTTACTCGTCGGCGCGTCGTCCCAGAACTCGGTGGAGGACCGCCTCCGGCTGGCGATCCTGGAAGGCAACGTCGGCCAATTTCTAGTCATCTGCGGGGATCGGCCGATTGTCCAACGCTGCGCCATCGACTATGGCGTGCGCGCCCTGCTGGTCACAGGCGATAATCCGGTGTCCAAAGCCATCTGCGAGTTGGCCGTCCGCAAGGGCGTGATGCTGCTGTGCTGCCATCAGGACACGGCCAGCGCCTCCACCCTGATGCGCTGCTCGCGCACGGTGCGCCACGTCATGCACACCGGGTTTCTCACCGTGCCCGCCTCCGAGCCGGTGTCACGCTTGCGCAAGCGGCTCAGCGCCGTGGACCAAACGATGTTTCCCGTCAGCGATTCGAGTGACGGCAAAATGATCGGTGTTCTCACGAAATCCGACCTGGTGGATCCGCCCCGGGTGCGGTTGGTCTTGGTCGATCACAACGAATACGCCCAAGCCGTCACCGGCATCGAGGAGGCGGAAATCACCGAGGTGATCGATCACCACCGGCTTGCCGGCGATCTGGTTTCGCGCGAACCCATTCGCTATCTGAACGAACCGGTGGGCTCGACCTGCACGCTGGTGGCGCGCAAGTTTTTCCACCGCCAACTGCCACCCGAGTCGGGAGTGGCGATGTGTTTGTGCGCCGGGATCATTTCCGACACGCTGTGCCTGACCTCGCCGACCACGGTGTCGCTTGACCGCGAAATGCTCGGCTGGCTGGCGGAGTTTGCGGCGATCGACCCCGCGGCCTTTGCCGAGGAGTTTTTTGGCGTCGGTTCGTTGATTGTCACGGGAGCGGCCGAGGAAATTCTCAATGCCGACCGCAAGGAGTTCACCGAGGAGGGTTTTGCGGTGAGCATTTCGCAAGTGGAGGAGCGCGGATTGCGCGGATTCGCCGCCCGCCGCCAGGAGCTCGAAATCGCCTTGCGCGCCCTGGTGGCGGCCCGCCGCTTCGATCTGGCGGTGCTCGCCGTGACCGATATCGTGGGTCATCACAGCTTGGTTCTGGCCATCGGCCAAGAGGCGATTCTGGCCAAGATGCCTTTTGAGCGCCTCGACGAGTCACTGTTCGACGCGCCCGGTGTGGTCAGCCGCAAGAAACAAATTTTCCCCGCGGTGAGCGACGCGTTGCATCACGCGAGGTGACGGGTCAGTTGGCGGGGCGGGTATCCAACGTGATGGAGGCGGGCGTGAGTCCCGGCGCGGTGGCGCGGAGGGTGATGGTGCCGGTGGCGGCGGAGGCATGCACGGCGGCCTCGCACTCGCCTTGGAATGCTTTGCGCTGGCTGGCTTGGAACGATTCGTGGCTGGAATTGTCGGCGCTGTCGACCGCGGCGATGACGCCGGGGCCGCTGAGTTGAAAGCTGATCAGGTTGTTGGCGGTGGGCACGAGCACGCCGTTGGCATCCACCACCGCCGCCGAAACAAAGGCAAGCTCGTCCCAGACCGGCGCGATTTTCGAGCGATCGGAGGAGAGTACGATGGTGGCCGCCTTGCCGGCGCTGCGCAGCTCATCGGTGGCGGCGGGTTGGCCATGGTTGCTGGCCACCGCGCGCAAGGTGCCCGGCTCAAACGGCAGCATCCAATTGCGCGGCGCGGCATTTGCATTGAGCGGCTTGGTGCCCAGCGACTTGCCGTTGAGAAACAACTCGACCTCATCACAATTCGAGTAGACCTCGACGTTTTCCACGTGCGCATCGAGCTTGCGCGGCGTCCAGTCGGCATACTGCACCTGAGTGTGGCGCTCTTCCCCGCCGTAGCCCGGGTCATCCGGCATCACATCATTGGGTGCTACGCGGCGCACGATCCGGACCATTGGCCGCTCACTCCACCAACTCTGCCGCTCAAACGCCATCGGCTTGACGCTTGCGGTGCGGGTCAGCAGGCCCGCCGCATGGCCGATGACCGGCCAGCTGCGGGCCTCGCCGAGGTAATCCACGCCGGTCCACAGGAACTGCCCGCAATACGTGGGGTGGTCGCGCAAGGCGAGCCAAGTCTGCCTGTCGTGGCCCTGCTCGGTGCCGAGGATCTTGCGTTCCGGTTTGGCGCGCTGGGCGGCGAGCAATTCCGCGTCGCGATAGTTGGTGCCGATCACATCGAGCATGTCGGCCAGGCCGTTGTCGTAATCATGGCTGACGTTCGGGCGAAACAAGGCCTGGGTGACCGGGCGGGTGGGGTCGCCGGTGTGGCAAATGTCCACCAACCCCCGCAAAACCCCCTTGGCCCGGGCCTCGTTGGTCGTGTCGTGGATTTCATTGCCAACACTGTACAGCACCACGCTGGGATGGTTGCGGTCGCGCCGAATCGTGTCGGCCGCATCCCGCTTCGACCAGTCGGTGAAAAATAAACTGTAGTCGTACGGCTTTTTCCGAACCGTCCAGCAATCGAAGAACTCATCCATGACCAGAAACCCCATGCGGTCGCACAGGTCGAGAAAGTCAGGCGAGGGCGGATTGTGGGCGGTGCGGATTGCGTTGCAGCCGACCTCGCGCAAGGTCTTGAGGCGGCGTTCCCACACGGCGTTCGGGACGGCGGCCCCGAAGGCGCTGCCATCGTGATGCAGGCAGACGCCTTTGAGGACCACTTTTTTGCCGTTCAGGAGGAACCCGGCGTCTGCCGTGAAAGTGGCCTCACGGATGCCGAACGGCACGGTTTCCTCATCGACCGTCTTGGCGGATTCAATAATCCGAACTGCCACCCGGTGCAGGTCAGGGTGCTGCACATCCCACAACCGTGGGGCCCACGGCATCGCGATATCAAGCGTCGCGTCGCGGCCCTGTTTGGCGGGCACCTCGATGGACGGCGACTCCGCGGAGCACGCGTAGCTGCCGTCCGGGGCTGAGCCGGGGGGGCCGTAGACCGTCGCCACCAGGGTGACCCGGCGCGGGGCGGCCGAGTCGTTGAGCACGCGGGTGGCCACGCGAATGGTGGCTCGATCATGGCCGATGGCCGGGGTGGTCACAAAAGTCGCGTGCCGTTCGAGGTGCAGCGCATCGGTCAGCACCAGCCGCACATGGCGGTAAATTCCCGCGCCGGAGTACCAGCGCGACGCGGGTTGGGCGGAAGTGTCGGCGCGCACGGCGATGACATTGGTGGCGTCCGGGCCCACATTGAGGTGCGGGGTCAGGTCGTAGCCGAAGCTCACGTAACCCAGCGGGCGGGTTCCAAGCGGGTGGCCATTGATCCACACCTCGCTGTTTTGCATCACGCCGTCGAACTCGATCCATACCCGCTGGTCCCTGAGGGCCGGCGGCAGCACGAAGCGCTTCCGATACCAAGCCACGCCGGAGGGCAGGAACGCGCCCGCGCCGCCGGTCTTGTTGGTCTCCGCAAACGGTCCGGCAATGCTCCAATCGTGGGGCACGGCAAGTTGCCGCCAGCCGGAATCGTCGAATTGCGGCTGCTGGGCCGCTGCCACATCGGCCTGCAGGAAGCGCCAGTCCGCATCGAAGGATTGCGTGAGGCGGGCATCCGCAGCAGCCACTCCCAGGCAAGCCGTGATCATCATCTTGAGCAATCGCATTGGATCTCCTTTTCGCATACCGTTGTGTTCATCGGCGCGGCCGAGGGATTCGCAAAGGGCGAAGTCGTATTACCGTCCCATCGCTTGTGGGGATCCATGAATTCACAGCAATTCAGGCAAATCCTTCCAAAATTGTGAAATCCATGGTGGTCATGGCGGGTATATCGCCTCCTGACCATATTTTGGTCACGGCCGAAAATTTTCAATCACGCACAGCTCCCCATTCCAGCCATGAACCGAATCCCGCCACCTGTCGCCGTCGTCGCTCTCGCCTTGTTATTTTGCAGCCCGGGCCATGCGCAGGGCATCTGGGGTGGTGCTGCGGACCCGAGTGCGGTGAGCGGCCACAACGGGGACACCGGCACCTATGCGTTTGCCACCGGCAGGGGTGTGAAAATCATCCACAGCACCGACCTGAAGAAATGGGACGCGGCGGGGCGGGTATTCGCCGCGGATGTGCCGGCCTGGGCCAAGAAGGCGGTGCCCGCCGCCGACGGGATTTGGGCCCCGGACATTTCCTTTCACGATGGCCTCTACTATCTCTACTACTCGGTTTCCAGCTTCGGCAGCCAGCACTCCGTCATCGGACTCGCCGTCAATCGCCGGCTCGAACCCGGCAACCCCGACAACCATTGGGACGACCGCGGCCTGGTGCTCGAGTCGTTTCCCGGCAAATGCGATTATAACGCCATCGACCCGGCGATGTTTGTCGCGGCCGATGGCCACTGGACCCTGTTTTTCGGCTCGTTCTGGGGCGGCATCAAGGCGGTGGCTCTCGACGCGAAGACCGGCAAGCCCGCATCTGACAAGCCGGTCATCCTCCCCATCGCCAAGCGCGCGGCGGACGTGCCGGAGGCACCGATCGAGGGGGTCTATGTGATCAAACGCGACGACTGGTATTACCTGTTTGCCTCCTGGGACCATTGCTGCAACGGCGCCGCGAGCGATTACAAGGTGGTGGTGGGACGTTCGCACAACGCCCTCGGGCCGTATCTCGACCAATCCGGCAAGTCGATGCTGGATGGTGGCGGCACCCCGATTTTGATCAGCGACGAGCACTGGGCCGGTCCCGGCCACAACGGGATACTGCAGACCGAACACGGCGATTTCATCGTCCATCACGCCTTCCGCCGCGACCAACCAAAGCTCGGAAGATTGTTCCTGATCCGTCCCCTCACCTGGTCGGCCGCCGGCTGGCCAAGCTGCGGCGAGCCGCTCAACAAGCCGTGATGCCCCCAATATGGGTGATTTCTTCGTGGATGCCGCCCATCCCGACAAGCGGTCAGGAGGAGGCGCCCTCGATAATAATCTCATCGGATTCATCGAGCGGCACGATGTAGTGAAACGCCGGAGGTGGACCGAGCTTCTTTGTGAGAACGCTCAGGATTAGCATGCATCTGGCCTCGCTGTCATTGGGGCCCGCGACAAACAGGGGCTTGCCATCGCTGCCAAATACAAAGGTCTCGGCACAGTCCTTGGGATCGATGCCGCCCATGACCCGCGCCGCTTGCTTGTAATCCCGATGGGGCGCAAAACCCAGCCGGCGGGCATAAGCCACGCTTGCTTCAATCAATTTGCGCCCCCATGCGCCGGAATGCTCGGTGGCAGGGTCGCCAGTGACACTGCAGCAGGCTCGTTCCACCACGTCCGCCAGCTCCGTCTCGTGACATTGGAGGAAGTACGCATTTTTCACCCCTTGGCAGAAAACGTCCACCAGGAAGACCCCGGCCTCCACCCGTCCGGCGGATTTGTAGCGGGCGATGACCACGCCACCGAGCCCGGATTCAAACAGACAGGATTGGCAAAACGTCGTTGGTGGTTGAGTCATACGCGCGGATTCTAAAACCCTGGAAATCCGCTAGTCGAAGCAAATAATGATTTGCAGGAGACTCCGATTCATAAACCCGGCCTCAGTCCGGCACTTCCAGCGAGAGGTAGTCGTACATGACGTGGAATTGGGGGGATTGGGTGCGGGTTTGGACGAGGGTGATGGTGTTGGCACCCTGATGCAGGTTGGCGGCGGGGATGGTGATGCGATTGAAGCAGTACTTGGCGTGAATCGACTCGCGCAGCAAGGCGTTGCCGCCCTGAACGGCGGGGGTGCAGGTGGCCACCGGGTGGTCCTCGGAGTTGGCGAAAACGTCGAGGCGGGCACCCTCCGCGGAGGCGAAGGCAAGGGTGAGGGTGGCGGCGGCGCCCGGCAGGTGCTCGAGTTGGAAGTGGATCCGCCATTTCCAAGGGGTTTGGCCTTTCGGCCGGGCCGGATAGCCGGATTGGGCGTAGTTCCAATCGCGCGCCGGATCACTGCGGCCAATGGTGAACTCCAGCGGATTGGGCCACTCGTCAGCGAAACGGGTCCATAAATAGCCTTGGAAATAGTCGTTGCCGTGACGAAACTCCGCCGCGCTCCGGTCCGGCGTGCCGATTTCCCACACCAAGCGGCCACGGTCGCGGACGATCTGCCATGTCAGATCGCCGAGTTGGGTGGTGGCCGCCGCCGCCACGGTCACCTTGGCGCGGCTGAATTCGTCCACCGCGCCGTTGGTGAAGGCATACAAGGTGTAGCTGCCGGGGCGGACGTGCGGGATGCTGAAGGTGCCGTCGGCGGCGGCACGGGTCCAGTATTGGTAATGCTTCGACTCAAACTGCCAGTTGCCGCCAGCCTCCGGTTGCGCCACGCCGACCCAGGCCCCGCCGCCGGCGAGTGCCGGTTTGGCGGCATCGTGTACCAGCAGGCGGCCGCTGACGCTGCCGCGGCCGCTGGCCGGCGGGTATGCCGCTTGGCCGGTGAGCCAGGCGTATGGCCAGGCGCTGTGCTCGACCTCGGCGCGGCGTTTGGCGTCGAGGGTTGCCGCGGCGGGGCCGCCGTCGGCTTGGTTGAGATAGAGCAGGAACGGTCCGTAGAGTTTGCGCCAGGACTCGCCGGCCGCGATGGCCAGGGTCGAGCCGTTGTAGTGGTTCATGCCGAAGTGGACGTGGAGAATGCGGTCGGCGGATGTTAGATCCTGCTTCGTCGGCCCGTCGTTGAACCATTCGTGCGAACCAAAGACCATCCACGCGCCGAGGCCGTTGCGGGTGCCGGCGTGGCCCCAGAACGGGGTCGTCTGATAGTTGGCATTGTAGTCGTATTTGCACTCGAACTTGCCGCCGCGGATGCCGCTGCCGAGCTTGACGATTTCCTTGATGCCGGTGGCCTCGGCGTGGGCCACGTCACTGGCTGTGGGCATCTGGCGCGAGCGCAGGGCATCGACGGCAATGGTGTCCAGCAGATCATCCGGCAGCTTCCACACCATCCGCCACTCGCCGATGCGGGTGGCCGGATAGCTCGCCGGATGCTCGAGGATGACATAAGTGTAGAGGCCGGTGTCGCCCCGACGCAGCACGTAGTGGACCTCGATATCCACCGCCTGGTGCTGGGCCGGGCCTTTTTGGCGCAGGGCCACATCGACCAGGTCGTCGTTGCGGGTGGTGACTGACAGCGTGCAGCCGGCGGGCACTCGGTAATTAGTGCCGCCATCCATGCTGAAATACGCGCCGCTGCGGCCTTGGCGCACGAACTCGCTGCCGCGGAACCGCAGCGAGCGCAGCGTGGCACTGGCCTTGGTGATGGTGGCGGTGAGCGCCCCGTTGGCGAGCACCAGCGTATCACCGCGCTCCACCAGGGTGACGGGTGGCGCTGGCGCGGACGGCGCCGAGGCGGCGAGGGCGGCGCTGGCGAACGGAGCGAGGGCGAGGGCGAGGGCGAGGATGGAGGTGGGGAAGGTATGCACGGCGGTGACACTATAACGTTTGTTAGGGTGGCTGGGTTGCGCGTCGCGGCTTACTCCATTTGGGTAGCTGACAAGGCGGCAGTTGCGGGGCAGGCTGTGGCCATGTCGTCACGTATTCCTGCTATTGCCGGCCTCGTCCTGTGGGCGATGGCCGTGATTTGTTGGGCAAATCCGGTGTTGTATCTCATTGGGGACTCGACGGTGCGCACCGGCACTGCGGGCCAGCAAGGGTGGGGCGACGCGTTGGTGCCCGCATTTGATCCGGCCAAAATCGAGGTGATCAACCGCGCGATCGGGGGGCGCAGCAGCCGGACTTACCTAACCGAAGGGCGGTGGGACGCGCTGCTGGCCAACCTCAAGGCCGGGGATTTCGTGCTGATGCAGTTTGGTCACAACGACGGCGGGCCCTTGAACGACGAGCGTTGCCGGGCGTCCATCAAGGGCAATGGCGACGAGTCGGAAGACATCGTCCGCAAGCCGGATGGCAAGCCGGAAACGGTGCACAGTTACGGCTGGTATCTGCGCAAATACGCCAGTGAAGCCACCGCCAAGGGGGCCATTCCGATCGTCATCTCGCCGATTCCGCGCAACATCTGGAAGGATGGCAAAGTCACCCGCGAGGAGCAGGGCCTGAGCCTCTGGGCCAAACAAGCGGCGGCGCAGCAGGGCGCTTTGTTCATCGATTTCAACCGGATTCTGGCGGATCGGTTTGATGCTCTCGGCCAGGCAAAAACCGCCGGGCTGTTTGCCGGGACGGATCACACCCACACGGCCCCGGCAGGAGCGGAGTTCAATGCGGCGGCCATGATTGGCGCGCTGCGGACGCTGGCGGGCTGCCAGCTCGCCAAGTGTTTGTTAGATGCGCGGCTGTGGCTGCCGGCGGTGTTTGGAGACCACATGGTGCTGCAGCGCGACAAGCCGCTTGCGGTGTGGGGGATGGCGCTGCCGGGCGCGGCAGTGGTTGTGAAACTGGCGGGACACACCGCCACCAGCCGGGCGGACGACAAGGGTGCTTGGAAAGTGGAGTTGGCGGCGCTGGCGGCGGGCGGGCCCTATCAGCTAGAAGTGGCGGCCGGGGCGGAGGCGCGGAGTTACGCGGATGTGCTGATGGGGGATGTGTGGCTGTGCTCGGGGCAATCGAACATGGATTTCACGCTGGCCAAGACGGCGAAGCGCTCATTTTCCGGGGCAGCGGACTGGGACAAGGAGGTGGCGGCGGCGGATCATCCGCAGCTGCGGATGTTCAGCGCCGAGTGGGCGATGAATGAACGACCGCAACGCGAGCTGGCGGGGGCGTGGGTCGCTTGCTCGCCGCAAACCGCCGGCGAATTTTCCGCGGTGGCGTATTATTTCGGCCGCAGCCTGCAGCAGCAACTCAAGGTGCCGGTGGGCCTGGTGACCAGTGCCTATGGCGCGAGCACGATCGAGGCGTGGATGCGCGAGGAATGCTTGGCGGCGCATCCGCAATTCAGCGACTTGCTACATGCCATGGGAAAGAAGGCCCTGGCGTATCGCGACGATCCGAAGTTTTTCCTCGATTACGGCAACGCGCTGGCCAAGGCCGGCCGCGGCCGCGCGCCCAAGAATCCCGATCCATTTCGCGACCAGCACAACCCGAGCGTGCTGCACAATGGCATGATTGCGCCGCTGGTTCCCTATGGCATCCGCGGCGTGATCTGGTACCAAGGTGAGTCGAATTTAAACACCCGCAAACTCTATCCGGATCTGCAGGAGGTCCTCATCGGGGATTGGCGCCAGCAGTGGAATGATCCGGCACTGCCGTTCTATTTCGTGCAGCTTGCCGCCTACAAGGCACCTGCGGCCCAACCGTCCGGCGGCCAGTTGCCCGAGATGCGCGAGGCCCAGGCCAAGGCGCTGGCGCTGCCCCACACCGGCATGGCCGTCACCATCGATATCGGTGATGAAAAGGACGTGCATCCCCGCAACAAGCTCGACGTCGGCAAGCGGCTGGCCCGCCTCGCACTGACCGATGCGTATGGTCAGGCCGGCGAAGCGAGTGGCCCGGTGCTGCGCGGGCAGGAGCTGCAAAACGGCCGCATCCGCTTGCGCTTCGACCACGCCGAGGGCGGGCTGGTGGCCAAGGGCGGGCCATTGCGGCAGTTTGCCATTGCGGCGGCCGATCGCAAATTCGTCTGGGCCGAGGCGGTGGTGGAGGGCAACAGCGTGATGGTTTCCAGCCCCGCCATCGGCAAGCCGGTCTTCGTCCGCTATGCATGGGCCGACAACCCGGCGGGTGCCAATTTATATAACTCCGCCGGCCTCCCCGCAGCCCCTTTCCGCAGCGACCCATGAGCCGGCGCCTGTTCGTATCACTGGTTGCCGCCACCCTGGCGGCTGGCGGCCGGCTGGCTGCCGCGGAAGACCCGCGGCCCGTGGTGGATGCGTCCACCGTCGCGGTGGAAACCGCTGCCAACCGCGCGCTGCCGACCTTGCATCTCGTCGGCGATTCCACCGTGCGCAGCGGCGGCAAGGCCGGCATGTGGGGGTGGGGTGAGCGCATCGCGCCGTTTTTCGATTCTCACAAAATCAACGTCGTCAACCACGCGATCGGCGGCCGCAGCGCCCGTACCTTTTTCACCGAAGGCCGCTGGCAGAAAGTGGTCGATGTCCTCCAGCCCGGCGATTTTGTCATCATTCAGTTCGGCCACAATGATCTGGGTCGCATCGGCGATCCGGCGAACAAAGGCCGCGCCGATGGCAGCGGCACCGGCGATGGCACCGTGGCCGACACCCGGCCCGATGGCAGCACGGAACTCGTCCACACCTTCGGCTGGTACATGGCAAAGTTCGTGACCGAGGCCCAGGCGAAACACGCCGGGGTCATCCTGTGTTCGCCGATCCCGCACTTGCAGCGCTGGCAGAGCGGCCGCGACTTCGAGAACATCGCCCGCTGGGATGCGGAGGTCGCCACCACTCACCACGCGCTCTTCATGGATCTGACCCAGATCATCACCGACGCCTACAAGCAAGCCGGCAAGGACAAGGTGGCGACGTTCTTCGCCGACACCGGCACCCACACCAGCGACCTCGGCGCGCAGTTCAACGCCGCCTGCGTCATCGCCGGCCTGCGCCGCCTGCCCAACCCGCCGCTGGCCGGATTCCTGTCCGCCAAGGACTGACTGGCTGGAGGGGTGGGAAAAATTGGCCTTGCCAAGGGCCGGTGAGCGCGCCGATTGTGCATTCCAAGCTATTGCATACCAGGCATCCATCCAGAGCACTCATTTTCGCGTTGCTGATATTGTGGGCCGGCGCGGCGGCGATTTCGGCGCAAGCCGGGGCGTTGGTGCGGGTGTGGCAGTCGCAGGACGGCTTGCCGGGCAACGTGGTCCGCTCGGTGGTGCAGGCCAGCGACGGCTACCTGTGGGTGGCCACGGCGGAGGGGATTGCGCGTTTCAATGGCTTCGAGTTCGAGTCGGTCGAAGCCGGCAGCGAGTCGAGCCGGCATCGGCTGGCGTTTTCGCGGCTGTTTGCCTGTTCGGGCGGGCGGGTGTTTGCGGCGACCTATCAAGGCGGGCTGTTTGCCGCGGGCGGCGGGAAGTTGAGCCGGATTCTGGCGAATATGCGTGACCCCCAGCCGCGCCAAGTGACCCAGTTGGTGGAGGAGGCGGGCGGCGCGGTGCTGATCAAGCGGGGTGAGGAAGTCAGCCGCATCGACGCCAAGGGTGGGATTGCCCGCCTGCCCGCATCGGAAGAACTCGAAGCCGCCTTCGCGGCGGACCTCAAGCAGCGGGTGGCCGGTGGCAGGAGCGTCGATGCCAATAGCGGCTTGGTGCTGAGCGACCGGATGGGCCGGGTCTGGCGCGCGGGTGCCGGCGGTGGTCTGACCGTTGCGCTCGGCGGCGAAGCGGAGGTGCATGTGGAACTGCCCCAATGCGGCCGCGCCTTCGCGGTCAATGAATTGTTGGAAGACAGCGAGGGGAATTTGTGGGCGGCCACTCACGTCAACGGCTTGGTGCGGGTCCGGTTGGCGCGCGTCGAGGTGGTCGATTCCAACGCCGGGCAGGGTGAACCCGCGGTTTCCGCCTTGCTGGAGGACCGGGCGGGCACTTGGTGGCTTGCCAAGCGCCGCGGCGGGCTGGACCAGCGGCGGGCGGGGGTCACGCGCCATATCGGTTTGTCGAGCGCGCGCAATCCGCGGCCGGCGGCGGCCCTGTTTGAAGACCAGCGCGAGCGGCTGTGGGTGGCGACGCAGGATGGCAGCGTGTTTCGCTACGATGCGGGCGTGTTCCAACCGCAGTTTGGCAAGTCCCAGATTCCCTCCAAGGTGCGCTCCATCACGCAGGATGCCAGTGGCGTGTTGTGGTTTGGCGGCTCGCAGGGGTTGGCCAGCTTGACCGGGGACACGGTGCGCCAGCTCGGCAGGGAGGATGGGGTGGAGGACCTCGATTTGACCGTCATCCAGGCCTTTCCCGGCGGTAAAATCATCGCCGGCAGCTCGACCGGGACTGTTTTGTTAGGTAATGCGGGCGGCTTTCGCAGCATAGCAGCGCCGGAGGTTCTGAAGCACAGCTGGATTTCGGGCATTCTGCCGCTTACGGCCAGCCAGACCTGGGTATCCACCCTTGGTGGTGGGCTTTTCCTGTGGGATGGGGCACGCTGGACGGGTTTTGACGCCAACGACGGGCTGCCGGACGCGCGGCTCACCTGTGTGTTGGATGATCCCGCGGGGTTCCTGTGGTTGGGGTCGTTGGGTGGCATCATCCGGGTGGAACGCCGCGAATTGCTGGCGCACAGCCAGCACCCCGAGTCCGCCGTGCGATGGCTGCGCCTCGATCACAGCGACGGCCTGCTGTCGCGCGAATGCATCGGCGGCTTTCAACCGGCGGGGTGGCGGGGGCGGGATGGATTGCTATGGTTTGCCACCGGTAGCGGCATTGCCCGGGTGCGGCCGGAGGTGGTGGAGGCCAATCCGGTGGCACCGCCGGTGTATTTGCAGAACGTCAGCGCCAATGGCATGATCAAGGTTGGCGCGGGTGGCCCGGTCACCACCGCGCCGGGCCGCGCCCGTCTCGAGTTCCATTTTGTCGGCATCAGCCTCAGCGCGCCGGAAAAAATCACCTACCGCGCCCGGCTCGCCGGACTCGACGATGCGTGGCGGGAACTCGGCAGCCAGCGCGTCGCCGCCTTTGAAGCGGTGCCGCCGGGACGCTACACGTTCGAGGTGATGGCGATCAATGGCGACGGTCTGCGCAGCGAGGCCGCGGCGCGAATGGCGGTGGTGATTCCGCCGCAACTGTGGCAGACGGCATGGTTTTACATGGCTGCGGGCGGGTGCGTGGTCCTGCTGGCTACCGGCAGCGGCTGGCTCGCCGCTCGAATGCGCCTCAAAGGCCGGATCCAGGCATTGAAAGTCCGCCAGGCCGCGGCGGGCGAGCGCACCCGCATCGCCCGCGATTTGCATGACGAACTGGGTGCCAGTCTAACCGAGATTTCAATGCTCGCCGCGCTCGCCGCCGAGGATGCCGCGCAATCCGAACTGCGGCCCCAGCTCGACCAACTTTCGGTCAAGGCGAAACACGTCGTCGGCAATTTGGATGAAATCGTCTGGGCGGTCAATCCGCGCGAAGACACCCTGCGCTCGCTGGTCGACTACCTCGCGGCCTTTGCCCGCGAGTTTCTCGATATCGCCCGCATTCCGCTGCGGCTCGACGTCGCCCGCGAGATTCCCGCCTATCCGCTCGCCACCGCGCAGCGCCATGGCTTGTATCTGGTCACCCGCGAAGCGCTCAATAACATCGTCAAACACGCGGCGGCCACCCAGGTCATGCTCGGCATCGCGGTGACCGACCAGCGGTTGGAAATCAGCATTGCCGACGACGGCCGCGGCTTCGAGCCGGACGAGGTGGTCGGCGGCGATGGCCTCGGCAACCTGAAACAGCGCATGCACCAAGCCGGCGGCGAGTGCCGGATCGAATCGTCGCGCGGCCACGGCACCCGCGTTTTTCTGAGTTTCCCCTTGCCGGGTTCCACCAAACCTGTTTCCTGATTGCCATGTCGCTCTCCCGCGAATCGGTCACTGAAGTCGCCATCGTCGAGGACAATGCCGCGCTGGGGGCTGGGCTGCGCAAAATCGTCGAGTCCGCGTCGGATTTCCGCTGCGTCGGCGTCTGGTCCCGCGCCGAGGAGGCGTTGAAAAAAATCGATGCATTCCGGCCGCAGGTGGTGTTGATGGACATCAATCTGCCCGGCATGTCTGGCATTGAGGCGACGGCCCGTCTCAAGCGCCATTTGCCGGAGATTCAAGTGATCATGGTCACGGTTTATCGCGATCACGACCAGATATTCGCCGCGCTCAAGGCCGGGGCCGCTGGCTATCTGCTCAAGCGGTCGACTCCAGAGGAGGTGCGCCAGGCGATCCGCGACGTCCGCGCCGGCGGTGCCCCGATGACTGCGGAAATCGCCCGCCGGGTCGTCGAAGCGTTCCACCAGCCGGCCAAGGCCGCCGCGGCGGACATCGACGCGGTGAAGCTTTCCAAGCGCGAAACCGAGCTGCTCGAATTGCTCGCCAAGGGGCTGGCGAACAAGGAGATCGGCGACCGTTTGACCATCAGCGTGGAAACCGTGCGGGTCCATCTGCGGCGGATTTATGACAAACTCCACGTCCACTCCCGCACCGAGGCCGCGATGAAGTTCCGCGACTCGAAGGAAGGTTCTTCCGGCATGCTTTGAAATCCGGGGTGGCACCGGACCATGCGCCGGAGGGCGGCCTGTCCCCAAGCCCGTGCCCCCCTCCACAACGCGGCCGCATGCCTCCCCGGCAGGCGTGCAGCGAGTACTCCGGTTGGGGTATCGACGATTTCGGACGGCGGGGCGATAACTGCTATCGTAATTATGGAAGTGCCCGCCGGCATTTCCAAGCCCGTTCCAATACACCCAGTCAAAACCCCGTCCATTCATGAAGCCCTCACGCCTCTCGCTCCGCACCTCCGCGCTCTTCCACGGCCGTTTATGCTCCGCCGCTACCCTTGTCATCAGCCTTTGTGCTTCATCCCTCGCCTCGGCGACGAGCGCGACTTGGCTGGCCTCTCCGGTGGACGGGACCTGGAACAGTGCGACGAACTGGTCGGTGGCAGCTTTCCCGAATGGCACCGGGGATTCCGCCACCTTCAATGTCGCCTCGACCTTTGGCGGCAGCTCGAGCCCGGTCACCCCATCCGTGGCGGTCACCATCCAGAATATGAACTTCGCAGCGGCGGCCGGTCCCTATGTGGTGGGCGTCAATGGTGGTTCTGCGATCATCGTCCGGGGGGGCGGATCTGGTGGCACCCCGTCCTATGGCAATAGCATCAACATCGCCGCCGCGGTTACCAACTCGCAAGTCGTGGCAGCTCCGATCTCTTTCAGCGCTCCCTCAAGCACGACGATTGGCTACACTTTCAAGAACGACTCGACCACCGCGGCGGCGACGCTCACGCTTTCCGGTGCGATCACGGCCAATACCGCCACCAACCGCTCCACCGCAATCAGCCTCGACGGGGCCAACACGGGCAACAATACGCTCAGCGGCGTCATCACCACGAGCCTCGCCACCAGCGGTGTATCTAACATCGTCCTAAAGAAAGAAGGCGTCGGGACCTGGATTCTTGCGGGTGCGAACGTCTTCAGCGGTGCTAACATAACAAGCACAGCTGGAACCCTCGGCATTCAAGTGAATGCGGGCGTCCTGTCGATCCAGAACAACCAAGGCCTCGGGACGAGCGGGACGGCCAACAATCTGCAAACCTGGGTCAATAGCGGTGCCAAGCTCGAACTCGCTAACAACATTACCTTGGACAACGGTGTCTCGCTCAATCTCAGGAGTGGTGGCACGATCCGTTCTTCAGGGTCCACCACCACCAACGGCCGCATTACCCTCGGCGCGATCGCCGCGACCTCGGCCACCCTGTCAACCGTCGGCTCCGGCGATGTCTTCACCATCGGCAATGCCGCGAATGATTTCACCGGCGGGCTGAGCGACACTGTGACTCACATTGCAGGCCCCGGCACCGTGATGTTGGGCCAGGCCAGCAACTACGCCGGCACCGTGTCGGTGGATGCCGGCACCCTTCATCTGGGCAATGCCACCGCGCTCGGCACGGCCACCAGCGCAGGCATCGGCTTCGGCTCCGGTTCGACCGGCAAAGTGTGGCTCGATGGCATCAGTCTGACTGTGGCCACGCTCAACACCAACGCCGCGGTCGGCACTCCGGTCATTGAAAATAACAACAGCACTGCTGCAACTCTGACGGTGAGCAGCACCTCAGGCACCAGTACCTATGCCGGCATCCTGCAGGACGGCGCGGCGGGCACCCTCGGTCTAGCCAAATCTGGCGCGAACACCCTCAGCCTTGCCGGAGTCAATACCTATACCGGCACCACCGCCGTGACTGGCGGCATCCTCCAGGTGACCGGTTCACTTGCCTCTTCCGCGGTGACCCTTGGCAGCAGCTCGACGCTGGCGGGCACCGGCACGCTGGCGGGATCCGTCACGGTCGCTTTGGGCTCAACGGTCGCCCCGGGCAGCGGCGGCATCGGCACCCTCAGCGTGGGCGGGCTGACTCTCAATTCGGGCTCGCTCCTGGCTTACGACATCGCCAGCACCGCCTCACACGATCAAATCAACGTCACCACCAGTGGCGCGCTAACCATCAATGGCGGGGCCGTTACCCTCAATGGCGGGGCGAATTTCTCGGCCAATGGGGTGTACAACCTGATTGGATACAGTGGTGCCATCGGCGGTTCGGGGGTCGGCGCGCTGTCGCTGGCCAACTCGCCGGTGGTCGGTAAAACATATACCTTCGGCTCGGCGGGCGGATTCGTCACCTTGACGGTCGCCGACTCAGCCGCCGCCGTGAACTATTGGAATGCCGATAGCGACGGCTCGTGGGGCACGGGAGCCGACTGGTCCGTGGGTTCCGCCCCCAATACGGCGGGTACCTTTGCCGCCTTGGGGGGTGGTGGTACCCCGATCACCGCGCCGCGTACCATCACGGTGGCCTCCGCCTACACCGTCGGAACCTTGTCGTTCAATAATGCCACTTCCGCCTACACGCTCGCTGATGGCGGCGGTGGCAGCCTCATTCTCGACGGCGACAGCGCCAGCGCCTCGGTCACCGCTACGGCGGGCAGCCATGGCATTGCCGTGCCGCTGGTCACCAACAGCTTCGGGGCCACCTTCTCGACCGTTGGAGCGGCTGACACGCTGACGGTCTCGGGTGTGATCAGTGGCAACGGCAAGCTGACCAAAGGCGGCAACGGCACCCTCGTCCTCACCGGTTCGAACACCTATCTGGGAGGCACCGCGATCTCTGCCGGCACCGTCACGGTCAATAGCAGCACCAGCCTCGGTGATGCCAGCGGGGCGGTCTCCATCGGCGCCGCCACCTTGAAGGCCACGGCCAGCATCTCTTCGCTCCGGGCGTACCAACTGGGCGACGCCGCCACTACCCTGGCGGTGGATGCCGCTGCCACCCTGACCCTCAACGGAGTGATTGCCGACGGCAGTGCCGCCGGTACCCTCAATAAAACCGGCGCAGGCACTCTGGCCCTCACCGGAGCCAACACCTTCACCGGTGGCACGCTGGTCAGCGCTGGCACGCTCAGCGCCAATGGCGACGCCGCTCTCGGCGCGGTGGCCACCCTGACCCTCAACAGCGGCACCAAGCTGCAAGCCGGCGCTGCCTTCGCCCTCGGTGCCGCCCGCGGTGTGGTGCTGGCCGGTGGCAGCGTCGCGGTGGACACCAATTCCTACGCCATCAACCTTACAGGCGCGGTGAGCGGCAGCGGAGCCCTCGACAAAACCGGCACCGGCACCCTGACCTTGAGCGGCACCAACACCTATGCCGGTGGCACGCTCGTCGATGGCGGCATGCTGGTTATTGGCAATTCGATTGTGGGAGGCATCACCCTGGCCGATGCCACGACGCTGAGTGTGCCCACCGGCGGTATCGGCAACGCCATCACCCTGTCCGGAACCAACGCGAATGCGACCTTCCTCGCGGCAGGCGTTTCCAACGGCTCGACCGGCTCCGTCTCGGGATCCGCCGATCAAAAGCTCACTCTCGGTGGAACGACACAGGTCAGTTTCGGGGCGACCACCAAGCAATTCCAAGGATTGCTTGGAACCGTGGCGATCCCGACGGGGGCCACCTTGCGCTTCGGTGCCACGAGTCTCGCCAACGGTGGCGACTCCACCACGTTTGACGTCAATGGCTTTTTGACCACCCGCAACAATGGCAACGTGGCGCTGGGCGCTCTCACAGGTGCCGGAACCGTCACCATGGGCGTGGCCGGTAGCGTGGGTCAGCACGTGACCTACACGATTGGCGCCAAAGCGATCACCGCCCTGTTTTCAGGCGTGATCGCCGACGGCAACACCGCCAACGGACAACTGGTGGCCGTTACCAAAACGGGCGCGGGCATCCAAACCCTCACCGGCGCCGATACCTTCAGCGGCGGCCTGTTTGTCAATGCCGGCATTCTCCAGTGCCGCGCCCAATCGCTGGGTGCGGGGTCCGTCGCGGTCACTGGCGGCCACATCGAGCTGGGTTGGTTTGAGACCCCCACCGCGACCTACACCAGCGCCAACCCCGTCACGATCAATGGCGGCGGCCTCTATGCGTGGGATGCCTATCAGCATCTGAGCGGCACCATCGCCATTGGTGCCAGCGGCGGCAGCCTCGGTTCGTCCTTCAACAATGCGGGTGCCGACACTAACAAAGGCCTGTTTGTCGACGGAGTCCTGAGTGGCACCGGAGCCCTCACGGTCCAGCAGACGTATGGTGGCACCAACGCCTGGGAAACCTCGATCGTTTTCCTAACCAACAACGCCAACACCTATGCGGGCACCCTGAGCGTCAACGCCAACAGCGGCGGGGGCGTCTATGTAGCCCTCGACGCGGCCAACGCGCTGGCCAGTGCCACGCTTAACCTAACCGGCAGCCCCGGTGGTGCCAAACAATTCGGCAACAGCCAGCTGGTGTTCACCACCAATCTGGGCGGGGCGGCAACGCTGGGTGCCCTCACCGGCAGCGGCGACGTCGCGCTGAGCGAGTATGATCCAAGCGCACACACCGTGGCGGCCACCCCGGTGGCGCTCACCGTCGGCGGCAACAACGCCACCACGACCTACAGCGGGATCCTGAGTGGTGGCGGCAGCCTGACCAAGTCCGGAACCGGCGCGCTGACCCTCGGCGGTGCCAACACCTATACCGGCGACACCACGGTCACCGCGGGGATTCTGGCGGTCAACGGCACCTCGCTCGCCGATTCCGGCAAGCTGGTCATCACCGGCGGCCAGGTCCAAGCCACCGGCACTGAAACCGTCGCCTCCCTCTACTTCGGTGCGGTGCAACAAGTCGCCGGGACCTGGGGCGCAACCGGCTCCGGCGCGGCAAACATCAATGACACCTGCTTCGCCGGGACCGCCGGGGTGGTGTTGGTGACCAGCGGCAGCGGCCCGGCGAACTACGCCAGCTGGGCCGCAACGCACGGGGTGACCGGTGGATTGACCGCGGATTCGGACCACGACGGGATCTCCAATGCCGTGGAATACGCGCTCAACCTCAACTACGCGGGGTCTGATGGCAGCGTCGGAACTCTAACCCGCAACACGCTCTCATTCACCAAGCGCGCCGAGGCGGTCGCCAACGGAGACGTCACCTACACCATCGAAGCCTCGATCGACATGGTGACTTGGGCACCGGTGACACCTGAAGTGGACAATGCCACCACGATATCGTACAATCTGCCCGCCGGCATGAGCACGGTGTTTGCGCGTCTCAACGTGACCATTGCCACCCCCTGATACTCACCTAACAATATCGCGGTTCTGTCACGGAGCGCCGGCTGCAGCCAGCGCTCCGTTTACTCATCTAACCACCATGCATCCCTGTCTCAAGCCCGCCGCAGTCGCGGTTCTGGTTGCCCTGCCCGCCCTGGCAGGCGCTGCCCGCATCGATATCCGTGCCGCCAATCCGCTGCCACTGGCCCGCAGTGGCCAGACCCTGGAAATATCCGCGAAGGAGTTGGCACCCCTGCACGCCAAAAACCTCAACTTGATCCACGTGACGGATGCGCGGGGCGATGAGTTGATTTGCCAGGCCATCGATACCGATGGCGACGCCCTGCACTCCTTCGATGCGGTGATTTTCCAAGCGGACTTCGCTGCGGGGGAAACTCTAACGTTCAGTGTGACGGTGGGTGCGAAACAGGTCTATCAAAAAGACCGGTTCAAGGCATTCAGTCGGTTCGTGCGGGAGCGATTCGATGATTTCGTCTGGGAGAACGACCGCGTCGCCCACCGCGTCTACGGCCAGGCGCTGGAGACTTGGCAGGGCGAACCGCTCACCAGCAGCACCGTGGATATCTGGTCGAAACGCACGCCGCGCATGGTCGTCAACGATTGGTATCTGGCCGACGACTATCACGTCGATCACGGCGAGGGGGCCGATTTCTATTCCGCGGGCATGAGCCGCGGCTGCGGCGGCAGCGGCGTGTGGGCTGGCGAGCGCTTGTGGGTGTCGCACAATTTCATCAATTCGCGGGTGCTCGCCAATGGCCCGCTGCGGGTCCTGTTTGAACTTGAGTACGCCCCATTTCCCGTCAACGGTGCGAGTATCGGCGAAACCAAACGCATCGCGCTGGACGCCGGCCAACAATTCAGCCGCTTCGAAAGCCACTATCATCCCGCCGTGGCCGCCCCCCTCGAGCTCACCGCCGCGGCGGGGCTGAAGAAGGTCAAAAACGAGCAGGTTGAACTCAATGCCGCCCAAGGCTGGCTCGCCAAATGGGAAGCCATGGAAAACCACGCCGGCTCGCAAGGCGTGGCGTTGATCACCGCGCCCGCCGTCTTTGCCAGGCAGACTGAGGATGCGCTCAACCACCTCGTCCTGATCCACCCGGATGCCAGCCAAGTCGCGACCTATTGGGCCGGATTCTGTTGGGATAAGGCCGGCCGTTTCACCGATGCGCAGGCCTGGAACCGCCACGTCAGCGAGTTCGCCAAGGGGCTGGCAGCGCCGATTCAACTCAAACTCACCCTGCTGCCATGACCCACATGCCTCCTCACCTCGCAACAAATCCATTCATCGCCATTGCCGCCTTGCTCATGGCGGTGCTCGCGCTGCCAGTGGCGGCGCAAGTCCCCGCTGCCAGGTGTTTCTCGGAGTGGCCGGCGGGCACCTCGCCGACGGAGGTAGGCAAGCGCATCGCGGAAAATGTCATGCCGCGCCAGTTGCGCTGTGAGACGCGGCCGGAGAAAGCCCCGCTGGGGGTGATCTATCCGGAAGCGATCAGCTGGTATGGCGCGCTGACGTTTGCCCGCCTGGCCGGCGATACCGCTCTGGGCGAGAGGATCGTTAGGCGGGTGATGCCCATTCTCACGGAACCGGACGCGCTGCGGATCAATCGCAGCGCGCATGTTGACTATCGGGTCTTCGGCGCGGTGCCGCTGGAGATCTTCCTGCAGACCAAGGACCCGCGCTGCAAGGCGATGGGGCTGGGCCTGGCCGACGCCCAATGGGAGAAGACCACCGCCGACGGCATCACCGCGGAGGCCCGCTATTGGATCGATGACATGTATATGATCCCGCTGCTGCAAGTCCAGGCGTTTCGCGCCAG